>JAPKXQ010000016.1 GCA_026394765.1 Methanomicrobiales archaeon
GACCCGACAGACAACGGTTTATTCATTCTTTTAATGTGCCCTGACAACTGGGTAGTGTGAGGTTTGAGCGTACTGCGGTGAAAGTCGCAAGGTGCGTTCTTGGAAGGGGGGGAGGAAGTAATTCCTCCTTCCTATTCGACAAAATCCCATTCCAGCTCCCAACACAGCCCGTTATATGTTGTTCTGAGACGCGGGGCTGCCTTAGATCTCCCATTAAATTGGGGCTATAATCCAAATATAGGGCAAAATTCGAGACTTTCATGGGTCAGCATGAGGCCTAATCCTCATGGGGTTTTCATTCGGTTTGCCTGACCGCCTGCGGGCATGGTTGTTCCAATGTAATGCTGCTCATAGTAGGGTCTGTTCTTGTTATGTATCTCCCCTACCTCCTCTCCTGCAACTATCCCGGAATCCATTAGTAGAATGAGGTCCGAAGAGACGTAATGAATATGGTGATTGCATGGATATCATGAGTTTATCTTCTTGTCCCTCCTTCATGAGCACGTCACTTCTTATCAGGGGTGTCCTGGCCCTGATAATTGGGATCCTCGCCCTCGCTTTCCCGGTCGGGATGATCGAGTTCATCGTGTATTTGGTTGGGATCTTGATTTTGGTCCTCTCTATATGTGGTGGTGGGATCTGCCTCTCCTCGTCTGCGCCACCTGCACACCGCTGGGGCCTCCTTGCCCTCTCGGTGATCGGGGTGATAATTGCTATCCTCACATTCATCTCCCCTGTGGTGATGGTCCTTGCCATCACGTTCTTGATAGCGCTCTGGGCATTCGTGACCGGGATCGGGGATCTGGGCCTCGCATTCTCGGGCGTCCAGAAAGAGCACCGCCTCCTCTTTGGTCTGACAGGGATAATTGCGATCATCTTCGGCCTCATGGTCGTTGCGATGCCACTTGAAGGGCCGCTTGCGATAATCACTGTCGTTGGGATATTCGGTGTGATCTTTGGGGTTGCGAGCATTATCGCTGGCATCATGGTGCGGGGTAATAAGGGTGCCTCACTCTCCTGAAGAGATCCCCCTGGACCTGATGACTGAGAGTGGGTGGTCTTTTTGACAAAGTGTCGCACACACCCGCAGCATCACACGACCCATTCATGCAGGGTCTGTAAAGACGACTACTGTCAAGAGTGCGGTCATGTCGCCCCTGGCTTTTGCAAGCGCTGTGGGGTGAAGATCCTGACTGTAATCCTGATTATTCTGGTCGTTTCTGCCGGTGTTGTCCTGATTGGGATCCTCTGATCAGGTAAGGGGGAGACCCCGTCTCTCCTGTTTTTAAGGCATCTGATATGCAACACTTCGTATTGCATAGCCTTCATTGAACCTTCGTTCATCGCTGACTTTTTGAGCGGTGTGCAACCGCACACCCCGTTGTATCTTGTCTGGCCTCTCGCTGAGATGGGAGCACTATTTCCAGGGGCGGAGATAACACTCTCACCATGAAGCGCGTTTATATCGCACTGATCGTGGTAATAATCCTCGCAGCAGTGGTCGCCGGGGCGTTCATGATGACCCCAAAACCCCAGATCACCTTCCGGTCGATGGAGGTTACCAGCATCAGTCTGCTCAAAACTGACCTTAATGTCACCATGAGTATCCTCAATACCTATCCTGTTGGCGGGGTCGTGGAGAACGTCACCTTCACCCTTTACTACCCGGGACCGGGCGGGGACGAAGTTCTTGGGTATGGTACTGGAGGGGGGTTTATGGTCCCTCCAGGGGTGAATCAGGAGTTCTCACTCCCCGTCACTATCGACAACCTTGCACTTATCCAGGCCGGGTTTCGCCTCATCACGCAAGAGGAAGTGAAGATACGTGTCAAAGGGAGTGCGACACTCTCGGTTGAAGGGGTCATATTCACTCTGCCCTTTGACCAGACCCCCGTGGTCACACTCCCCTCGGGGTCGCGAGCGTAAATTGGGTGAGTGCCCGGTGTATGGGAAGGAAGTCAGGGTGAATGGCAGGGCAGTGACCCTCTCCCAACACCCTGACGTATTACATGAGTTCCGGGCTTTTTAATATCACCGACAAATTAAATTAGAGAAGTATAAAGTTATACTGATATCCATTCAAATCTTTGATTCTCATGTCATTAATACCGGTAAGTGCTGATTCTAATTTCTTCATAATTTCCGGCTGTTTAAAATTTTTCTTGATAGAAATATTACGACAATCATTTTTAATTCTTA
>JAPKXQ010000082.1 GCA_026394765.1 Methanomicrobiales archaeon
GCTGATTGGTGCACCCCGAAAGGAGGGCTGCACATACAACCAGTCCTAAAATCAGGATAGAGGGGATGAGTTTCATCGTATACCCGTTTATACTGGTTTTTTATCAAAACTTTATTATGTATTGAGAAATGATGCAGGGTGCCGAGCACCCGGGCATGCGATCGACATATTCCTTGATGAGTCGCGCATCTTCTGTGGTGATTATCCCTTTATCGAGTGCGTGTCGTATTGAATTATTTTCATACCCTTTCCGGATAGTAGGATGGAGCAGTACGTTCTGCATGTAAAACAGTAGTCACGATATGAAAAACTTTCTGTGATTTTATCATTCGAGACTGGAAGCCTCAGGCGAGATTTGAACTCGCGACCTACACCTTACCAAGGTGTCGCTCTACCGACTGAGCCACTGAGGCAGATTGCACCACTATCATACGTGTTGCTCTATTAAAAAATTACCCGGATCGGGGTCAATGTATGCTGAACCACCCTTCATTTCCTCATCTCTGTTTTCCCATGAGAAAATGCCATACATGACCTGTTCATAGTATCCGCTAGCCAGGACGGTTCAGAAAAAGGAGTTCACACTTCGCCATCTTCACATCCCTCACCGCCGCACGATGAGAGGAACGCGGGGACATCATTCACTCCGTCATGCAACGAGACCACGGCAATTACAGTGACCTGGTAAGGCTCAAGTAAGGGGATACCTTTCCTCATATAACCTTCAATTTTCCGTTCGAGACGTAGAGGTCCCGTGTCTCGCTATCATCACGGATGTGGAAAATGGAGAGATGGCAGTTTGAGAGACGCATCCATCCCAAAGTGATCGAAGAAAACAAAATCCTAATGCATTCTGAGAAAGTCATGGATGGACAGAGGTTTTATAAAAGGCTATGAAACACGAAGTATTTCATATCAGAAACAGACCCATTCCCCCATATTTTCGATGAAGAGGGGTACAACAAGATCTCCTGGTAATCTGATGTTGATGGCAAGATCTCGTAGAGATCGAATGTACGGGCGCCAAGAGCATTATCACGCCCCTCCACCCAGTTGAAGGAATTATGATGCAAAACCTTGGCGCCACCCCACTTTTCACGTCAGTTCACCGGTGATGGAGGTAGAACGAAGAGATACCGATCATGAAAAAGGGGTCACGCATGAGATGATAGAGTCAGGGTGTATGTCTTTTAGTCGAAGACTATACTCCCAGATTATATGCTGGACCCCCAGGTATTTTGGCCAAATCACTACGAATACCGCCCTGTTTTTTGGCCTCCGGGTACCACAACACATATGCAGAAGAGAGAATCATAGATGATGTCAGGAGGGGACCTCCCCCCGGTGCTTGTGACGAGTTCACCATCAGATGCTTGCAAAAACGAGCATGACCTGTGGCAGTCGACATTCGATGCAATCCTTGACCCGGTCTTTATCCTGGACCAATATGGTGTGATCGCCCAGGCAAACAAGGCAACCGGGTATCTCATACAAAAGTCCCTGGATACTATCGTGGGGAAGCAGTGTTACGAGGTGATGCACAGCCTCCCTGATTATATCGATGACTGCCCATTTGCGCGTCTCCTCAATTCAAAAGCCCGGGAGACAAAGGTCCTCGCGGTTGGGAGCCGATACTATAAGGTGGCCGTCGACCCTGTCTTTGGCTATGGCGGGGAGGTTTCTGGTGCAGTTCACCACATGATGGATATCACAGATAGGATCGAGGCCGAGAAGACCGAGGCATTCCTTGCATCTATCGTGGAGTCTTCAGACGAAGCTGTAATAGGGGTGGACCTGGAAGGGAAGGTGAGGAGTTGGAACCCTGCCGCAGCGCGTATGTTTGGGTTCTCATATGACGAAGTCCTGGACAAGGACCTATCCCTGCTAAATCCAGGAAAAAGCGATACAGAAAGAGGGCTGGCCCTCACCCACATCGAGGAGGGAGTAAAAGTCGACCACTTCGAGACAAAACGCCGGCGTAAAGACGGTGGCGAGATCGACGTCATTGAGAGTATCACCCCACTGATAGACCGGTTTGGAAAGGTGGTGGGCGCCGCAGTTGTTGTACACGACATCACCGAGCATAAGCGGGCCCTCCAGACTCTTATCTCCTATATCACCGAATCTGCCTTAAGATTGAAGCTCCCGGTGGAACTGATCGCACAGCACCTGATCGAAGTGAGAGAACAGGCACTGACCATTGAGGGGCGAGGAGAGGACCTTGCGCTTGCCCTCACGGTTCAGATTAAGAGTGCCGAGCAGGTGGTGGAGAACCTCCGGGACCTCAACAGAGCGATAACCGAGGGATTTAATGAGATCCCTGATGCATACCGGATATTTCTCTCCCGCTAAACGAGAACATCGCCTAACCCGGCTCTTCTTTTTAGTCCGCGATATCAATTGTGTAGTTTCCCACGCTGGTCCCTGCCCCGCCGTAAGCAACTTCAAAGTCCCATGCCCCTCCGGGCTTTAAATCGATGGTACTTGCAGACCCATCGCTTAGGAACCCCCCGGTTTTATCATAGAACTTAACCACGACACCTGTCACATCGATGATCGCAGGTCCCCTGTTCTTTGCAGTCCCAGACACCAGGTACCGGTTACTCTCTGGATCGATAGACCCCTGGTGCTGGAGAATTACTATCTGGCCTGTTATATCCTGCATCGGTGGGCCAGAGGGCGCGGTCGTGGTCTGTGGTTTTTGGCCCGATGGGTTCCCGATGCATCCTGTAATAATGACAATGATCATCAGGCAAAACCACATAGAAAGAAACCAGGATCTGTCCATTTTCATGCGGAGTAACTGCTCTTCGCACCATAATTAACCCTTATGCCAGCCCTCATGCAGGTAACACCCAGTATGACGGGTATCTCCCGAAAGATCTGTTGTGAGAGAGGCAAAGACCAACATTATAGGGTTCCGAAGCGACATTATTGCGATTCTATGGCCACGGCTCAGGAGATTGCTAAGCGACTTAAGGAGATAGTCGATCGGGATCTCACGTTCATGCATATATGCGGGACGCATGAAGCAGCGATAGCCAGGACAGGACTGCGCAGCCTCCTTCCCGCACGCGTATCCATAGTGATGGGGCCCGGCTGCCCGGTCTGCATCACTCCCCAAGGTGAGATCGATGCGGCCATCGCTCTCGCTGAGGCGGGATGCATCATTACGACCTATGGCGACCTTCTAAGGGTCCCAGGGTCTAAGACCTCCCTGGAGTCGTGCGGCGGTGACGTCCGGGTCGTCCAGGGAGTCCACAAAGCAGTCGAGATCGCAGCCCATGAGGACCGGGAGGTAGTCTTTGTATCAGTCGGCTTTGAGACCACGGCCCCCACCGTCGCTGCCGTTCTCCTCTCTTCTCTTCCTAAAAATTTCAGCATCCTATCCTGCCACAGGCTCGTCCCTCCCGCGATGCGCTGGCTCCTTGCCCAGGGTGAGGCCCGGCTCGACGGCTTTTTGCTCCCAGGCCATGTCTGCACGGTAATGGGGTACCAGGAGTATGAAGAGTTCCCTGTACCACAGGTGGTGGCAGGGTTCGAAGCCGAGGAGATCTTACTTGGTCTCCTCATGCTTGCCACCCAGGTACGAGAGGGAGTGTCCAGGGTGGAGAATGCGTACCCCCGGGCTGTCAGCCGGGAGGGTAACACCAAGGCAAAGGCGATGATGTACCGTGTCTTTGAGCCTTGTGATGTTGAATGGCGTGGATTTCCGGTAATACCCGCATCAGGCCTGAAGCTGAGAGAAGAGTTTTTGGACCGTGACGCTTTGGCACGGTTCGGGATCACAATTCAGCACGTAAAGAGTTCTTCCCCATGCCTCTGTGACCGGGTGCTCCGCGGCATCGCCCGCCCTTCAGACTGCCGGCTCTTTGGGACCGCCTGTACTCCCCGCACGCCTGTTGGGCCCTGCATGGTCAGCCACGAGGGGTCATGCAGGATATGGCACCTCTACCATACCAGGGACCCCACAAAGCGACCCACTTGAGGGGGTCACTTGGCGCCAGCCGAAATTGCACTAGGGTCGAATCATCACTGCAAAGTAGGAGTTACGCAAAATGATTCCAGATATCAAGATATGGAAATTTTAAAATGTAAATTAATACCCAGAGTCAATTAAATCCAGTTATTAAAAACTCTGAACTGCGTAAGTCCTACAAAGAATGATAGTCAGGGGAAGATCCGGGTGCATTGATAAGCATTGCACGATTTTAACACTCTTTTTGCGCGATCCCGTTATGCAGCAAAGAAATGGTTAAGTGAAGAGTCATCGCTTTATAATAAAAGAGAGTATCCCGATGGATCACACCATGAGAAACATCAAGGTTGAAGCCCTACACCAGACACCCCTCGAACAGCAGGAGATCGAACTGGTCGAACGGAAGTGTGCAGGCCACCCGGACAGCATCGCGGATGGGATCGCAGAGGCAGTGAGTCGAGCACTCTGTAAAGCGTACCTTGAGGAGTGCGGGGCGATCCTGCACCACAACACCGATCAGGGGGAGATCGTTGCGGGAGAGTCCTTACCGCGGTATGGGGGAGGAAAGATAATCAAGCCTATCTACGTCCTCCTGGACGGTCGTGCGACCAAGAACTTCGATGGGATTCGCATCCCTTCCGATGCAATAGCTGTGGAAGCAGCCCATAAATATATCAGGAGCATCATTCCAGCCCTGAACCTCGATCGGGATGTTATCATCGACTGTCGTCTCGGGGTCGGGTCAACTGATTTAAGAGACGTTTTCACTCCGTGCCAGACCCGGATCCCCAGGGCAAATGATACTTCATTTGGCGTGGGGCACGCTCCATTCAGCGAGACCGAGACCATTGTGCGTGAGCTGAGTGCGTACATCGATGACTTTTTAAGACCGAAATATCCTGCAATAGGACAGGACATCAAGATCATGGGCCTACGTGACGGGAGTGAGATCACCCTGACTATTGCGTGTGCGATGGTAGACCGCTACTGCAGTGACCTCCCTGAATATTTACGGTACAAGGAAGTTATGGAGGAGGACCTCGCAAAGGTGGCCGGGAAGTACACCGGAAGAAAGGTCCGGGTCCAGGTGAACACTGCGGATGACGTCAACACAGGGAGCGTCTTTCTCACAGTTACCGGCACTTCGGCAGAGATGGGAGACGACGGGTCAGTCGGCCGGGGTAACCGGTGTAATGGCCTTATTACCCCCAACCGGCCGATGAGCATGGAAGCAACATCGGGCAAGAACCCCATAAATCATATCGGGAAGATCTACAACCTCCTCGCAACTCAGATCGCAACTGATTGTGTCCAAAAGGTTGACGATATCGAGGAGATCTATGTCCGCCTACTGTCCCAGATCGGGGCTCCGATTGACCACCCCCTGGTCGCGAGTATTCAGATCCTCCCCAAAGGTGACACCAATATTACGAGGATCAGGCCCGATATCGAAGCGATTGTGAATGAGGGATTAGCCAATGTCACCTGCGTCACCGAACGCGTGATCCGTGGGGAGCTAAAGACGTTCTGAGCCAGTTTATGGACATATCAGGGCAAACAGGGGTTGATGCGCGAACTACCTGTTCTGGATCAGTCAGGATCGCGATCCCTAACAAGGGGAGGATCGCCGCACCAGTCCTTGAGATTATGGAGCGAAGCGGCCTCCATCTCCTGGAAGGGGGTGCCCGGCAGCTCATCTCACGGACCACAGACCCCCATGTAGAGGTCCTGTCAGCACGTCCGATCGACATCCCAGAGTACGTCGCTACCGGCGCGGCAGACCTCGGGGTCACCGGCCATGACATGGTATGTGAGCGAAGGTCCTGCGTTGAGGAGATCCTCGATCTTGGGATCGGACGGGCCCGCCTAGTCCTCGCGGTGATGGAGGACTCCCCAGTCACTACACCCGCCGATCTGGCGAATGGTACGATAGCGACTGAGTTCCCCTCGATTGCAAGGTCTTTTTTCCAGGATAAGGGGATACCAGTATCGGTCGTCCAGGTGGGTGGCGCCTGCGAGGTAACTCCCCATCTCGGTATCGCCGATGCCATCATTGACCTCTCCAGCTCAGGCTCTACCCTTGCACAGAACCGCCTCAGAGTCATTACAGAGGTTCTATTAACGAGCACTATTTTGATCGCCAATCCTGCAGCCCTCAAGAATAAGGCGGATAAGATCGAAGAGATCCGACTCGCCCTCGAGAGTGTGGTCGCCGCAAGGGGGAAGTGTTACCTGATGATGAATGCCGGACGGTCATCTCTTAATGCAGTAAAGGCAGTCCTCCCCGGACTCTCGGGGCCCACGGTGATGGAGGTCGCCTCAAGTGAAGACCTGGTCGCGGTCCACGCAGTTGTCGGAGAGGAAGCTGTATATCGCCTCATCACGCAACTGCGGCGTGCAGGTGCGCGGGACATACTGGTCATGCCGATCGCGAGGATGATTCGGTGAAGCGAATGGACGTCCTTCCCGCGGTGGACATCCTTGGGGGTAACTGCGTCCAGCTCGTACAGGGAGAGCGTGAGAGCGCAACATTGTACGGGTCCCCTCGCTCCTGTGCCGACCGTTGGGTCAGGGAAGGGGCGTCGGCCTTACATATCGTCAACCTGGACGGCGCCTTTGGTCAGTCAGGTGCAAATGCCACCCTGGTGCGTGAGATTGTACATGACACCGGAGTCACAGTCCAGCTTGGAGGGGGGATACGCTCGCGCGAAGATGCACGGGGGTGGCTCGATACTGGGGTCGATCGGGTTATCCTCGGTACTCTCGCGGTCAGGGACCCTTCAGCGGTCACTGACATTGCGAATGAATTTGGAAAGGACTGCGTAATGGCCGGAGTAGATACCAGGGGCGGGCAGGTCGTGATTGAGGGGTGGCGTGAGGCACAGGGAGATTATCTCGCATGGGCTCGACGCTTTGCATCAGGTGGCGCGGGGGGCCTCCTCTTCACCAACGTGGACGTGGAGGGTTTACAATCCGGAATAGTTATTACGCCCATCCAGGAGATTATCCGGGAGGTCAAGATCCCGGTCACTGTAGCTGGTGGGATCTCATCACCAGCAGATGTCACCCTTATCAGGGAAACAGGCGCCGCAGCGGTGGTCCTCGGTTCTGCGCTCTATAGTGGGAAGATAACTCTTCGGTCTGCAATGGAGGCGGCACAGTGAGGGAAGCAGGACTCTCACGTACGACCGGGGAGACCAGGATTGACCTGTCCCTGTCCCTCGATGATGCCTCAATAGCGTCCATCAGGACAGGGATCCCATTCTTTGACCACATGCTACATGCGATGGTAAAACACGGTCGTTTTGGCCTCATGGTGGAGGCTGAGGGGGACCTTGATGTCGATGCTCACCATACCATCGAGGATGTCGGGATCGTGCTTGGAGAAGTGGTCAGGCAGCTGATCGGGGGCGGGCATGGGATTCATCGTTTTGGGCATGCCATCGTCCCCATGGATGAGTCGATCGCTACTGTAGCCATAGATTGCGGTGGGAGGGCTTACCTCACCTATCATGTTCCCTTCACTGGGTTGAGCGTGGGAACCATCGAGGTAGAGATATTCGAGCACTTCTTCTATTCCCTCTCCAACCATGCGAAGATAACAACCTACATCAAGGCTGATGGGCGCAATGACCACCACCTCTGTGAAGCAGTCTTTAAAGCATTCGGCATCGCGCTATCAGATGCAGTTGCTAATACCGGAGACCCCGGGGCAGTCCCGAGTACGAAAGGCACACTCTGATGTTTCCATGGGCTGGACCCATGCAAGAGAGCTACTTTATCAGAAGCACTCGTGAATCTTCACATCAGGTATAACCCGATAAAATCTTAAATTTTGTTCCTGATTTGAATTCTAGCATGAAATCATAAGGAATTGCATACAGCGAAAAGAAAAGAGGAGATGCCACCTTGCTATTGCCGGTGTTCGGATCTCCTTTTAAGAGATTAATATTTACGCGGACTTTGCCGCGAGTTCAACATCCTCTTCTTTGATGGTCTTCCGACCGGCATGCATCGCGAGTCTGTTTGCCTCGTTTGTGAGGTTCGCGATATATGCTTCAGCTTTGGAAACAAGGGCCTGTGCGGCGTCGCTTCCAACACGTTCAGCCCCATTCTTCTTGGCAATCCGTACAACTGCAGCAATAGGTAAATCTGCCATTTTATTTACCTCAATGAACAATATCTCAGTAAGTATTTAAGCATTTCGTATGTTTTTCGCTAATTCGAAGCGTTTTACCATATCAGGCGAAGCAGAGAAGGCCTATCAGACATTCGAGGCAATTCCCACGCCCCCTATTTACTCTATAATCTGAAGGTTTTTTCAAGTTTCCTGCATTATAAAGAGGAATTTCAGAATCAAGGCTGTGCGAGGCGCTCTGCGAGAAGGATCGCGTGGGAGAAGTCAGGCGAAGCGCGTGAGGTATCTATGAAGATCTTTCCGATATTTACGACAGGAGCACCATGACCAGTCCCACCACCGAGAAAGACCAGGGTCCGGAATATCAGGTTCCCGGTGATGCCATCAGGGGCAAGGATCATACCTGAGTGCTCAATCGCCTCCTCTATCTGGATCTCGTAGTGCTCTGCATCGGCGATTCGAGCGGTAAGTTCAGCATCAGCAAGGCTTCGGTCAACCGCGTCGTGCCGCCCGATATCCCCATATCTCCCCCCTGATATGATAGCAACGGTATCAGGGAGATCGAATACCTTAGCAAGGTTCCGCCCATGACGGATCAGGGAGACCTTCTCAGCGATGCTCCATCCCTCATCTACTCCGACCGGAGCAAGGAGGAATTTCTTCTTTGATGGGGTCTCGAGGAGGGCGATCCTCTCAAGGCGGGGGACCCCCATTGCATGCTTGAGGGTCCGAAGCGTCTGGTTTGCAGGTAGAGACCCCCGCACAGCGGCATCGATAGTACCCCCAAGGAGGTCACGTACAAGGTCTTCATGGGGGTGTTCAGACTCCCTGATGGTGAAAGGGAATTCAGCGGTGTCAAAGGTCCCTGACCTGCAGTAGCAGATGATCTGGGATGACACCTTTCCTGCGGTGAGGCTTGCGAGGACTGCTCCTGCGTCCTCTCCAACCCCAATTCCAATCGTTGTCATATAAACCACTTTGTCTCTGAGAAGAGGTGCATAATCCCGTCCTGGGTGAAGTCAAAGACCGATGCATCCTCCCTGCAGTAGCTGACCCTCAGTGCACGGCTATCGTCTACAGACCCAATCGAGGCGGCGGATATCCCAACCCTGGCAAATCGTTCGATGACCTCATGGACATGTTCCTCACGGGCGGTGATGATAAAACCCATACCAGGGTACATCCGTACCCACTGGTCAAATGAGATCCCATTCGCCTTGAGATCTGGCCTGGGGATCGCCTCCAGATCGACAACTGCCCCCTTCCGGCTCACTTCGAGGAGCATTCCAAGCGTACCGATAACTCCCGGGTTGCTGATATCCTTGCCTGCGGTCACTAGATGCGCTTCACCGAGTTCTTTTAAGACTGCGATCTGGCTGCGCACGACTTCCGGGGACTTCATGGTGACGCTGTCCCAGTTGAGGATGCAGGAGGGATGAACCCGTCCGTCAAGATCGATCGCGGCAATGATCCTGTCCCCTGTGTTCGCGGTGTGGCTGTAGATCACCGCGTCCCTTCGTGCTACCCCCAGGATGGCGACATCAATGACGCTATACGGCGTATCAGGGTGGAGATGCCCACCAACAACTGGTACCCCAAACTGTGATGATGCGTCATGCATCCCCTGTATGACCCGGTCCTTGATAGCCGTCGACGCGATCGAGAAGATGTCTACGAGAGCGATGGGTGTCCCGCCCATCGCCGCGATGTCATGGATGTTCACGAGGATGGCACAGTAGCCGGCCCAGTAGGGGTCGGCCTCCATGAGACGGCTCCATATGCCATCGGCAGCAAGAAGGAGGACCTCGTCCCCATGAGCGATCACTGCGGCATCCTCACCGAATGATGCAAGAATACCTTCAGAGTCGATTCTTAGTGCCCTCACCATGTCGCCGATGGCATGTTTCCGCGTGACACCCTCGTACTCCCGCACCGAAGTGGCGATCTTCTCAGTGGAACAGTTGTGAAACACGCGGTATCACCGGACACAAAGAGATTGCAGTATGCTATTTCAGACTCATCTCACATAATGTATTTGATAATTCTTGGAAGTGGTCATGGACTGGGCTGAGTTGTACCGCCCAATGCGGCTCAGGGAGATCGTCGGGAACCAACCTGTCATTCACAGGATGGTAGACTGGGCCAAGACCTGGACACCGGCGAGCAAACCCCTCCTCCTGTATGGAAAAGCAGGCATCGGCAAGACCTCTTCCGCACATGCCCTCGCCCGTGACATGAACTGGGACGTCCTGGAATTAAACGCGAGTGACCAGAGGACGAGAGATGCCATCGATCGAGTGGCTGGGGCAGGGAGCATGAGCGGGAGCCTGACAGGACAAACTCACCGCCTCATCATCCTGGACGAGGCCGACAACCTCCATGGTACCGCAGATGCGGGTGGAGCAAGGGCAATTCTTGGAATCATCCGAACCAGTGTCCACCCGATAATTCTCATCGCTAATGATGCCTATGGGATCACCCCAGATTTGCGGTTTGCCTGCGAACCACTCCAGTTCAAGGCCCTCCCGAATCGCTCGATAGTCCCCCACCTCAGAGGTATCTGTGCGCGGGAAGGTGTGTCCTGCAGCGATAAAGCCCTCCATACCATCGCAGACGCTTCGTCTGGGGACCTCCGCCTCGCGCTCAACATGCTCTCGGCCGCATCATCCGGGAAGGACAGCCTCACTGATGATGACATCATAAGTTCAGGAAAAGACGCGCGTGCGACCATCTTCTCCCTTATACCAGCCATATTTTCCTCACATGATGACGGGGAACTCCTCAGGTTAAGCCGCGAGGTGGACGACACCCCAGATGCCGTGCTTCAGTGGATAGAGGGCATGGTCCCAGGAGTACTTGCCGGAGAGCGGATGTACTTGGGGTACAGGTGCCTCTCAAGGGCAGATGAGTACCTGGGCAACACATTCAGAGCGCAGTACTACACGCTCTGGCGCTATGCAAGCGCCCTCATGGTCCTCGGAGTCGCCTCAGCCTCAGGGGGGCGCGGATTCCATACCCGCATCACACCTCCTGACCGCTGGAAACGGCAGGGTGCCGCAAAGAAACAACGGGTACTTCGAATCTCCCTCCTCTCACGCGTGGCTTCGAGGACGCACATCCCTGTAAAGGCCCTCCGTGAGGAGTATATGGGTCCGCTCACTCTCTTGATTGATGCATCCCCTGAACCATTTGTAAGCGGTCTCTCACTCGATGTAGAAGAACTGAACCTCTTCTTGCACGACCGGTCACGCTCACAGGAGATTTTAAAAGCCTTTGGTGCCGGGGGAGAAAGGGGCGGGGAGAAGGTTGCGGATGAAGGACCATTCGTGCAGAAACGGGGTAGGGGGAGACCAAAAAGCGTAGCAAAGACGTCTCCTCCCAATGCCTCTGCACCCCCTCCCATTGAGAAGACCAAAGAAGTCCCTGTGCCTGAAGAGAGGACTGTACCGGATGGAAAAAAGAGCCCTGCACAACGTCAGAAGACACTCTTCGAGGGGTTCTAAGCCGCATGGTATCGGTGAAGCAGAACACCGCAGTCGATCCGTTCTCCTCCGTCCCCCCAGATCTCGAACCCGAGGTGGTACACAAGGATGTCTGCACCGACTGCGACACCAAGTGCGATGAGGGGGGAGATCATCTCCACCCCGGGTCTGACCGCATAGATGACGTCGGCTTCTTTGTAGAGCCATACCTTGGGGGTAAAAACATCGTCCTGCACGAATCTGATGACTGGGGGTGGGGTGATGTCCCGGACGTCTGTAGCAAAGCGAAGTGCTCCCCTCATGCCAACTACCAGGGCAGCGGTAAAGTTCTCTCCGATCCCGACTTCAATTGCACGCCGGTACCGTCCTGCCACATACTGACCAATGGCCTTCTCGATAGATCGCGTGCCATACATTGGGTGTGATAAGGTGAGGGAGACCGATATCCTAATACTATGGGACAGTAGCGCGCAACGTGGACTCGTTGCCCCCCTTGCCCGCACAATTGCCACAATTTTCATGCTCCCTACTGATATCGGAGAGTCTCCGCTCCTCCTGACTGGCTACAACTCTTCCCGCCACCAGTATGATGCCGGCTCAATCCTCACCTGTCTTGACACATTCAGGCGTCGGCACCGCATCTCGGCCCTTACCCTGCTTATCCTCTCCCACGACATCTTCATCCCTGACTATTCCCATGTATTTGGCCTCGCAAGACCCACAAGCGGTTCTGCAGTAGTCTCCTCCTCCCGCCTCTCGAATGGGTGGTATGGCTTGCCTGACGACGCTGGAGAACTCCTCGACCGCCTCATCAAGGAGGGTGCCCACGAGGTCGGGCACCTCCTCAGCCTCGGACACTGCCGCACTGCTACCTGCATCATGTACAGTCCAGAGTCGATTGATGACTTGCAACGTAAGACTCAGGCGTTTTGTGGATATTGCCAGAGTATACTCGACAGCCGAAGATCTGGTATATGCGCGCAGACCTACGACCTGCCAGGCAAGGGGCAAATCAGCGGGCCAAGTCCTTAATTGAGGATGACCTTAAAAAAAGGATGTTATCCGAACAGGGCACCTAGCCCTGCCATGCCGCTCTCTTCCTCTTCCTTCTTTACTTCGCCTTCGGCCTTATCATCATGTGCTGCTGCTGCGGGTGCTCCACCTGCTGCTGCGGGTGCAGCGGCAACAACGGCGACAGGTGCGGCCGCTGCCTTGCTGATGGCCTCGTCGATGTTGACACCATCGAGTGCTGCCACAAGGGCTTTGACCCGTGTGTCATCGACCGCGATACCAGCAGCCTGAAGGACTGCCTTTACTTCAGCTTCTTTTACGCCCTTTCCAGCCTTGTGGAGGAGGAGGGCTGCATAAATATATTCCATTTCTCATTCACCTCTGACAGAACTAACGTGTGGTAAATACTAGCCCCCCACAATGCTTTTGAGGGCCCTGCTCTCACCATATGCCTTTCCTAGAATGGCATCGATGACATCCTTTTCGTATACCGGAGCCTCAACCGCGAGGCTTCTTGCTTCCCGTACTGCACGCCCAAGAATCAGTCCTATCGAGTCCCTGGTCGGGATGGCCGCGCTCACCGAGAGGTTCAGAGCCTGCTGGACGGCGAGGTTGATATTTGCCAGGACCGCGTCCTCATCTATTGCGAGAACACCGGGTTCGTACAGATCATTCTGGAAGAAAGCGACCTGAAGGGCGAGCCCAACGTCCATCGGTTTGATGTTGAGCTTCACAAGGATATCGGCAATTTTCTTGCTGATGACCTCGCCCTTCTTCACGACGGTCCTTGTCTCCCGTATCTTCACCTTCCCTGCCTCGATCGCAGCTGGGATCCCAGCCTGCTGGAGTTCACCCACGATCGGACCAGGTTTGAAGCTCGTCGGACCTTTCTCCACGACGATGTCGAGAGGAGATATCTCACCGGCTTTTGCCGCCATCTTTGTCTTGGTCTTTTCAAGAGTTTTGAAGAGGCGGAACGGGTTTTCGTTGGTGAAGATAAGAGCTGAATGCCCCTTGACATGCGCGGTTACCGAGGGGAGCGCTCCTCCCATCTCCTCAAAGGCATGGGTGATCAGGGTGTTCCTCGTCATTCGTATGACGGCACGCGCCTTGAGGTTCCGCCTGATCTGCTGCATCTGGGAAGCGGGGATACCGTACATATCGACAAGCCCAACCAGGGCATAGGACTGTGCGTGCTTCTTGATCTCCTCGACCTCCCGCCGTTTCCATGCTGGGAGGTGCCGGGTATAGACCGCCATCTCTAGACCACCTTCACCGGAGGGCCCATGGTGGTCTTGACATAGACCGACCTGATGTTGAGGTTACCCTGTTCGAGTTTTGCTTCCACACGCTTCAGGACTGCATCGATATTCTCAGTGATCTGGTCAGGAGTCATCGCGGTAGACCCGACCTTCACATGAAAAACCTTCTTGTCCTTTGTCCGCACCTTCACAGAGTTGCGGAGCCGCTCAACAATCGGCTTGATGTCGGTGCCACCCTGTATCGGGGTTGGCATCCTTCCCCTGGGCCCAAGACGTGGACCGAGGAACTTTCCGACCTGCGGCATAACAGATGGTTCGGCAAGAAAGAACCTGTAACGGTTTGCTACCTTGCGTGCCTCTCTGGGCGCCCCACCGAGACGTTCAATCTCCTCAGGGCCCATGATCGCATCGACACCAGCTTCCTTGGCACGGGTGGTGATGTCACCCTTACCGAGGACCGCGATCCCAACCTTCCTCCCCGTCCCATGGGGGAGGAGGATAGTCTCGTCGATTCGGTTCTTCGGCTGTGCCATATCAATATTTTTAAGGTTGACGGTGATGTCTATGCTCTCGCCAAACTTTCGTTGCGGTGCCTTCTCTATTGCCGCTTTTACGGCGTCTACGATGTGCAACCGCTCAACCATTCTTTTCCTCCATAGTACTGCGACCTCATCGATCTTCTATGGGTTTCACACGCTATTCCGTGAGGACGTTATCATAACTGCCTGATGAAATCGCGGACAGGGCTTCTTTGGGCCTCTTTCCGTCAACGGTGATGCCCATGCTGACGCATGTGCCGACCACCTCTTTAACGGCGTGCTTGAGGTCATATGAGAGCATGTCCTGCTGTTTCATCCTGGCAATCCTGATAGCAGCCTCAAGCGGCAAGTTCCCCACAACCACCTGGTTGGGTTCGGGGGATCCTTTCTCGATACCGGCCTCTTTCATAATGAGGGCCGTAGTTGGTGGGATTCCCACCGTCACTGTGAAGTTCTTCTTGTCATCGACATCAATCCGAACCGGCACCTGCATCCCGTTAAAGGACGCAGTCTGCTGGTTGATCTGGTCTACGACCGCCTTCACATTGATACCGAGTGGCCCGAGCGCAGGTCCTATTGGAGGACCTGCGGTGGCCTTACCGCCTGGTACCAGAACCTCGACCACTTCTGCCATATCTTCTCCATGCCGTCCCAGAACATGGGCATCCAGCGTGGGTTCACTAAGGTGGACGGCACCTTACTTAAAGGTACCACCGCAATTATGCAAAAGATGAAGAGTTTGGGGACACCGGAATAAGAAAAAAACTCCTCCGGTACCTTTACTTGTCCTCTCCCCGGTCGACAACCCTGACATTGTCGCCACGGATTGTGATGGGGATGGGCAGCACACTCTCATAGAGTTCAACCGTGATCTCTTCTTTTACAGTGTCGATCCGCTTCACCACCGCCTTCTCCCCCTTGAAGGGGCCGGCGATCAGTTCAACGATCGTCCCTTCAGATATACCGCTCACCACTGGTTTTGGCGTGAGGAAGTGTGCGACCTCCGAGATCTGAGTTGCGCCCTTCACGACGGCGCGCGCATGGGCAATGAGCTCAACGAGCTGTTCCACACGGTTCAGGTTCTCAGTCGTCTCGACGAGGACATATCCCTTCAACTCGTCAGGGACAATTATCGACAGAACTTTGACGTCGGTTGCTCCGCTATCGATCGCCTTTTTTATGTTGTCAGCGACCACTCGCTCCTGTTTTGATGTAGTCTTGATCGCAAAAATGCGACTCGCCTGATCAGGCATGACGGATCAGTGCGGGACGACGAGCATCAGTTCATAGAGAGCAAAACCGATGATGCCGATCAAGGCTACTCCGGCAGCTGCGACAAGAGCAATCTTCTGGAACTCGTCCCGCGAGGGGGTCCTTGCGAGTTTGAGAACCCGCAGGTATTTCCTGAAGAACTCCTCCTGAAGATCAATATTCAGGTTGGGTTTAGGTAACTCCATATGTATCTCTCACACCCTCACTTCAGAAAGTCTATGTCGAAGTGCTTCTGGACGTTGGGGGTTAATTTTTCATTTCTTCCATATATTTGTGGCGACCGCACACCTGTTACAACAAGGAGGGTCCGCATCTTTCCCTGCATAGCAGGGTCGATCTGAGCGCCCCAGATGATGCGGGCATTGGGGTCAATAAGGGAATAGACCTCCTGAATTACCTCCTGCGCTTCTGCCACAGTCATATCCGGACCCCCGATCACATTCACCAGCGCTGCGGTGGACCCCGATATATCCACATCGAGGAGCGGGGAGCGTATCGCCCGTTTGACAGAATCTACTGCCTTGTCGGCACTGTCACTCTCACCTACTCCTATCATCGCTACGCCACCCCGCTCCATAACAGTCCTCACGTCTGCAAAGTCCAGGTTCACAAGGGCAGGTATGGTGATGAGTTCTGTTATCCCTTTCACCGCACGCATCAGGACCTCGTCTGCGACCTTGAAAGCCGCATAGAGGGGGAGTTTTGGTACCACTTCGAGGAGGCGGTCATTGGGTACCACAATCACTGTATCGGCCACATCACGCAGCCGTTCCAATCCGGCTTCTGCGTTTTCCATCCGAATCGTCCCCTCCGCAGTGAAGGGGAGAGTGACTATCGCGATGGTCAGAGCACCCTCTTCGCGAGCGGTCTTTGCAACGATGGGTGCGCACCCGGTCCCGGTCCCTCCCCCGAGTCCAACGGTGATAAAGACCATGTCACTCCCCGCGACTGCCGCTTTGAGGTCCTGCTCATTTTCCAGGGCAGCTTCTTCCCCGATCTGAGGGATGGAACCAGCACCGAGGCCGCGGGTCCGCTGTCTGCCGATGAGGATCCGGGTGTCTGCCTGGGTCCTGGATAGGTGCTGGGCATCGGTATTGATAGCTATCAGCTTTGCACCCCGGATCCCTTCCTCACGCATCCGGGTGATAGTATTAGATCCCCCTCCACCACAACCGATCACCCTGATCTCAGTCCTGAGTTCCTGGAGGACGGAATCGAGTTCTTCGCTCTTCTGGAGGGGGGTGGGGGTCTCATCACGCGCCCGTTCCAGTGCCTCTTCGACGATCGACCTCATAGGTATGTCCTCAACCCCGGGATATTGACCCGGGTCTCACTGGGGATGAGCACCATCTCAGGGGTGACGGTCCGGCCCCCTACGGTGACGGGACGACCTTCTATTAATGTCGCTAATAGAGGCCCAGGGGGAATCCCCAGGCTGCGGGCCTTTGCAGGGTCCATCCGCGTCCTTCTGATGATGAGGCAGTCCCCGCTCCTAGCAGTGTCCCTTTTCCCACATATGATCATGAGGCAGAGATTTATTAATGCATGCAGGTCTTCCCGCTCTCTGCCGCGTTCACAGAAGAATCCTGGCAATACCTGGTGATCGCCACTGGTCAGGTGGACGACAGGGAATGTAGTGAGTCCACTTATGAGGTTGCTGGCACCAGCCTTCAAGGCCTCTGTGAGGAGGTCAGGGGGGATCTCGATAAGAACGGGCTCAAATGAGCCACTGAACTTATGGGGGGTTATATGGGCACCGGGTCTGTATGCATCGGCCATTCTCGTGAGGGTTACGTATGTCGCCCAGGGGAGGTCGCCTATGGCGGTGAGGTCCCCTTCAGAGAGGATCGGAAGACCCAGGGGTGTGAGGAGGGATCCAAGGCCCGCCAGGTCCCTGGATGAGAGTGCCTTCCGATCTATGTAGATGGCATCTGCATGGCTCGCAGATGCGAGGGCACCGATGAGGTCGCGGTCAAGGTCCTGGATATCACGGGTCGGTACGATATGACCAAATGCACCGCGTGACGAGAGTGCGATTGCAGTCTGGCGGCGTGCGTAGTGTGTACCTCCAAAACCGAGGAGACGAATCACCTGGTGTGGCTGTGCACAAAGTACGCTCTGTGCGACGGCGTCGGCAGCGGCAGGGTCAGACCACTCATCCGGCGTGCTCCCTATCTCGACAAAGAGGGAGGGTAATGTGAGTGATGTGGGCCCATGGTGGGTCGCCTCATACGAGACGCGATAGCCAGGAGGGGCCCTACGATTGAGCTCCTGCAGGACGGCATGCATCCAGGCAGGGTCGAGGGGGACGCACGTCCGGGGGGCACCCCCGAAGTCTGCGGTCCTGAAGTTGCCAGTACCATGGACTGTGAGGACAGGAGACGGATGGGCGCTCTGGTGCCGGGATAGAAAGATGATGAGATCGGCGTCGAGGCCCCTGTCCGGATGCTCCAGGTGGATCAATCGCTCCCTGACCTCATGCACTGAAAAGAGGACGCGTCCTCTCCTGAAAGAACGCAGACCAGTATCTCCGGCGATTACGAGGATGCGTTCCTTGATCAGTCTCCCTGCCGGGTCCTGAAAAGAGTTAATAAGGGCTATCTTGTAAGGCTCATCCGTAGTCATCCGTGCTCCTCTTCATGCTCCTCATCATAGTACCTTTTAGGCAACGGTGAATGTAACTGAGCCCTATAGGATCATTTCTATCTTTCCTGGCAGAGAAGTAAACTATCATGGATGAAGAGAAGATCCGTATGTTATTTGCTGAACTGGGTATTGTGGACACCATCACCTGCCCACAGGCATTTGCTGTCGCTGATAAGAACGATCTTTCAAAAGTGGATATCGCCCGCTACTGTAACACCCATGGAGTAAAGATCCGGGGCTGCCAGCTCGGATGTTTCAAATAAGACAGTTCCGACCATGGGTCTCTTTCTCTCTGCAATACCGGTTGAGGAGGCGGTGCGGCTCGTCTCCCGCCTTGCCTCACCCATTCCAGGAGGGTCTGTGCCCCTCAACAGGGCATACCAGAGGGTCCTTGCCACTGATATCACCGCTGACCTGGATATACCAGGTTTCGATCGTTCTGTAGTTGACGGGTATGGAGTGCGTGCTGCTGCAACATCAGGAGTGAGTGAGTCGGTTCCTGCTATGCTGAACCTTCTGGGGAGGGTCACTATGGGAACCGGTCCTTCCTCTGATCGAGCGATCTCTTCCGATGTTTGCGCATATGTCCCAACTGGAGGAGCCTTACCAATTGGGGCCGATGCAGTGGTGATGATAGAGCACACCGAACTGGCAGGAGACCTTGTCCTGGTCCGCAGGCCTGTTGCCCAGGGAGAGAACGTCATACGGAAGGGGGAAGACTTTTCAGCAGGTGAGGTGGTCCTACGACAGGGGACACGCATATCGCCCCGCGACATGGGTGCCCTTGCCGCAGTCGGGTGTGCCGAGGTACCTGTCAGAGCAGTCCCGTCTGTCGGTGTCATCTCCACAGGGAATGAACTGGTCCCGGTAGAGGCCGTGCCCTCCATTGGTGAGGTCCGCGATGTGAATGCCGCCCTCTGTGGAGCTTTTTTGGAGCATTTAGGCTGCAATCCGGTTTACTATGGGATTGTGCGCGATGAGCGGGAGGCACTCGATGCGACCCTCGAGAGGGCGGTCAGGGAGTGCGATACGGTCCTGATCTCTGGGGGCAGCTCCAAGGACGACCGCGATATGACGGCATCGATCATCGCCGGGAGAGGTGAGGTGCTTGTCCATGGGATCGCAATCGCCCCGGGAAAGCCGACTATCATCGGGAGATTCCAGGGCATCCCGGTCATTGGCCTCCCAGGTCACCCGGCGTCGACCTATGTAGTCCTCGAAGTCATCGTCCGGCACCTTATTACTGCGCTTACAGGAGAGACCAATGCACTCCCCCAGGTCAGGCGCGTTCTCGTGCGGGAGAACATCCCTTCAGTCAGGGGTCGGGAGGAATACATCCGTGTGAAGATCGAGGGTGACGGAGTATATCCCATGTTTGGCAAGTCAGGGCTCCTCAACACCCTCGTCAGAAGCGACGGCCTGGTCAGAGTCCCGGCAGGTAGGGAGGGGTTCGAGATCGGCGAAGAGGTTGAGGTGGTCCTTTGGTGAAGCGGTACCTCCAGGTCATCTCCCTTGATGATGCCCTCGCTCTGATAGACAAGGAGGTCCCGCGAAAGGTCAGCTCCGCGCGGGTGCCCCTCATGGCATCTGTGGGCAGGGTCACTGCTTCCCCAATCTATGCAGCCAACTCGGTCCCTGAGGTCCACCTCGCTGCTATGGACGGTATCGCGGTGCAGAGCAGTGAGACTGTGGGCGCATCAGATCAGAACCCAGTCATACTACCTGATGCCGTGATGGTCAATACCGGAGGTGTGGTGCCAGAAGGATACGACGCAGTGGTGATGATCGAGGACGTCTGGAGAAGTGGGGACCAATTCATCGTCAGGAAGGCTGTAAGCCCCTGGCAACACATCCGCCCGGCCGGAGAGGACATCACGCAGACGGAGATGGTCCTCCCGTCTTTTCATGCGATACGGCCGCATGAGATCGGAGCGCTCGCCGCATATGGCGTCTCTGAACTCGATGTGATTGAAGTGAGTGTGGGTCTCATCCCAACAGGATCAGAACTCGTCCCTTCCGGGACCCGGCCCCTCCCAGGCCAGGTTGTCGAGAGCAATACTGCGATGGCCGAGGCCATGCTTATCGCACTCGGTGCCAGCTGCACCCGCTATCCTATAGTCCCTGACGACCCCGATGCCATCATGAGTGCCGTAAGTCAGGGCGCAGCTGCGCACGATCTCCTGATCGTCTCTGCCGGGTCTTCAGCTGGGACACGTGACTTCACTGCCCAGGTGATCGCTGAGCTCGGCACAGTCCTCGCTCATGGTGTCGCCATCAAGCCAGGTAAACCGGTTATCATCGGGAGAGTAGGGTCTACCCCGGTGGTAGGCATGCCCGGTTACCCCCTGTCAGCCCTGACCATCCTCCGTGAGGTCCTCCCCAGGCTTCTCTCCCGTTTCGGTCTCCCTCGTCGCACACCTGAGGAGATCGAGGCGGTACTGTCCTCGACCATCGCATCAGACCTGGGGATCGATGAATTTGTCTTTGTCGCAGTTGGGAAGGTGGCGGGCCGCTGGGTTGCAGCCCCCCTCTCCCGCGGTGCCGGTGTTCAGATGAGCGCGGTCCGGGCTAACGGGGTCCTTTCCGTCCCTGCCAGTTCTGAAGGGTACGAAGCGGGGTCATCTGTCAGGGTGAGGCTCATGGTGGAGAGGGCCCAGGTCGATTCTGCCCTCCTCATCACCGGGAGCCATGACCCGGCCCTCGATATCCTATCAGATCTCCTCGCACAGGAGGGGTTCGAGGCACATTCGGCGCATACAGGGAGTATGGGTGGTTTAATAGCCCTTGGGAGGCGGGAGTGCCATGCCGCACCAACCCACCTCCTCGGCCCTGATGGAGAGTACAACACCTCGTTTGTCAGGCGTATCATACCGGGTGAGGAGATCGTACTGGTAAGCGTCGCAGGGAGAGCCCAGGGAATAGTCTCTCGTGACGGGCTTGGGTTTGATGCGATAACCACCCACCGCTTTATCAACCGGCAGAAGGGATCCGGGACAAGGCTCCTCCTTGACTACCTCCTCACGAAGGAGGGCATCTCGCATGAAAAGATCACCGGATACTCCCGGGAAGTCACCACCCACCTTGCAGTTGCGCTTGCAGTTAAGTCAGGAGAAGCTGATATGGGCAT
The DNA here is from genome assembly GCA_026394765.1 of Methanomicrobiales archaeon. Taxonomy (GTDB): domain Archaea; phylum Halobacteriota; class Methanomicrobia; order Methanomicrobiales; family Methanospirillaceae; genus JAPKXQ01. The sequence goes on from JAPKXQ010000082.1 coordinate 21,457, forward strand.
GTGTGTAAAGAGTGCGGCATTTGCCCTCGACCTCCCCTTCGTACCTGTTGCAGACGAGAGATATGAACTCGCCATCCGGACATCTGACTGGGATGATATTAGGATCAGGGCTCTCGTCCAGGCGATTGACTCAGTGATGTTTCAGGAAGCCCTCCATGCTCTCGGGGGGTACGACACCTCTATCTCCGGGAAGCAGCGGCGATTGCCCTGACTACCGCAACTTTAGGGCTCTTGCAACTAATAACTCCCGGAATATCCCATGTATGGAGGCCAAATACGGGACGACCGATCCTGCATGCGATCGCGATCTCTGATAGTGTGCCGTATGACCCCCCGACCGCAATGACTACATCTGCGGACTGGACGAGGACAAAGTTCCTAGCATGGGAGAGGCAGCTCCTGATGACTACCTGGACATAGGGGTTTTCACCGTCCACTCCTGGAAGGACACCTACCGTGAGCCCTTCTTCCTCCCTCGCCCCCTGGCATGCCGCCTCCATGACTCCCCCAAGTCCTCCGCAGATGAGTGTAGCACCATTTCGGGCGACCTCGCGCCCCACCTCATAGGCGGTCCGCCACTCCTCACCAGTGCATGACCCCGCACCTATGATTGCGACCTGCATGAGGCTGAATTGCGTTCAGAAGTGGTTAGAGCTTACGTTTTTTTTGAAATACCCGGAAATGAAAAGATAAGGCAGAAACCTGAGGGAAAACCTATTTTATGTTGCACAGGACACCAGAGCGTGATGGTGCAGGTAGAGACCCTGCGACATGGACAGATCACAGTGGTGGTGATGCCACAGAGGTGTGACTCATATGTCGCAATGGATGTCGACAGAGCTCTCAAAGAAGTCATCAGTGAGGGCACGGGAATGATTGTATGTGATTTTTCAAAGACCGAGTATGTATCAAGTGGCCTTTTGAGGGTCCTCCTCGGATCCCAGAAAAACCTCAAGAAGAGGGGGGGCAACCTGACAGTAGCAGCACTCTCAAGCTATGTGCTGGAAGTCTTCGAGACAACTGGATTTACACGGATATTTTTCATCTATACAGACACAGACGAGGCGCTCACGGCGCTTGGGAGGTAAGGTGAATAGGATGTTTATGACACCGGGGGGATCATTTCCATGAAAGCCACAGTTGCTGACCTGATCTTTCAGTACCTCGATGTCCTCGGGGTGGAATACATATTTGGGGTGCCAGGGATGACCCTGGAGCCTTTCCTTGGAGCATGCAGAAAGAATGGCAAGGTGATACCTGTCCTTACAAAGCACGAAGAGGGAGCTGCGTTTATGGCCGATGGCTATGCGAGGGTGCATGGCACGATGGGAGCATGCTTTGGTACTTCAGGCCCGGGGGTCACCAACCTCATATCAGGTATTGCGAACTCATATGTCGACGAGGTACCGGTGATCGTCTTCACCGGTCAGATCCCGACATTCACCAACAGGAAGGGAACTCTCCAGGACTCAACCCGTAAAGGGATCAACTCGGTCCAGCTCTTCGACCCGGTCTGCAAGAGTAGCGTGATCATCACTTCGAAGTACACCGCCCAGTACGATATCAGACAGGCACTGGAGTATGCCCTTTCAGGGAAGCGTGGCCCGGTCCATCTTAGTATCCCAAAAGATATCCAGGCAGCCGAGGTGGAGGTGGAAATGAAGCCTTCTGCCTTCACGCCCCCTGTTGCAGAGTACTTCGACCGCCGACTCGTCATCAATGCGGCAGAGGAACTTGTAAGGGCGGTCTCGCCTGTTATCCTTATTGGGAGCGGTGCAGTCGCATCGGGAGCATCTGAAGAGATAAAGGACCTTGCTGAGATGGTCAAGATCCCAGTCGCAACAACCCCAAAGGCAAAGGGCGCGTTTCCCGAGGACCACCCACTCGCACTCGGTGTGCTGGGACTCGGAGGGTCCCCGCTCGCTGAGGCCTACATCAAGTCAGATATGGTCGATCTCCTCCTCGTTGTGGGGGCGAGCCTGAACCAGGCCACGACCTTATCATGGGATCCTAAGATCGCACCATCGCGGTGCCTCATCCACATCAACATCGATCCAACCGAGATTGGGGTGAACTACCATGCCGACATCCCGCTGGTGGGTGACGCCAGGACCATAGTAAACGAGATCTCCTTCCGGGTCCTTCGGTTCCTCGGTGACCAGGAGACTGTTGCGAGTGACCGTGAGGAGCAGATTGCCGCAATGAGGGGATCTGTTGGTACCTGCATTGCACCTGAAAAGATGATGTCTAATGCAGTCCCCCTAAAGCCTCAGCGGCTGATCCGTGACCTCGAGGAGGCACTTCCAGATGACGCAATTCTCTTTACTGATGTAGGCAGCCACCTCATATGGGCGATCCACTACCTCAATGTGAAAAAGCCCGGATCTTTCATCGCACCCTTTGGCCTCCTCACGATGGGGTACGCCACCGCGGCTGCAATTGGAGGAAAGCTCGCTGCAAAGGAGAGGCCGGTCGTAGCCCTTGTCGGTGATGGCTGTTTCCAGATGAATGGGATGGAAGTGGCAACCGCGGTTAACTACAATGTCCCGGTGGTCTGGGTGATCATGAACAACGGAAGGCTTGGCCTGATCCATGCCTTGCAAAGGTACACCTTTGGGGATGACACCATCCTCACAAAGTTTTCCCAGGTCGACTTCGCCAGGATCGCCGAGGGGCTGGGAGCGGTCGGAGTCAGGGTAACATGTCCCGGAGAACTCACCAGGGCCCTTCCTGAAGCCATCCGGTCAGAGAGACCAACAGTTATCGACTGCATCATCGACCCTGATGAACTACCCCCGGTCACCCCGTTTGTCGAGGGGGCGCGAGAGTTTGCGATAAGAGCCCTCCTCTAGGAGGCGCAACCTTTTCACTCCTCCCCCAATCACAATAGTCCAAGCGTACGATCCCTTTTTACTCCCGTTCGTGGAGATCATGTAGGAAATCCCCCGGGTATGCGCCGATCTGGCGTGGACTGGGCGGACATGAAGAGGGGTTTTTAGGTGAAGGAAGTCACCAGCAACTACCGTGCAGGGGAGATCGAAGACCGTGTACAGACCTACTGGAGGGAGAGCGAGGTCTATTCCAGAGTTAAAGACCAGGTGAGTTCAGGCCCGCCCTTCTTCTTTGTGGACGGTCCGCCCTACACAACCGGGAATATCCATCTTGGGACTGCCTGGAACAAGATCATCAAAGACAGCATCCTCCGCTATCAGAGGATGCAGGGCAGCAATGTTATTGCCCGTGCCGGGTACGACATGCACGGCCTTCCGATCGAGGTGAGGGTCGAACAGAACCTGGGCTTCTCATCAAAAAAAGATATTGAGCAGTTTGGGATCGGACCTTTCATTGAGGAGTGCCGCAGATTTGCCGCACACAACAAGGATCTGATGAGCGAGCAGTTCCAACGCCTCGGCGTATGGCTCGACTTCGAGGACCCTTACCAGACCATGAGCCCTGAATATATCGAGGCAGCGTGGTGGACCCTGCAGAGGGCAGATGATACTGGGATGCTGGAGAGGGGGTCTCGCGTGGTGAACTGGTGCCCCAGGTGTGCCACAGCAATCGCAGATGCCGAGGTCGAGTACTGGGACGAGGAGGACCCTTCGATAGTGGTTAAGTTCCCGATCAGAGAGATGGAGGGGGAGTTCCTGGTGATATGGACCACCACTCCCTGGACCCTCCCTGCCAATGTGGCAGTAGCAGTCCACCCGGACATGATCTATGCCAGGGCGAGGGTGGAGAGGGGCGGCTTGACCGAGACACTCTGGATAGCAGAAGACCTCTTAAAACCGGTCTTAAAGCGGGGGCGCTACCAGTCATGTACAATTCTTGAGACCAGGAAGGGATCCGATCTTGCTGGTATGCGCTATCGCTCTCCGCTCGCTGCGGTAGTTCCTGCACAGTCAGAGTTTGACCACCGGGTCGTCACCGCAGACTTCGTTACAGGTGAGAATACAGGCCTTGTCCACATAGCTCCTGGTCACGGGTGGGACGACTATCTCCTCGGGTGCCGTGAGGGACTGCCGATCTTCTGCCCGGTAGACGTCCAGGGCTGCTTCACTGACGAGGGGGGGGCTTTTTCCGGTATGTTCGTGAAAGCAGCCAACCCTGGCGTCCTTGAGGCGCTTGGCGACCACCTTATCACCCAGGAGACAGTGAGCCACCGGTATGGTCACTGCTGGCGCTGCAAGACCCCTATCATATTCCGGGCAACCGAACAGTGGTTCCTGAAGATATCGGAACTGCGAGACGCCATGCTTGCCGAGGTTGAGAAGGTGCAGTGGTTCCCCGCATGGGCAGGCAGTGCACGCTTCCATGATTGGATCAAGGAGGCGCGGGACTGGTGCATCTCGCGCCAGCGGTACTGGGGGATCCCGATCCCTATCTGGCAGTGCCACTCCTGCGGGAGCCAGCGGGTGATAGGGACGATCGCTGAGCTCGAAGAGGCTTCAGGAGCACCACTGCCCGACCCCCATCGGCCCTATGTTGACCAGGTCACCATCCCCTGTTCTTGTGGGTCTGCCATGCGCCGGGTCGATGATATCTTTGATGTCTGGTTCGACTCGGCCGTTGCCTCCTGGGCGACGCTGCGGTTCCCCCGTGAACGAGAGGCATTCGATCAGCTCTGGCCCGCGGCCTTCATCACCGAAGGGCAGGACCAGACGCGGGGATGGTTTTATTCCCAGTTGGGGGCGAGTACCATCGCGTTTGGGACCTCACCCTACCGCAGTGTGCTGATGCACGGTTTTGCCCTTGATGGCGAGGGGAGGAAGATGAGCAAGAGCCTTGGAAATGTGGTCACCCCGGATGAGGTGATATCTACCCAGGGCGTGGACGTCCTCCGCCTCTATGTCCTCTCATCGAGTGCTCCATGGGATGACTTAAGGTTCAACTGGGAGGGAGTGAGGACCGTTTCACGCGCCATCAATATATTCTGGAATGTCTACCGCTTCCCTCTCCACTACATGATCCTCGATACATTCACTCCCGTAAGCGCGGGTGGGACATGGCAAGGGGACTATATCACCACCCATCTCTCCTCTCTTCCTGATGAGGACCGCTGGATAGTCTCCCGTGTCAATACCCTCGCAGCAGAGATGGCAGACGCCCTTGCAGAATGCTCACTTCACCGTGCTACAAGAGCGGCTCTCACTTTTATCCTTGAGGACCTCTCCCGGTGGTACGTCCAGCTCGTCCGCGCACGCATGTGGCTGGAGGGGGAGTCAGTCCCAAAGACGCAGGCCTATGAAACGATATACTACGTCATGCGGACGGCAATCTCTCTTCTTGCACCATTTATACCCCATATCACCGAGGAGATGTATCGCAACATCAGGTGCGACAAAGACAAGGGGAGCGTCCATATGCTCAGGTGGCCTGCTCCTGCCCAGGATATGATGGACCCTGACCTTGAGCGGGACATGGCAATCGCCCGGTCCTTTGACGAAGCACAAGCAAATGCACGTCAGGCCGGGAAGCGCAAGCTCAGATGGCCAGTCAGTCGCGTAACTGTTGCTGCGTCGTCTCCGACAGTTGCACAAGCGATTCGGAGGCTTTCAGCGATATGCCAGGAGCGAGCGAATGCCAGGGACCTCGAGGTGGTGGAGGGGGTATGGGACCGCATCAGGTGGCGTGGGGAGCCGGTGATGAAAGTCCTTGGTCCAAAGTTTGGCAGGGCTGCTCCGGTCGTCCGCGACCTCATACTCGCTGCAGACAGTGCATCGATGCAGGAGGCCTTCTCGCGCGGGGACCAGTTCACCCTTCAGAAGGATGGGTCTTCTTATGATGTTGACCAGTCCTGCGTGGTCTTCCATGAGGAACTGCCACCCGACGCCTCCTCGGCAGAGATGGACGGCGGGAAGGTCTACATCGACCTCACCCTTGACGACAGCCTTGAAGCAGAGGCATACGCCCGGGAGGTCATCAGGAGGGTCCAGGAGATGCGACGTACCCTGGACCTCGCAGTCGAGGAGTTCATCAGGGTGAGGGTAGCTATCGGGGACCCCAGAATTGCCACCCTTCTATCGTCCTCCTGGGAGGAAGGTATCCAGACCGAGGTGCGCGCGCTGTCGGTTCAGATATCAGGTCCAGATAAGGCGTGCGATCAGGCAGTGACTCCTGCCCTGGTGCAGGACTGGGACGTGGAAGGGGTATCTTTCACCATACAGGTGACCCGGTCATCCGGTGAGTGAAGAGAGAAGGGTTCTTCCTTCAGGAGATGAGAAGAGGGGAAGTTCCCAGTTTGCAGAGACAGTACTCCGAAAGACCTCAACGGGCTCTGATGTCCGCTGGTCGAAGCTATCCCTCTTCTCAACCTTTCGAAAGATAAGGATCCCGCGTCGCTGCCATGCGGGGGTCATCCCCAGGTTCACCCCCCGGCGGTACATCATATCATGGAGGGTGCGGGAAGGCTGGTTGAGCAGAGCTCGTGCCGCCTCCTGCGTGCTCATCCCCTCTCCGATGAGTGCCTGCTGGCAGTAGGCATTGATATGGTTACGCCATGCCTCGCCCTGCCGGTTGATGAGGTACTCGGTCGCGAGGGGGGCACTGACCTGGATCACCCGCGCATCGAATGAGAGTGGCGCAGGAGTTGTGAGTTCAAGGGTTAGGGCGCTCGCGGCGAATGATGCGACAACTGAATCCATCTTCTCGACCCTCCCCCGGAAGGGGAGGTGGGTGAAGTAAAGGTTTATCTCATCTGAAAAGGTGAATGCGAGATCTGGAGAGAGGCCACTTTCAGTGAGGAGGCGAGTTGCGACCCTGACCATTGCTGATGCAAACTTCTCGTCAAAGGGCTTTTCCAGGGCGAGACCGTCTGCAAGGGAGTGGAACGACCGCCCATCGATACGAATAAAGATAGGGGGTGCACAGAGGAGGTTGCTAAAGATCTCACGGCCCTTCATGCGCTCCGCCTCCTTGGGACTAAAGGCCCAATGTCAGATAGTCCCTGCATATAACCCCGCAGGAGACCTGCGAGAGCGTTCAGCTCTCTTCAAAGTTCCCGGACCTGAATGCACCTGGGAGGTGCCTGATAATTGCGATGTCTCCTATGCTCCGAATTATACGAAACGGAATCTTCAGACCCTTGTAGTTCTTGATATCGACCAGCTCCGGGTTGAGCTTCCCTACCACGAGCGACTCGATCTTCTTTCCTTCGACGTCGATGATGACATCTTCCACCTCTCCCACAAAGATACTCTTCTCTGTGTAGATCTTAAGTTCAAAGAGATCTGTTATTTGCTTGCTCATCCGGATCGTATCAACCTATAGGCTATATCAGTTAAAAAGATAATCCCCTCTATGGATAGTTCTCTCAGGATAGGCTCTCTTTTTGGAATCCCAGTCCAGCTCCACGTCACTTTCCTTCTTGTAATCCCCCTCTTTGCCTGGATAATCGGCATTCAGATCCTCCCTACCATCGCCCTCCTGAGCGAGGTATTCGGTGTACAGGTAGACTCCACACTTATCACAAGGGGCAGCATGCCATTCATCCTCGGTGGTATCACCTCTCTTGGGCTCTTTTTCGGGGTCTTTCTCCACGAGGTGGCCCACTCCCTTATTGCGATGCGCAGTGGGATACGCATCGTAAGTATCACGCTCCTCATGTTCGGGGGCATCTCATCGATGGAAGAGGGGGAGCCAGATCCTGCGGTTGAGCTCCCTATGGCCCTCGCCGGTCCTTTCACAAGCCTGGCGGCAGGACTTATCGCAGCAGGCCTCATGTACCTCGCCAATGCATTCGTGACCCCGTCACCCGTCACAGGGGTACTGGTTTTTGTCTTTGGGTACCTGGCTCTCCTCAATGTCATGCTCTTTGCCTTCAACCTCATCCCCGCGTTCCCCATGGACGGAGGTCGAGTGCTGCGCGCATGGCTCGCCACAAGGATGCCACTCTCCAGAGCAACCCGGATCGCGGCAACAATCGGAAAGGTATTTGCAGTTGCATTTGGAATTATCGGCCTCATCCTCATAAACCCATTCCTCCTTCTCATCGCGTTCTTCATCTACACCGGCGCCTCCCAGGAGTTTTCCATTGTCAGATACAATGTCCTCCTGAGGGACGTCACGGTGGGCGAGGTGATGAGCACCCCGGTCAAGACGATACCTGCCAACATGCCACTTGGGGAGATCCTCAAAGAGATGTACACGAGTAAACACCTGGGTTTCCCGGTTGTCGACCATGGTGCTCCTGTGGGGATGGTCACTCTCGCTGACATCCACCGTGCCCCCCCTATCGATCGGGACGCCATGCAGGCACGTGACATAATGACCCGTCACCTGGTGACGCTCCCGCCCGGTGCTCTCGTGCTCGAGGCCATGAAGATAATGGCAGCCAAGGATATCGGAAGGGTCGTCGTGGTAGAGGGAGACGCACTCGTCGGAGTTGTGACACGGACCGATATCATGAAGGTTGTCGAGATCCGGGACACTTAAAAATGGTAGAACTGCTCCAGGGGTGTTGCTCCCACCAGGGCCCTGATCTCATGGAGCGACGAGAACGGGCGCTTGACTGCTACAATCCCTGAACCACGCTTCCCAATCCCAGGGACCCAACGGAGTGCACTGATAGGGAGTGTATTGATCTCGATAGGTACAGGGAGTCCTGTCACCGATCTGCTCCCCCATGCTACGACCACGACGTCAGTGACACTCCCGGGGAAGAGGGAGAGTGGAATGCCTACCAGGAGAGGGTACGAACCCATCTGTCTCCCTAGTGAGAGCTGACCTGCGAGAGAGATCACGACATCAGAGAGGACGGTCCCCTGGGGAGCGACCTTTTGGATCATGGGGTGATCGATCTGCGCTCTTACAAACTCCTTGAAGCGTCGGAACCTCGCGTCGTGTAACCCGAGGGTATTATCATCAAATGCTGGGGTGTCTGGAAAAGGCATCAGCTGGCGGATATTGATCCGCCGAACAAGGAGGCCGGAATCGAGGATGTCCTTCAAGAAGGCTTCGTTGCGGTCATAGGTCAGGGCTGTCTCCCCAGACAGTCCACAGACAAAATTGAGGCCCGGGAGGATCTCAGGGAGGCCCCCATGCCGTACCGCACCAACCTCGTTGATCACCATAATGGCGCTCCTCACCTGATCGGGAGATGCCTTGAGGTTGTTGGCCGCGACCACCTCAGGGTCTGCGGTCTCCATACCAAGGGCAGCAACGTCACCGGCGGTGTGGTGGGAAATGATGGCGCAAAGGGCTTCACGACTCTCTTCCGGGTGCCGGGCGATTGTCCCGGGATTGACGTTGTCGATATGGAGTGTCGCCAGCGAGGGGGCGGCCTCCCGGACCCCTGCAAAAAGGTCCCAGATCGTATCCGGTCTCGGAACGGGATATTCACCCCCCGCAGTCCCGTAAACCAGCAGGTCGGGCTGCATCCCGAGCCTGAAGTGGCGGGCTCCATGCGCGGACAGGGCTGCCACCTCTGATGTGATTGCAGCAATAGTCCGGTACCTGGGCGACCCATGACGCGGCTCGGTACAGAATGAACAGCCACCTGATATCGACCTGGGACATCCCCTCCCGGTCTCTACCTCGCAGACCACAAAGGGAAAGTTGGGGTGGCGGGTGACAACTCCGCTCCCAATTACAACCCAGCGGTCGGTGTCGCGGTAGGAAGCTAGGACTGGGGGGTCGCCTGGGGCGAGAAGTCCGTCCAGGAAGGCGTTGAGGGCTTCAGCAGGAGGCCCGGGGAGGAGGGCATCGTATCCCGATATTGCCCGTGAGACTGCTGCAGTTCCTCCCCCGGGAGAGTACCCCATCCCAATCGGACCTCCGACCAGCTTCACCGGGCCATGGACCGCGCCCCCCACCTGCTGGACCTCGGTGAGAGATGCAGGAGTCCCGCCGAGGTACTTCCCTGGAACCGTAACCCCGGCGATCATGACAAAGAGGGAGGCATCATGGAAAGTGCCGATAAGGAGAGGTCTCTTTCTCACCTGGTCGATAGTGTGGTAGTCGGGTACGTATCCACGCTCGGACAGGACACCTGCGATGGCCCGAATGTAGGGTGAGATATACGGGGGGACCCCAAGGCACGTCGGCTCATCGACGTAACCGTCAAGGATGACTGCGCTTAGGGCCATGTCCGGTCAGGGAGAGGAGCCACCCTGCCCACATCAGCTTGCCATGCTTTACAGGGTCGACATCAGGGTCATCCAGGTCAAAGCCCACGAGTCTGATCGACCTTGCTGATAGGGAATCGGCAGCGAAGATCGCGCGGTCGCCATCTGTGAACCCCCCAAAGTTGTGGACATGCGGGAGAGGTGACGCCTGCGTTGTGGCTACGAATGGTCCTAAAAATTTCGGGAGCCAGTATCTGATGAGGGGGATATTGTCCCCATGCGCGTGGACGACCATAATTGTCCCCCCCTCATTCATCATCAGAAAGCGGTCTGTAGCCCCGTCCAGGTCGGTGAAGACCACGGCAGGGCGGACGCCGTGGTGATCGAGGACATCAGCAGCACCATCGGCGGCAAGAACGATCCCCCGGACAGTGTCGAGGTCGCGCGTGAGGGTGGGTGCGTTCCCGCAGACCGTGACCTCCTGCCCCTGAAGAGTCTGTATGAGGAGTGAGAGGTCGTCGCGCACTGCGAGCGCGGCAATAACTCTCGCTGCCTCTTCGTCCATCTCTCTATCAAAGCCAAAATATGCAAGGATCTCCAGGTAATGGGGCTCCCACTCTTCAAATCTCATCCTTTCCACCCTCTTCAAGCCCAACAATCGTGGAGAACCGACTTATTATGGGCCCGATGACGAGGTCGAGGAGGTCTTCCTTCTCAGCGACACAGGAGAAGATCGCAAGCGGTATGGCTGCGGCGGCCATGTTGGGGTGACCACCCGCGTCACCGATCTCACCATATGCTTCGGAGAGAACGTTGCCGATATGGAGCCGTACATCGCGGTTTCGAACCGACATGATGATGGTATCATCACTGATGCCATAGACTAGGGCAGTGTTCACACCCTCCAGAGAGATGAGAAGGTCTGCAGCCTGGGGGAGTGCATCGCGATTCCGGACGTACCCCACATTTGAGAAGAGATAGCCGCTCCTGATCTTCCTGTTCCTGATAGCCAGTCCCAGGACGTCGAGGGTCTCCATAGAGAGGGAGGGCGAGGTTATCTTCTCTGTGAGGTCCGGGTCAGTGAGGGGGAGGAGGAACGAGGCATTTGCGAGGTCCTGGGGGGTTACGTTGCGGCGGAACTCCCGGGTGTCTGACCTTATCCCATAAAGGAGCGCGGTTGCGACATCGCGGCCGATAGGGATGTCAAGTTCCTTCAGGTACTGGGTGAGGATGCTGGCCGTCGCCCCAACGCCTGACCTGATATCCGTAAATCCCGCAGTCTGCCCTGCATGGGTCGTTTCGCCATGATGGTCGATGATGATACTCACACGATCAGTGGAGCGCAGAGGGTTATTCACTCCCGGGGCAGGGCTGTCTACCAGGGCGAGGTAGTTACACCCGGCGAGTGCCTGCGGGGTGATTCGGTCCATCCTTATGTCGAGGAGGTTGACAAGGGTGCGGTTCTCCTGGTGACCGATGACGCCGTCATAGAGGATCTTTGTCGAGAGCCGCTTCCCGTTCGCTTCATGGGTTATGGCCGCCAGGGCGAGAGCACTCGCGATAGCGTCCGGGTCAGGGTTGTTGTGGGTGACGATCCCAAGACATCCATCCCAACTGGAGAGCAGGGTAAAAAGCCGGCGCGCGATCCGGTTTGCATGGATAGCTGCCATCTGTGTGACCGCGGCCTTGGCATAGACCAGGGGTGGGGAGAGGATGAGGTCTGCCCCTTCGCGGTCTGCCTCATCCCCGGCTATCGGGTCTTCAGCTCTGACCGCGACCTCAGGCCGTGGTTTGCGCGAGAGGATCGTCTTTAAGGCAGATACATTGACCATGTTGTCCTGGGTGAGGATGAATGCGATGGCAAATGGAGGTATCCCTTCAAGGAACCCGGGATGGGTGATGTCTCGGACAAATGCCTCGACATGCTGATCGCGCAGCTCCCTGACGCGGTCTTCACTGTTGTCGATGATGATAACACCGCCCGGATCGTGTGCAATCTCCCTAAGAAGATGAGAACCGTACCTCCCACACCCGAGGATGGCGTACTTGACCGTCCCTGGTGTCACCTCGCCCTCAGGCGTGCTCATAGACTATCTGGTGACATTCAGCGGAATTTATAGGTGCAGGGTTCCTATCCTGGTAGAGGGGGCGGGTAGAAAGGTTTATTTCTCTCGATATGTCAAGAGATATGGATATTTCAGGGCTTGTAGCTTAGTTCGGTAGAGCGACGGACTCTTAATCCGTAGGTCAAGGGTTCAAATCCCTTCAGGCCCGCTGCATATAAGAACAACGGTTTTTCCCATTCATCTGAAAGGCACTCTTCTTCGAGGTTTATTGCTGCACGATACAGTTCAAGTTTCTGTCCATCCCTACAATGGTGCAGGAATCTAATGATAAAAAAGGCGTTTGGAGGGTGATCAGCGTGGGGTCGGAGCAGAGCAGGAGAGGGTATACTCGCCTGATCCCCATATATCCCGCACTTCGATCTGTAATTTCCGTCCTTTATAAGCATAGATCCTGAGTCGTTCTTTTGTAGTCTTGCCCTGGGCAGAGTACCACTTTTTGGTCCAGGTATCATAGATGAAGAGGTTGAAGTCCCCATAGGACGGCCCATAGAGGTTGAATGTGTACCATCCGGATGCAGGAGGAATGTATTTCCAGACATCGATCTGACCGATGCTCAAGTCTCCTCGCACAACCCAGGCGCTTGCGACCTGGGCTGACGCGAGAAGGAGGATTACACAGAGGAGGACCCGGAGGCAGAGAGAAGTGGTTTTTTTCATCGCAGTGTCACACCTTTCCGTTTTAAGGCATGAGATTCTTGCACTGTCATCTGAAGAACCTTTCGAGATTCGTGTCTGGAAGAGTAAAATAAGGAGAGTTGAAATTACAAATAGTTTATTAAGTTGGAGTGCCCTGCTCCTCGATCTGTACAAGCATCTCTTCAAGACTGGGATAATGGGAGGTGATGCGTGCCACCTCACCACCTGCTGATGAGACTGATTCTGTCACCCGGTTGAGTGTAGAGATATCCTTTGCATCAACTACGTACCCACCATCATCCAGGACTGCATCGCCGATCACATCAGGCCCTGTGCCAGTAGGTAAGGAGAAATGGACAGAGTAGCGGACTGAGCCGAACTGCTCCCTCAACTCTGGCATTGTCCCCTCCGCTATCACCCGTCCTCTCCGAAGGATCATCACCCGGGAGCAGAGTGCCTCGACCTGGTAGAGGTTATGGGCACTCATAACCACAGTCTTGCCATTATCTTTCAGGCGACGGAGAAATTCCATTATGTAGCGCGAGGTCATCGGGTCTAGCCCAGATGTCGCTTCATCATAGACAAGGATCCCGGGGTCATGGATGAGAGAGCGTGCAAGGGCGACTTTTCGTTTCATTCCTTTCGAGAACTCACCCAGCCGTTTTGTCCCGGGGTCGAGTGCGAGATCTCCCATGAGCTGGACTGATCGCTCCCTGACGGTCTTTCTGTCGATCCCATAGCACTCACCAAAGAATGCGAGGTAGTCCCATACCGTCATCGTCTCATAAAGGCGGGACTCCTCAGGAAGGTATCCAAGGACCCCTTTCACGGCTCCGGCATCGGTGGTGACATCGATCCCGTTTACGCGGACCGTCCCGCTGGTAGGCGTGATAAGACCGCATATGCACTTGAGGAGCGTCGTCTTTCCTGCTCCATTATGTCCTATGATCCCGTAGATCCCACCCGGAGGATATGAGAAGCTCAGGCTGTCGATAGCGGGCACCCCACGATAGGACTTGGTGAGTGAGACGGCCTCGATCAGGGGCAAAACTCCGTGCTTCGAAACCTCTACCTGCAGGGTATTATACCTGCTGCACGTACCAAATTCAAAGATTTGGGGCTCTGGTTCATGGGATGCGCACGCGATCTCCTCCTCATCGCGCGCTGGGAGGTAAAGAGGGCTGCAGGGACGATGACCAGAGACATCCTCCCCCTCGCAGTCGTCCTTTTCATCCTCCTTGTTCTGGTGACGGGGTTCTCTGCAACGAGGGGGATCCACCTCCAGGACGGGATGTACCGGGCAGGTATCGACGACCCGGCCCTCATGGCGGTCATTGGTAGCGACAGCCGTTTCGTGGTCGATCTGTCAGACCCAGCCTACCTGACTACGCACATGGTTGATTATGACCTCGTCATCATCGCCGGAAGGGCAACAGGGACCAGAACTGACCGGAGCCGGGCCGCACTCCTCACCTTAAAGCGGGACTATGACAGGTACAGCAACCTCTTCTATGCACGCCAGCAGGACCTTTTTGCAGCCTATCCCCTCTGGGTCGACCTCCAGGAGGTAAAGAGCGAGCTCTCGTTCCTCGCGACCCAGCAGGGTGAGCGGGCAGCCTCCCTGACGCCCTCTGATGAGCCCCCGGTCCCAGAGGTCGCAGTAGAGATCCTCCCTGATCCCCCCTCGGCAATCGGGATATCAGAAGAGTCCCTGCGTGAGGGCTTGACTGAAGCTGCAGGGCAGGACTCCCAGATTGCACGCTATACCGATGTCATCGGCCCCGGCTCGTCGCTCGGCACGTTCCGGACCCCGTCTCAGCTCTCCCCACCCCTTCCCTTTGATTCCATAGTCCTGATATTCGTCTTCATCTTCCCCCTCTACTTCACCTCCCAGTTTTACATGATGAGCATCATGCACGAGCGTATCGGGAGGCAGGGTGAACCGCTCCTGACCACCCCCATCTCTCCATCGGCAATTGTCCTTGGAAAGGCGCTCCCATACCTGGTGGGGATGATAGCGATATCAGCCGGCATCGCGGCCTGGATCCAGACTCCGCCGATAGTCCTCCTCCCCCTCATCCCGGTAATCCTCTTTTTTTTAGGAAATGCCCTCCTGATCGGGATGGTCGCAAGGAGCTTCAAGGAACTCTCCTTCCTCTCCATCTTCTTCTCAACGATCGCCACTTCATACCTCTTCTTTCCCTCTGTCTTTGCCAATGTCCATGTAGTCTCCCTGGTCTCGCCCCTCACCCTGATTGTGCTCACACTCCAGGGGACCCCATTCACGCCCTCTGAGTACCTCTTCTCAACATCGCTCTTCTTCCTGACCAGCCTGGTCCTCTTCTACACAGGGGTGAAGAATTACCATGAAGAGCGCCTCTTCTCACAAGTCCGCCTCATCCCCAAGATTCGGGAGGTGGTCTCTGGAATTATCCCGTTGGCCCACCCCTATGCAGCTCTCTTCCTTATCGCAGCACTCACCATCCCCTTTGTCTTCATGGTCCAGCTGATGCTCCTCGTGGTCCTCTTCAACCTCCCTATGCCGCTCTCTCTCCTCCTCCTCCTTATTGCTGGCGCACTGGTGGAGGAAGTGGCAAAGTCTATAGGAATAGTCACCCTGATCTCCGAGTCAAGGGAAAAGCTCCCATGGCGAAGCGTGGTATTCGGTGCAGGTGCGACCGCTGTCGGGTTCCTCCTTGGCGAGAAGCTCCTCCTCTTTGCAACCCTCTCCCAGATCAGCGAGTCGATCTTTGGGTCCGTCCTGTTCCTCTCGCTTGGAGCGCTCTGGCCCCCCCTCATCCTCCATTTCGTCTGTGTCCTGGTGGTTGCTGCGGTAGTCCGGGCAAAGGGCATCTCCTGGTATGTCCCGGGGATCATCCTCGCGACCGCAGTACACTGCCTCTATAACCTCACCTTCGTGCTGGGGTGGCTCAAATGAAAGGTTCGAATATCAAAACGATAGCAAAAAAAGACCTCGCCAGCCTTGCATCAGAGCGAACGATCGTCCTTGCAATTGCCCTTCAGCTCTTTGTAGCCATCTTCTCCTCATTTCTTATGGTCGGCCTCACCTCCATCTATGACCCCTCTTCTCTCTCCCATATAGGGGGGGTGCAGTATCCGGTCGCGTATTGTGGAAATGATAGTCCACTCCGCACATACCTCAACGAGAGCACTGATTTTCACCTTTACCAGATGGACCTCTCTACCGCAGTTGCTGCACTAAAAGAGCGCAAGCTCTCAGCGGTCATATTCGTATCAGAGACGCTCCCAAACGATAAAGACCCGGTGAAAGTCACCCTTTACACCATTAAAAACGACATCCAGGCCTCAATTGTCCAGGTGAAGTTAAAGGACATCCTGATCTCCTATGAGACAGATCTCCGCAGGGTCCGTGCATCCCGCCTGGATCAGACGCCAGTCCCCCTCACGATGCCACATACCAGGTCAGGGAGTACGTTCTATGAGTTCCTCTATGGCCTCCTCATTCCTCTTCTGGTGTTCATGCCAGCCATTGTCTCTGCGGCACTGGTGATCGACTTCATCACTGAGGAGTACCAGCAGGGGACCCTAGAAGTCCTCCTCACAACACCAGTCTCCAGGGCCGAGGTCGTGTGGGGAAAGGTCCTCGCATGCACCGTGCTGGTCCCGGTGCAGGCCGGGGCCTGGCTCCTCCTCCTGATGGTGAACCGGATTCCAATCCTCAACGCGCCTTTGATACTCATTCATGCAACTGCGTATGCCCTTGTGCTCATTCTTATCGCTGCCTTCTGCGCGCTTCACTACCGTGAGCGTACAGCCGCCCAGTTCATTTACTCAACCGCCATCGTAGTCCTTCTGCTATTCTCACTTGCGTTTCCAGAAAATCCATTAAACGCCCTTGTCAGGCTCGCGACCGGGTCTGCAGGCCCGGGACAATGGGTCCTCCTCGGCCTTTCCCTCGCATGTATCGCACTCATGAGCACTGTGCTCACGTGGTACGCAGAATTGGCGGTTGGAGAGGCAGGAGGGAGGTGACATTCAGCCCAAAAGAGAAGAGCATGATGCGATATGCATGGATCGTAATCGGTTCCATTTCCTGAAAGATGAGTGCCCGGACGTATTCTCCGCCTTTAATGGAACGCATTGACATTGAGTGCGTGGTATGAAAGCCCTGATCCCCGGACCCGCCAGCTGGTTAATATCGCGATTCAGACCGCAACCGCGAAACCCCAGTGGCGTGTTCTTCAATGCCGCGCTGGCCGCGCACCAAAGGTGCTACACAGGGGGGAAAGTGATTGGGGGCAGTATTTCCAGAACCCTCCATCTCTTTGAGATTTCAACCGTGCCTGAATGTCTCCCTGCGGCGATAAAAGGAATTGAAGAGGAAACGCAGTGGACCGCACTGACTGGGGAGATGAGAGACCAGGGTAGTTGAACCCTGGGGCTGCCGTCACTCATCACTCATAGAAGCCCGGTTCAGCGAGGGTCTCGTTAAAGACCCGGTAGTACTTCCCACCCGCGAGGAGGGTGACCTCAACACGGTCCGGTCTCCTAGTACCCTGCAGGGTGACCGAATCGCCCAGTCCAATCAGGTCAGGATTTGAGAATGGAAGCGTCTTTTCTTCGATAGTTCCATCTGAACGGGTAACTTTGACCCGTACCTCACGGATGACACCCTGTCCGAGCCCTCCCCCATATGTCACAGAGATCCCAGAATAGACCCTGTCCTTCTTGACATCGATCCCTGGTTCTATGTAATCCGGGAGGGGGTCGATTGGACCGGGTCCCAGGGAGAGAGTAGGAACAGGTGTTGGCGTACCGGAAGTGGTCGGTTGAGTGGTCGTAGGCAGGGGCAGGGTAGTGGGAAGAGGAGTGGTGGGTTGCTGAAGAGTATTTGGCGGTGTTGGAGTTGGAGGAGGACCTGATGTTCCGCTGCACCCGGCAAATGTGAGCATAACGATGAGTATCACGACTGAAAAGGACGCAAGTAGCGCGCTTCTGATAAGGAGTGGTTTGATCAGGGGGAAGTGCATACATGAGATCTCTCCCTGATCGTACTTGTAGCGAACCTATTGTCAAAACAGGATCTGAACGATTGAAAGGATTGGCCTGGACATGCTATGCATGCATGGAGGTCTTATTAGGGATCTCGCGGCCCAGTTTCCAAAATATCAATTATTTACAAGTTTTTTTAGAAAATAACGATACTATAAAGAATTTTTTGGGCGTTTGGTTTCGATACATTCAAACATACGTGATGGTTACCAATACACCATCAGGTGCATGGGGAATGTACTGTCAGAAGTGTGGAAAGAAGACAGAGGCAGGGGGGAAGTTCTGTCCCTGGTGCGGTGGCGAGATCGTGCCACCCGAACCACCGCGCCGGATCCTCGTACGAAAAGGAGGGGGTGTTGCTACTGAAATCCATGGGGGGTTTGTGCGGCGGTTCGCAGCTGCTATCATCGACTTAATATTCATCCTCCTGATCGCGGCCTTTGCCACAGGCCTCTTCGGCCTCTCTGAGGGGGCCAGGATGATGTACCAGGCGGCACGCCACCTCCCGGTCACGACCCGTGATGGCGAAGTGGTCCAGGCCGCGATCCCAGTCCCAGTGGTCGTAACCATTATGGTCATAATCATACTCATCCCATGGCTCTACTTTGCAGTGCTGGAGAGTTCTAAGAACCAGGGGACTCTTGGAAAGATCGCGCTCCGTCTCGCAGTAACAGACCACAGTGGTCGCAGGCTCACCTTTTCAC
The DNA here is from genome assembly GCA_026394765.1 of Methanomicrobiales archaeon. Classification (GTDB taxonomy): domain Archaea; phylum Halobacteriota; class Methanomicrobia; order Methanomicrobiales; family Methanospirillaceae; genus JAPKXQ01. The sequence continues at coordinate 40,021 of JAPKXQ010000082.1, forward strand.
GCGCCACACTAAGGTTCTTCTCCAAGTTTGTCTCAGCTATCGTCATCTTCATGGGATTTTTCGCAATAGGAGTGACCAAGAGAAAGCAGGGGTTTCACGACTATATCGCAGGGACCTATGTCTTCCACCAGGCAGAGAACTGATGGATCATGAGGGGCCTTCCCCCCCATCTTATCTCTCATCCGTTCCTGGCGGAGTACTATATCGGGAGAGCATCCGGTAGATCCTGTCATATCTCACCTTGAGAAATGTGATAACTCCAACAAGGGCGAGTGTCACTCCATTTGCAACCACGATGGGAGGAGACTCCACAAAAACCCCATATACCAGCCATAAGGTGAGCCCTGATGCAAAGCACCCCAGCATCCCATAGGAGAGATCCCCTGCAGACCTGGTCTTCCAGACGCGATAGACCTGTGGAAGGAAGGAGAGAGTCGTGCATGCCCCTGCAAGATATCCAAGGAGCATTACGTGTTCGTTCATAAATGGAGATAGAGAGGATGCTTGCGGGTGTACAGGCTACGCTCAATCATATTTTCCTAAAAGACCGGCCCAGCCTGTAAAACCGCAGTATATGCAGCCGTCTCCCTCACAGTGGCGACATCTTTGGGGTGGTGCTCTTATGGTCACCGATCCTTTGAGATCGCAGTAGCGGCACCCTTCCCCGCCACAATGAGCACATTCTGCGGTGGTGAACTTATCAGGATCCTCTCCTCTTCTGCCTTCTGCTGACAACCCGGCCTCACTCATACGACATCCCGGCAGAGAGTTATTGCGCCCTGGTCTGCCTGTGCCACGGTGGCGGCATATCGCGCAAGGACACCTTTGAGTGTCCGGGGTCTTGGCGTCCAGCAGGCCCTTCTTGCTGCGAGAGTGCCCTGGTCGACAAGAAGGTCAATGGTCCTTTCATGGAGGTCAGTTTTGATGAGGTCCCCTTCCTCGACAAGTGCAATTGGACCACCAATCACCGCTTCAGGGGCTACATGCCCGATACATGGCCCCCTCGTCCCTCCCGAGAAACGACCGTCTGTGACGAGGGCGACATGGCGGTACCCAAGTCCTATGAGCGCGGAAGTGGGGGCGAGCATCTCTGGCATGCCAGGGCCACCCCGCGGCCCTTCCCCCCTGATAACCACTACGTCGTTCTCTACCACCTGGCGTGCAAGGATGGCCTTCATCGCGGCAGCTTCTCCCTCAAACACGCGTGCCGGTCCGCTATGGGTCCACATCTCCAGGTCTACCGCTGCCGCCTTGACCACCGCTCCGTCGGGTGCAAGCGTCCCTTTCAAGATCCGAAGACCTCCTGCCGGGTTGACCGGGTTACTGATTGGGTGGAGCACCTCCTCATTCAGCACCCGGGAGCGATGAGCGATCGCAAGGGTGGTCATACCGGCCACTGTGGGGGTTTCATGGAGATAGGGAGAGAGCCGTGAGAAGAGTGCGGGGACCCCCCCGGCACGGTGAAGGGCGAGCATCGAATGCGGACCGGCGGGCTGCATATAGGAGAGATGAGGTATCCTGGCACCTATCTCATTGAAGCGGGCGAGGGTGAGGGGGACGCCTGCTTCTCCTGCGATAGCCATCAGGTGAAGAACCGTGTTGGTCGACCCCCCAAGTGCCATATCGACCATGATAGCATTCTCGATGCTCCCGGGTGTGAGGATCTGGTCAGGGGTGGTCCCTTCAGCGAGAAGTCTCATCACCGCTTCACCACTCGCCCTGGCGATCCTGAGCTTCTCGGCATCTACCGCAGGAGCAGTGGCACAGCCCGGGAGGGACATCCCAAGGGCTTCAGTGATGCATGCCATGGTATTGGCGGTATAAAGCCCCTGGCAGCTCCCGCAGCCTGGCATAGCACAGCGCTCCAGATCATGCAATTCCTCTTCGCTCATCGTGCCTGCGGCGACCCTTCCCACCCCTTCAAAGACATCGATCAGCGAGAGGTCAACTCCATTGAGTGACCCGGGGAGCATCGGCCCTCCGGTAAGGATGATTGTAGGGATGTTACAGCGAGCGGCTGCCATGAGCATCCCTGGGACTATCTTGTCACAGGTCCCAATGCAGACCAGGGCATCGAAACGGTGTGACTCTACCATCAGTTCTATCGCGTCGGCGATGTTCTCCCGTGAGGGGAGGGAGTACCGCATCCCCTCGTGTCCCATCGCAATGCCATCACAGATCCCTATGACGCCAAACTCGAAGGGGACACCACCCGCTGCGGTTATCCCCTCCCGGACCTTTGTTGCGAGTTCTCTGAGGTGAACGTGACCAGGGACGATGGTGTTCCATGCATTTGCCACCCCGACAAAGGGAAGGTCGAACTCCCGGCTGGTGACCCCGAGAGAGCGCAGCAGCGCTCTGTTGGGGGCGCGTTGGTACCCAACCTTCACCTCGTCGCTCCGCATCGTACTGTGCTTAGCCATGCACTCACACTGAGCCGAATATGTACCTGGAGAGGAGAAGAGCCCTTTGGAGAGTTGAGGGCAGGCGGCTTTGACTTAAGATCTCTGGTAGGCCCTTGCAGCAGAGAGAAATGAGATGACAAAGTCCGTGGAGAACCATGCGTGAGTGTAGGTCCCAATGGTATTGCCCTCGATGAGCCCCTCATTGCCAGTATCTATCCCACTCCCCCGCGTGAGCCGGATCGTGAAACGGGCGTCCCTGGAGCAGTCAACCCGTGAGTAGTGGAACTCGTGACCCTTGATCAAAGAGCCGGAAGGCAGAAATGAGGAATTATTTGTGACGGTCCCTTCAGTGTAGCCGAGTGCCTGGACACGCGAGGTCATTTCCGCCACGCAGGGTAGGAGTCCTGCCATAGGAAACGTCCCCTCATCGGTGGTGAGTGACTCTCCGAGCGAGAGGAGGCCCCCGCACTCCCCATAGACTGGCATTCCCTCCGCACTTGCGGTCCGAAGTGCAGAGAGGGCAGGGGACTTCGAGAGGGCTTTTCCATGAAGTTCAGGGTATCCTCCGCCGAGATAGATACCGTCGACCTGGGGGAGGGGGTCTTTGAGCAGGGAAAAAGGGACAAGGCGGGCCCCTGCGCGGGTCAGTTGCGCGAGGTTCTCCAGGTAGTAGAAGCAGAACGCCTCATCACGCGCAACACCGATTTTGACGTCACTCTCGCACGAGGTATCCGGGATGTGTGGGCAGGGAGATGGGGCCTTTGCTGTTTTTGCAGTGGAGATTATCGCGTCGAGGTCACAGTTTGCATTGATGACCTCAATTACTCCATGAGTCTCACTGGTCTCTGAAGCCATGTGGAGACCGAGGTGGCGACTCTTCAGTGCAAGCCGCGGGTCGCGGGGTACCCATCCGAGCGCGGGAAGGGCAAGGCCACGTGTGATGAGCTGACGGTGCCGTGCACTCCCCACACGGTTGAAGATGACCCCTGCCACCTTAATGGTTGGATCGAAATGTCGATACCCAGATATGAGGGCATGCACGCTCCCCGCCATACCTGCAACATCTGCCACCAACACGACAGGTGCCCTGATGATCCTGGCAACATGCGCAGAACTTGCGTTCATGGACCCGTCCAACCCGTCAAAGAGGCCCATAACCCCCTCGATCACCGCGATATCGGCTCCATCGGTCGCAGTACAATATGCTCTCAGCACACCTTGCTCTCCCATCATGAATGGGTCGAGGGTGAAAGACTGCCTGCCACAGATGGCGGTGTGATGGGTTGGGTCGATGAAGTCAGGACCGATCTTGAAGGGCTGGACCACCAGGCCCCGCTCTATCAGCGCACCCATCACACCCCGGGCGATGGTCGTCTTCCCACAACCGCTGTGGGTCCCCCCAATAATGACGGTTGGAACTGCCAAATTACTGATACTCTCCACCGTCAACTTAGGGATGGACCAGCTGGATAGAGTGCTCACTCCATAACGATTAATTCCCGCCCGTGAAATACGCATTCATAAGGGGATTCTGGTGAGGCGAGGGACGAAAAATTTCCCGGTCCTGGTCTCGGCCGCGGTGATGGTTATCATAATAGTAGCTGCTCTCTTCGCAACCGGGGCGATACAGAGTCTCCTCTTCCCCCAGTCAATACAACCTGGGGGGGATCACGTGGTGGTGGCATCAATCATCGCAGAGGCCATCCCTACCGATACCGAGGTAGTATTCCTAGCAGTTCCGAGAAGCGGGATCGAAGGCGACTACTTCATCTCATATGAACTTCTGGAGAACGGGGTCACTCTGGAGTCCGCAGCAAACAGGGCCTATAGAAACCTCTCCAGTGCTCATCCGTTTATGAAAAGGGTCGAAAAGGAGCCGGGGACCAATTATACCCTCACCATCCAGGTTACTGATCCCCTGGGAAAGATTCTCCTTGAAAAGACGCTCACCCATGAGGTCCCCCGCACCCCAGTCACATGAAAGAGGACTTGGCGGACCACCTTCACCCGCGCATCACCGATTCAGGAACAGTCTTTTCTTCTTGTTTGCTCAGATCCTCCCTCAATGCACTCAGAAACCAAACTGGGAGAGGGTGGTCCGTGTGGGGTCGATATCGTCCCATTGCCACCCGAGGGCCTCGATAATGCGCGATATTGGCTGTCTGATAGTCTTTGTGAGCATCAACTCGCGGTCGATCACAAACTCTGGAGGGACCTGGTCACCATACTCAAAACATAAGACATCGGTCTTAGGATACTTACCCTGGACCGATTTGATATAGACCCTCTTTGGCTTCGAGCCCTTGGCAAACTCGGTCCCGAGGTTATCATTGGCGTATTTCGCCCCCCGCACATGGGCATCAACATTCGCATAGGAGTCGAGCTGCTTCCCGATCCCCCCTGGGATCCCTATCTCGTCGAGGCTGAACTTACCGCTCCGGTAGTCGCGAATTATTCCGCCAAGGTATCGCTTGACGGCTGGAAAGTCTTCGCCTTTGAGGATCATCTCCATGACCTGCCGCTGCACGTCCCTCGCAATTCCCGGCGTGTCGCTGCGCCGTGTCTCGAAACCAACGATATCGATCTCGTCCACCACCTTGCCCTCTTTCCAGATTAGGTGACCTGCATAGCGCTTCTTGCGCCCGGACTGGAAGAACCGCTGGTAGATCTTCTCGAACTTGATAGAGAAGAAGTGTGACGCGGCGTTAAGTTCCCGTGCTGCAAACTCATTGTAGCTCGCATTAAGCCGCTCCTCTATCACGCCGGCGACTGCGATCATGGCAGGGATGTCATGGCCTGGGAGGGTGACCATGCAGGAGTCGGTATCGCCGTAGATGACACGATATCCCATCTCCTCAATGACCCGGCGGGTGTGCTCGATTATCGCTCTCCCAACCGCGGTCACTGCAGACCCGATCTCCCTGTCATAGAGGCGGAAGCGGGGGAAGCCCGACACCCCGTAGTAGGTGTTCATGATAACTTTCAGGACATTCTGCTGAAGGTCAAAGAGGACATACTCCTGGGAACCGAAGGGATGGAGGTTTCGCGCACGTTTCTTCTCGTCGCGCTCTTTTAACAGGTCACTGATGATGCTCCTGGCAAGGCCATCGGGCTGCTTCTTAAACCGCACCCCATTGGGGGCACGAAGTTCACCTTCGGGGTCCTTGGTCTCAGGCGAGGCATTGATAGTCATCATCGCCATCGGATAGAGGGACTTGAGGTCGAGGACGATCACATTCTCTTTTAAGCCGTGACTAGCCTCAAAGACCGTCGCTCCCTCAAATTCTTCCGCATCTGCATTCCCCTTCGATGGGAGGACATAGCGGTTGTAAGCCTTTCGCAAGAGGTAGATATCGATGATACTTGAGGACGCGAGGGTGCGGTCGAGAGGGCAGCCCACGTATCGTGCGATCTCCCGATAGAATTCAACGATCCTGTTCTTTTCATTGATAGCGACACAGAGCGCGACGTCTTGGTGGTTGTACTCGACCAGGAGGAGGGGGTCATCCTTCCAGAGATCGATGATCCGGCCACGGTAGCGCACTTTGGTCTCACCGACCTCGGCCTCTGCCACCGCGTCGAGCCTGTAGGACGACCGCAGCGAAGGTTGCATCTTGCGGTACGCTGCGAGGAGGTCAAATACAGAGCGTCCACGTACTGCACTCCGCTCGGTCTGGCCATGGAGACGTGCGAGCTTCCCTTCAGGGATGCCACAGGCGGCCATTCTCCCCAGGATATAGGAATAGTCAAAGTCGGTGAAGTTCCACCCAGAGAGGATGTCGGGGTCGGTATCATGGATGAATGCTGAAAATCCTAAAAACATCTTCTCTTCGTTTGGATAGGTGAGGATGGTGTGAAACGCAGGATCAAAGCAGTGTTTCCCCCGGATTCCGGGAGAGGTTGTAAGGGCCTTTGCAAGGCTCCCTTCCGGGTCCAGGAAGAAGGTGGTGCTCTTTTGGGTGAATGAGTCCCAGGCACATATGCAGAGGACAGGGTCCCGTCCAGAGTCAGGGAACCCCCGGGAGTCGTCGCACTCTACATCGATTATGCAGGTCCGGACAGGGGCGTCCATCTTAATGGGCCTGATCTCAGAGTATTCGCAGGGACTTGACGGTGCTGCAACCGCTTCTGTCAAGCCGCAGTCGATCATGAACCTGGTAGTGAATGGGATATCAGCTTCAAAGTGATGGAACCGTGAACGGAGTTCCCGGACATCAGTAGGCTTTCCGGTATAGAGGCGTCTGAGAACCTCACCATGGATGGAGCGGTACGATGTCTTCTCTTCCAGGGAGGTAATGGGGGGCAGAGGGGTCTGGGTCAGATCTGCGGCAGCGATATAGAAGTAGGGACGAAAACCCGTTACAATTAGGCAGGAAGCGATGCCTGCAGAGTTCCTGCCATAGAGGTGGATGAGGGGACCATCCGGGGTAGTGCTGTACTCCACCTGTGAGATAGCGATTCTGATGCCGCCATCAGCATTCACTGGGTCTGGGGCCAGGTGAGGAGGGATGGAATATTCACCTGGTGTGCTGGTAGAGCCCTGCGATGAACTGAGCAGCGACGTCAAAGTTGCGTTCCTCCCATGGGTCGAGATTCCATTCTTCGATCTGGTGAACTCCTTCCCGGCCGATCACCGCAGGGACACCGATCGAGATGTCCTGGTGCCCGTACTCACCAGCGAGTATGCATGAGCAGCATAATGTAACCCTCTGGTCCAGGGCGACCGCTCTTGCAAGGGCAATGATGTGGTAGGCCGGGCCAAAGACCGTCCCCCCTTTTCCAGTGATCACCTCCATGCTCGCGGTCCTGAGGTGCCCAAGTATCTCATCCCGCATACCCTCGGAAACCTCCATATTTAGCCTTGAAAAGATTGGGACCTGGTGTTCCCCGTGTTCACCAAGGACTGACCCCGCACCTGCTATCTCCCTTTCATTCAGAGCGAGTGAGAACCTAGCACTATCGACCTGGCACCCGAAACCGATGCACCGACATGGGTCCAGGCCTGATCGGTCCTGGAGAAGCCGGTTGTTGGCGTCCATCGGGTTCGTGACCGTGATCAGTACCCCTTCAAACTTCCTGAGCGCACCGCCACATTCATGTGCGGCCGGGATGTTAGCCTGGAGGAGGTCAGCACGGGTTTTTACCGTCGGGTCACGGGCGATCCCGGCAGCAAAGATACAGATGTCACAGTCCCGGACATCAGTCGTGCTGGTGCTGATCTCCAGGTCGATTCCCGTGTGGAGGAGGTCCAGTACCTGGGCTTGGAGAAGTTGTTTTTGGCTGTCGTAGAGGACGAGGCGTTTTGCAAGTCCTGTCACAGCAGCGAGGTATGCCACTTCGCCCCCTATCCTCCCTGTCCCAAGTACTGCGAGATCGGTCATGCTGCTTTTGTAATGCGGTGCCGCAGAATAAATACCTGGGAGGAGAGGTGTGATCCGTATGCTCGCCCTGAAACGAGGACCGATTCAAGTCGCCGGAGTGGCGCTTGAAAACCACCTCCTCCTCGCCGCAGGGGTCCTGGGAACGACAGGGTCCTCACTTGCAAGGGTTCTGCGGACCGGGGCTGGGGGTGTCGTGACCAAGTCTATCGGGCCATTCCCAGGAGGTGGTCACCCGGGGCCATGCCTTGTACCCCTTGAAGATGGCCTTCTGAATGCAATGGGACTTCCCAACCCGTCGCATCACTTCAGGGAGGAACTCGTTGGCCTCGCAGGGAGACCGGTAGTTGTGAGCGTCTTTGGGGGGTCACCTGAAGAGTTTGCAAGGGTCGCGGGATGGTTCTGCGACCTGGCGAGGGGGTTTGAACTGAACTTAAGCTGCCCGCATGCAGAGGGCTATGGCGCGGCACTGGGGTCAGACCCAGAGATGGTCGAAGCCTGTACAAGAGCAGTCAAACGCCTGGGACTTCCAACCTGGGTGAAGCTCACCCCGAATGTTACAGACATCGCGGCTTGTGGGAGAGCTGCCGAACGTGGGGGAGCCGATGCCCTCGTTGCGATCAATACGGTGAGGGCGATGAGGGTATCAGTTGACCTCCGCAGGCCGGTTCTTGGAAACCGGTATGGAGGCCTCTCGGGAAGGGCTATATTTCCCATCGCGGTCCGGGCAGTATACGAGCTATATGAGGAGTGCAGCATCCCTGTCATCGGCTGCGGGGGGGTGAGCTCTGCGCGCGATGTCATTGAGATGATGATGGCAGGGGCATCAGCAGTCGAGATCGGGAGCGCTCTTATCAACGACCCTGACACCTTCCGCAATATTGCCGGAGCGCTCTACCAGGACGGAGGGGTCAACCCGGCCACCATCATCGGAGTTGCCCATGAATGAGGGCCTCCCAGTGGGAGTCATCATCAGGGACGTGGTGCATGAAACTCAGTCAGTAAGGACTTTTATTTTGGACTGGAAGGTGCAGTTTGTTCCGGGCCAGTTCGTGATGGTCTGGGTTCCAGGGGTGGACGAGGTGCCCATGGCACTAACAGGGGCGGGAACAATCACGGTCCAGCGGGTGGGAGATGCGACCGATGCACTCTTCGGCCTTGGTCCCGGGGACCTCATCGGGGTCAGAGGCCCGTTTGGAAACGGGTTCTCTACAGGTGCGCGGACCCTTGCGGTGGCAGGTGGAATTGGGGTCGCACCCCTACTTTCCCTCGCGCGGGGAGGGGGTGTCCAGGTCTTTCTCCTCGGCGCGCGTACGACTGATGAACTCCTTTTTGTTGAAGATCTCAGGCAGGTCACCAAGGTGGTCATCGCCACTGATGACGGCTCATCAGGTCACCACGGTTATGTCGCTGAACTTATGGATACCCTCGATCTCACTTTATTCGATGGCATCTGCACCTGCGGACCTGAGCCAATGATGGCCGCCGTACTGACAAGGCTCTGCGCACATGGAATGGAAGGGCGGGGGCAGTTCAGCCTCCATCGGTATATGAAGTGCGGGGTCGGGGTCTGCGGGTCATGTGCGATCGACCCTTCAGGGATGAGAGTCTGCAGAGAGGGGCCGGTTTTTACCGGAGATCAGCTGATCGGCTCAGAGTTCGGGCAGTATCACCGAGACGCTGCAGGAGTGAGAATATAGGAATTCCATATGATGGCATGGCATACTACAATGTTCTATCCCCCGCGGTGGGAGGACGAAAGTGCCACCCTAATAAAAACTCATCTCTTCTCCGCGTTTTTCCTTTTAAGCCGCCAGATCAATTAGAAAGTTATTAATAAGACCACAAAGGATTTTAGTTTGAACCAACACAGTTCGCGTTTATGAGTTGTTGGTAGCTATCAGAAGAGAGGTGTGTGAAAATGGTATTCCATCCCCCGGTACAAATTGTCGCAAAATGCGGCGATGCTGGGAAATACAAGACTGGGCTCCCCTGGTGGAACATGATCCTTCGTGGGTTCATGTCAGGGGCGTATATAGCCATGGGTGGCGCACTCGCTACCGTTTGTAGTACAGGCGTCGCAGCAGCTGGCGGTGTAGGCGCTGCAAGCGCTGGTTTTGGTGCACTCATCACGGGTGCGGTCTTCCCTGTTGGGCTTATTATCACCGTCCTTACCGGTGCAGAGCTCTTCACTGGTGACGCAATGCTCGCCCCGATGGCTGCATTTATTCACAGGATCACCTGGGGATCAGTCCTCAATCTCTGGGTATGGGTCTATGTCGGGAACCTTATCGGGTCTATCGTCTATGCCTACATCATGGCGTACGGGCCATTCAGTGCATGGGATGCTGCAGGCGCCGGTACAGTGACGGCATTTGGAACGCGAGCGATCGCTATAGCTGCCTTTAAAGTCCAGTATGTTGGCATGATGGGCATGTGGTCGGCGTTCCTCAAAGCGATTGGGTGCAACTGGCTCGTTAACCTTGCAATCCTCCTCGGGATATGCGCAGACGACCTGATTGGTAAGTTCTTCGGGATCTGGTTCCCGATCATGGCCTTCGTCTCCACCGGATTCGAACACTCTATAGCAAACATGTACTTCATCGGAGCTGGTATCTTCACCGATGGCATCCTTGCAAATAAGACGGCTGGTGCTGCAATTGCCGGAATTTCGAAGGTGGGATATACTAATCTCAACTGGGTCGGGTTCTGGGCAAACAACATGATCATCGTCACTATAGGTAACATCGTAGGTGGCATGGTCTTTGTTGGTGTCATCTACTGGGTAGCGTTCAGGAAGGAGATCGCCGCTCTCAAGTAAGACGGTCTGATGAAGATCGGCAGTATCAATGCAAAGGTCTCGGTCCTCGCGATCGGGGTCTTTGTATTCTTTCTCATTCTTTTGGTGATCACCTATGTAATCACCAGGAACTTGCAGATCCTTGCATGGGGCATCCCCACGCTTGCGTTTCTTCTAATCTTCCCACTCGGGCTCAACTACCTGAGTCAGAGCCAGTACGCATCGATGATCCCCCAGTACGAGAGAGAAGCTCGCCCAGTGAGGATCCGCGCAATTGGACTCCATATGCTCAGCGAGCCCGTTCGGTTCGAAGGAGTTGTTGAACGTGTGTACTTCCAGTTCATAAACCGCCCACAGTTCTTAATCGCTGACAAGAGCGGGGAGATCTCGGTGAAGATGTTCACGAGCACCCAGGAGGAGATCAAAAAGGGCGATGTCGTGGAGGTGCTCGGCATGGTGATGAAACGCTATATCGTTAGCGGGGACGCAATCATCAACTGTGTCTCTATTAGGAAGATCAAGAAGAGTGAGTCTTCAGGGCAGAAATGAGGGATACGTCGCATTCGTGCGAAGGGCCCTCAAAGGCCAGCCCTTTTATTAATTAAAGCCCCTCATCAGACCCTCGCGGGCAGGGTCCCGGACCGTTCGGTTCTCATGCGCAAGGAAGTCCTCGTAGAGGTGTATCCTTGTACTCACTGGAAATGGGATCCCGATCGTGCTTACCAGGGCGTCCCCACGGTCCAGGGTCTGGATCTCTGTGTCCATCCGCGAGAGGTCGTGCTTTGCGCTCGCTGCGATCATCTCCCTGTCCCCCTTATCAGAGAGGCCCATCACCACGAAGGTGTTGAGCTGGGCAAGCACTCTCGGGTCGATGTTCTTGGGTTGCTGGGTGATGACACAGAGGCCGACACCAAACTTCCGCCCTTCCATGGCACACTCCCGAAAGACCTGGGTTGAGGACCCAAAAGATCCAAGGACGCGTTGTGCCTCCTCAATTGCAATGAGGACCTGGGGGAGGGCCCCGTCCCCCCCTGCTGCGAAGGCCTCCTGGGCAAGTTCCTGGTGATGGGCCATGATGGTGCGGGTGAGAATTGAGAGGACGAAGAGCTCGGCTCTTTCGCTCATCATCGGGATGTCTACCAAAACGACCCGGTTCTCCTTGAGATGTCGCTGGATCTCGGACAGGGCTGAACCAGACTGGCGAAAGAAGGTGGAAGCGTACTTTTTCAGGTTCTCTATGCGGCGCTTTAAGACCCGGAGAGGACCGGGCATCGAGGTCCGGACCCGGTGCGCAATCTCCCGGTTCTTCCCGGTCATGTGTCGGTAAGACTCGCTGGTGAAGACTTCAGGGTCTAGGTCTTGGAAGAACTGGACAACCTCACTCCCAGGGATCTCATCGAGGGCCTCTATAACCTCACGCTGCGGAGCAGAGAGATCATAGAGGGCTGATAAGTCACTCATCCTGAAGTCATCATAAGAGAACCAGAGGCGGTTGATGCTGTACTGTCGTCTCTGATCCTCTCCGCGACTCGTAAACACCGAGAGGCCTCCGGTCCGGGAGGTGAAGTGTGAGAGCCCAAGAGTCTTTTTTCCCACAATGGACTTCCCTCCTCCCTCCAGATACTCTCCATGGGGGTCGACGATTAGGAGCCCGAACTTGCGCTCTTTCATACATGACGCACAAAAGACCTTCATGAAGTTGCTCTTGCCCATCCCGGTCGTCGCAAAGACCCCCATGTGCTGAGGGAGGACTTGACTGGGGATTTTGACCAGGACTTCCCGTATGACCTCCTGGCCTGACTTCATCATTCCTACCTCTATATCACCCATGAGTGAGGAGAAGAGGAGGAAGTCCTCGTGGTCCGGGGGAGTGACTTGGGAGAACTTTACAGGGAGTGTCCTGGGCTTTTGGAACCTGCCATCCTTTCCCACGATCCCCAGGGGAACTGCCTCGACCCCCAGGTAGACGTCCTCGTCGAGCCCGTAGAACTGTGTTGTATAGGGGCGCGTATCCCAACTCGGGTCTGCGAAGTTGGACTCATGGGTGAGGTCTGTGACCTTGGCATAGAACCTGAGTTCCTTTACCGGGTCTTTTACTGTTACGACCTCTCCGACATAGATCTCCTGGTAGTGGGGTACGATGAACCGGTAAGTGAGGACGTTATGCCCGATCAACCGAAACTTTGCGCTGTCCTGCACTTTAGTAGCATCCAAATGTATCATGATAATCTCCAAAAAGGCTGTCCCAGGATTGTTTTCCCCCGCAGGTCTCGGCATACCCCTGGTATAGCAAACTTTTCAGCCGGGTCAGGTCACTTCCTTTCAAAGTGACCGCACGATGGACATCAAAGAGGGGGTAGGGGTAGCCGGGGATCCGTCCATCATCTGCACATCCAGCCAAAAAACCCATCACATGGTCCAATCTTTCAGGGTCAGCACCTTCCTGAACTTCGATACTTGCGCTGAAGCGGCCCCAGTGATCTCCTGATAGAGGGCATCGAGGGGTGGAGTTGCACCCCGGCATGAGCCGTCGAAGAGGAGGCAGTCTCCGGGCATCAACCTCCCTGCAACTTCCCTTGCCACAAAGAGCTCGAGGATCTCGCGCATCGAGGTAATGGCACGTGCAGGGTCATCGAATGAGGGGACAAAGCCCGGTGCACCTCCAAAGCACTCCTGGTAGAGGGCTTCGAACTCAGCCCTCCCAGAGTCTGACCCTGGTGCAGCGCACCAGACCGGGGTGAGCGCCCGCTCTACGACCGACCCGTCCTGGAACCTGCTCATGCCGGCCCTCATCGCTGCAATGGTGAGCCATCCACCCTCAGCGAGGAGGGCGTTGCTCCCATCGATGGCATAAAGCGTCCCCTCCCTCACAGGAGCTATTCCAACAAAGTCCTCTCTTACCAGCCTGCTCTGCAGGGCAAAGGCTGGTGCAGGGTCAGGCTGGACAAGGGTCTGGATCCTGGTAAGCACCCGTTCCACCGCAGACCTCCCAGATATTCCTGCCATCTCACCCGGCCTCCACAATCTCACTCGTCATATCATTGCGCATCCTGACCAGGAGTGTGTTCTCAAACTCTCCCTGGATCTCAGCGATATGCGATATCAGTATGATCTGCGGAAAGTAGGACTCCTGTGTCCTGAGTGCTGCAATGAGTCCTGCCCTTCGCTCTTCGTCCTGGCTGCCGAAGATCTCGTCAAAGATTAAGAACGTGCTCTCCTGCAGACCGTGGAGCCGTCCGAGATACCGGGAGAGCGCGATCCTTACTGCGACTGCAATGTCGTCCTGTTCTCCACCACTGAAGCGCTCGATAGGGTAATCACCGCCGATATCACGGACAAAGATGTTGAAGTCACCGTCGATCAGGACCTGTTCGTACCGCCCGCCAGTAATCTCCCCCAGAACCTTTCCTGCCTCGTGCTCGAGGCCACTCCTGACCTTTCCTATCAGGTAGGTGACATAATTACCAATCAGTGAGCGTGTGAGAGTGATGAGCCGTGCCTCGTCCTCACAGGCACGGATCTGTTGTTCACATTGAGCAGCACGCAGAGCCCTCTCTTCGGCACTGCGGAGGTCCTCTGCGAGGTGGGCGAGGGTGGACTCGATCCTTCCCCGTTCCTGACGCAGGTGCTGCTGAAATAAGTTTATCTCTGAGGCTCTCTCTCCAATCCTTGAGAGCGCAGTCGGATCATGGGGGTGTGCAGCAAGCACATCTTCTGTTGCCTGGAGTTCACGCTTCTTATCTGCGATAGCAGCCGTGAGCTCCTGATACCGTGCCTGGAGCCGTGGGAGTGCGTCGCGCAGCTCAACTTCGACAAGGAAACGGGTATGATCAGCCTGGGCCCTCACCCACTTTGCCTCTAATGCTGCATAGTCAGAATCGCGATATCCCAATGTGGAGACCTGAAGTGTGAGATCACGCTGTTCATGGCCGAGGTCTGCAAAGTCCCTGGTAAGTGTTCCCTCCTCCTGAGTAAGGGCGGGAATGGCGGTGATATGGGCGCTCAAGGTGAGGCACTCCTCGTAGGCACGCTGACATTCACTCATGCGGACCTTTGTTCTGCTCAGTGCATCGCAGTCATAGGCATAGGTCTCTACCCGCCGTGCGGCGTCATTGCGGCTTTTATACAGTTCCTCGAGATGCGCAAGGAGCCGGTCATGCTGCGCTCTGATCGCAACTGCCTGGGTAGTCTCACCCCGCAACTGAGCCGCCCGCGTCACCACCCGTTCAAGTTCCAGGACGCGGGCCTTTACCTCTGCATGCGCACCCGGGTCATAATCTTCAAGGCCCAGGTCCCGTATCATGACAGCCTCCTTTCGGGCATGCTCTCTGGCCTCTGCAACTGCCAGGAAGTGCGTCTCTGCTTCACGGGACAGTGCCGCGATCTCCTCGCGCAGGCGAGCGTGTTCAGTGCACTGCGTCTGAAGGTCCATCATCCGGGGAGAGAGTTGGGCCAGGGCTTTCAGAGCGGCATCTTTGCGCGAGGCCGCAGCAGACAAGCGTTGATTGAGTGCACCTTCATCGGCACGGTACTCGCCCATGAGGTCATGAAAATGGTCACCAAGGGTCTGATGGCAGAGAGGACAGGTGCCACCCTCACCTGCCGCCAAGATCTCCTCCTGTCGTACATTCAGTTTTGCCAGTGCTTCGCGTACCTCTTCAATCTCGCGTGTTGCAAGGGCTACCGTGTTCTCATGCTGCCCGGTCTCAGCTTCAAGGACAAGGAGCGTGGATGCAGCCTTTCCAAGGTGTAGTTCCCGCTCTGTTTGTACGCGCCGCTTCTCAATGGCCATACGGTATTTTACCTCTGTCTTAACGGCCACTTCTTCCCAGCGGACTCTTGTGCGGGCATGCTCAGCTGCACGAGCATTGCGGCGTTCATCTTCACGGGCGAGTATAAGTCGCTCTTCTCCACCCGCAATAGATGCGAGTTCAATATCAACCTCGCGGAGGTGTGCGAGAGAGTCCCTAATAAGGGCTGCCTCACGTTCTGAGGCGACCGTCTCGTCCCCATATCTTTTGAGGTCTGCCTGGGCACTGATGTACTCCTGTTCCTGTTCCAGGAGCGCCGCTAGCTGGGAAGTGACCTCTTTGAGGTCTGTCACGAGTGGCTGGATAACGGATAATCGGGCCTCATCAGCCCGGAGGGCCTGCAGCTTAGACTGTACTCCGCGAAGTTGGTGCTCCCGCTCTCCAGTCTTTGTCGTTACCAGCGCGAGTGCATGACTGATAGACTGGTGCATGGCCTTTTTCTGCTCCATTGCCTCGCGTTCTGCCACAACACCCGGATATTCCTGTTCAGCGGCAGAAAGTCGTGCAAATTCCTTATCGCCCTCATGTATACGTGAAATCTCTGCGCTAACATCCCGTACACCCTGGAGACACATCGAGAGCCAGGACCTTGCAGTATCTGCAGTTCTGCGCAGATCCTGGAAATGGCGTGCAGTCTCTTCCAACCGTTCCCGCTCCTCTGCGAGTGCACGCAGGTGGTCCTCGCTGCTTGAGAGGGAGGCCAGGACTGCTTCAAGTTCACCAATGGCATTCTCCCTGGCTTTAAGGGTGCATGCGATACCGGCCCTGATCCCTTCAGGGTCCAGGCCGGAGAGAAGGCCTAATAGATTTACATGCTCGGACTCGGTCTTTGAGAGTGAGTTTTTGAGGGCATCTAGGACATGGACCCTGATACTCTCGATCCTGAGAACCTTTGAGAACCACTCTTTCCGTTCCGCAGGCTTTGCAGTGGTGAGGGCAGCGAGGTCCTTCTGGCCGGCATACATGGTGTAGCGCATGTCCTGTGGGTTCATTCCGGTTATCCGGATGACCTCACGATAAACCGCACTAACGCTCGTTGCGAGCTGACGGCCGTCCATATACAGGTCTGCGTCATGGAGGGTCCCAGCTCCCTGCCGCATCGTCCTCAGTATCCGGTAACGGTGTCCACAGGTATGAAAATCAAGGGATACCTCGCACCCTTCCCGGCCCTGTGCCTCTGCAGCGATGATGAACTCCTTTTTAATACCGGTACCCTGGACACCATAGAACGCAAAGAGGACTGCTTCAACAATGCTGCTCTTCCCGGCGCCGTTGCTCCCGACTATTCCTGTGATGCCGTCCAAAAACCTGATCTCAGCGGTGCGGTACCGCTTGAAGTTCTTAAGATAGAGCCTTTCAAGGAGCATCAGGTATTCCCTCGTCGCGCTGCTGAAGGGCACGAGTGATAGCGTCTCTCCCCCGCGTGATCACCGCCGCCTCATCTGCGGGTTTTAGGTTGCTACGCTGCACAAACGCGGCAAACTCCTCCACATAATCGATTCCAATAAGGTCATCCCTCTCAGCCATGACCGGTTCATCTCCCGGAGTGAGGAACCGTACCGAGAGGTCGAGGAGGCCCTCACGTAGTGGTGCGAGGTCACGTGGCCTGATCTGCTTCACCCGCTCCCCATCAAGCCCTGCGATCCTGACCCTGACCATCGCTCCCTGGGGGATGGCATGCGTGGCAAGGGCATCTGCAAGCCTCGCAGAGAAGTCCCGTGGATGGGTCCCTGCACAGTCAAGGACACCCAGGTCCATCATCGGGGTATGGGGCAGTGGCAGGTGGGTGATCTCACCTCGGGAGAGATCGATTCCCAGACCACCTTTCAGATCTCTCACCTCCCCATAGGTGAGGTACTCGAGAGAACCGCTGTACCATGCATTGGCAGCCACCTCGACCTGGCCGTGGTAATGACCCAGTGCGATGTAGTCAAAAGCATCAGAGAGGATGGTCGCATCGATCTCAAGCTCTGCGACGGTCCTGAGCCGCTTGTCACGCAGAGTGCTCGCAAGCCCGTGAGAGACGAGGACATTGTGAAAGCCGCCATCGCAGGCGATTTTGTCAAATGCATGCCGGTAATCCGCAGGGGCGAGCATGTTGGGGATGAGGTGAAAGAGCGTATCTCCGATCTCAACGCGCTCATACCGGTAGGAATAGGCGGCATGGACCGTGGCGTGGTGATAGAGAAGGACCGTGAAGGGCGAACGGGTGTACCGCGTCTTTGGCATGCTATGGTTACCAGATATCAACACCAGGGGTATACCCGCTTCATCCAGCCGGGTGAGAGCATCGAGGACTGTGGTAAGTGCCGCGGTCTTGGGCTTCACCTGGTCAAAGAGGTCCCCGGCATGGATGATCACATCGGGTTTTTCCCGCACTATCGCTTCAACTGCGGCAAGGAAGTTGGAGTAGATGAGAGTCTCTCTCATGTTCATTCCCGTAGCAGGGTCAATAGCTGCCAGCTGTGACAGGCCGAGATGTGTGTCGGCGAAATGGGCGATCTTCATCAGTACAAGAGACTGAACTCCCAGCTCTTTTAAGGACGAGCCGTGCGGTGTGAAACTGTCGGGCAGGTCACGGGTGAGAGGTGAAGGTGACCGGTCCCCATGCGTCCTCAAATAGTTAGGGGGACGAGATAACCTTGGTGATCCCATTTGTCGAGACGAGCTGTCGAGTCGGTATTTGATGCGCTCTTCACTCTCACCGAGATCCGTGCCCTCTTGAGGACTACCGCCCCCGAACACCGGTTCATCCCACCGGAACGGGAACGCGCCGAGTCTCTCATCCGGGACCTCGAAGATCAGGTGGCAAGCATCAGAAAGGAGCTCCTCACATGAGGTGTGCAGAAGGGATCGAGGTCAGGGACCTCGATGAGTGCTACATCAACATCGACCCGATCCAGGTAGGGGGACGGCTGACCGTGGACGCGATGAAAGCGGTGATAGCATACGGGGACGGGTACTCAGTCTGCGACCACTGCCGCAAGCCATTCAGGCTCGACCATATCAAAACCCCACCCATTGACCGTTTCCATCGGGAACTCGCGGCCTTTATCGGGATGGAAGAGGCAAGAGTGGTCCCGGGTGCACGAAGGGGCTTTTCTGCCGTCACCGGTACTTATGTGGGAAAGGGCGACCCGGTCCTACTCACCACCCTCTCCCATTACACCGAAGTCCTCGCAGTAGAGTCAGTAGGAGGGGTCATCCGGGAGATCCCTGCTGAACTGGGCCATAATATCACAGCAGACGCTGCTGCAATGACTATTGAATCCGTCTTGCGGGAGTTTGGACGAGCCCCGTCCCTCCTGATGATCGACCACATCGATTACCAGTATGGCAATGTCCATGACGTGCAGGGAGTCGCACGTGTTGCCCACCAGTACGACATCCCGGTCCTCTACAACGGCGCATACAGCGTCGGGATACTCCCAGTGGATGGGAGGGATCTGGGTGTTGACTTCGTGGTGGGATCAGGGCATAAGAGCATGGCGGCCCCGGCGCCTTCCGGAGTCCTTGCCACTTCCAAGGAGCGATCAACTGAGCTCTTTCGGACCACCACGGCAAAGACCGACCTTTCTTTGCGGACATTTGGGATAAAAGAGGTAATGCTACTGGGCTGTACTCTCATGGGAGTGACCCTGATAGGTATGATGGCTTCATTTCCAGCAGTCAGGGAGAGGGTCGGCCACTGGGACGAAGAGATTGCCAATGGTCGAAGGGTAGTTGAGGCACTGCAGAGGATCGAAGGCACCAAAGTTGTATCAGAACTGCCGCGGAAGCATACGCTCACCCGTATCGATACTTCGGGATCTTTTGACCGGGTCGCAAAGACCCATAAGAAGCGGGGATTTTTCCTCTCAAGTGCCTTAAAGGAACTGGGAATCGCGGGGACTATCCCCGGGGCAACCAAGGTCTGGAAGTTCAACACCTATGGGATGACCAGTCGGCAGGCAGAATATACTGCGAATGCGTTCCTCGCCATTGCAGAAGAGAACAAGATCCCGGTCTCATCATGACGCTGGTCCTGGTTCTCTCTCCAAAGCAGTACGAGTCATCAAGATCTGGTAGATCGGTCCAGAAGGAGAAGAAGAATCTATGGCGTCAAAATAAGGTTGTTTTTCAGATAATTAAAATCCCTCAAGATTGCGTTATTTCACCTATTCATATCGAATGTGGCGTTACTATGATAGATCCGTAGTGGTATATAGTAGTGGAACGTTACACTACGTTATGAGTTATATCCGGAAGAACATCCGACATAA
>JAPKXQ010000051.1 GCA_026394765.1 Methanomicrobiales archaeon
GATGGAGTTGGGAGTTTGGTGATGGAGGAACTTCGATATATGAGGATCCAGCGTACACCTATACCGCCAAAGGGACATACACAGTCAAATTGACTGTTACAAATTCAGCCGGTTCGAACAGCACGACTAAACAGGAGTATATCCACGCGGATGATCTACCTGTCGCTGACTTCAATGCGAACGTCACTGCAGGGAAAGTGCCTTTATCAGTCCAGTTTACTGACATGTCGCTGAACAACCCCATTGGATGGAGTTGGGAGTTTGGTGATGGAGGAACTTCGATATATGAGGATCCAGCGTACACCTATACCGCCAAAGGGACATACACAGTCAAATTGACTGTTACGAATTCAGCCGGTTCGAACAGCACGACTAAACAGGAGTTTATTCACGCGGAAGATCTACCAATCGTTGACTTCACCGCAGACCCCATGAGTGGGGACGCCCCCTTAACCGTCATCTTCACTGACAGGTCTACCGGCGGGCCCACTTCCTGGCAGTGGTCCTTTGGTGACGGGTCAGCGAATGCGACAGTTCCAGTCCCGGTCCACATCTACCAGTATGGTGGTAAATACAATGTTACACTCACAGTGGCAAATGCTGCGGGGAGCAGCACGCTCACACGGTTCGACTTCATCAATGTAGGGGTTAAGCCGCCCCAGCTCCCGCATGAGTTCTATGGTGCGGTGTACATGGACAGCGTCCCGGCTCCGGCAGGGACCACGGTCACTGGGGTGGTCTCAGGTGGCGGGGGATACCTCATCACTGACCTCGAGGGAGTCTACGGAGACCCTGACCCATTCGGACGACGTCTCTCGGTAACTGGTATAGGCATACCGGATGGTGCTCCGATAACCTTCTCGCTCAACGGGAGGGTGGCCGAGTGCCAGGACGCTTCAGCCGGCACCGGCTGGATGGCGACCTATCCGTTCCGGGAAGGAGCTGTCACCAACTTAAACCTAAGGGTCGGGGCATGGCCACCAAGGCCTGTAGCTGACTTCTCAGGCACTCCGACTTCAGGCAGTTTCCCGCTTACCGTCCAGTTCACCGATCATTCAACCGGGCAGCCGGACACCTGGCAATGGAACTTTGGAGATTCCAGTGCAAACGCCACCGGAAGAGACCCATCCCACACCTACCAGAGTGATGGGAACTACACTGTCACGCTCACTGCCTCAAATTCTGCCGGAAGGAGCACCGCGGTGAAGAGGGACTACATCAAAGTGAGCCTCCACCCGCCGCTCCTCCCCCATGAGTTCTATGGTGCAGTCTCCCTCCTCGACACACCGGCACCTGTCGGATCAACGATCGCCGCGGTGGTGACCGGTGGGAGCGGGAGGATAGTAACGACCGTTCTCGGGAAGTACGGGGACCAGTCGATGGGTGGGAACAGGCTTGCGGTCCAGGGAGTAAATATCCCTGAATGGGCCCCTGTCACCTTCATAGTAAACGGTGTCCCGGCTGAATGCCTGTCAGTTGCTGAACCTGTCGGGTGGCAGCCGAGCTACCCGTACAAGGAAGGAGCGGTGACGGAACTCAACCTGCGCACCACCACGCTGCCCTACTATACCATCACCGCATCATCAGGAATACACGGCCAGATATCGCCAACAGGTGCAGTCCCGGTCTTTTCCGGAGGTTCGATCACCTTTACAATGGTCCCTGACCCTGGCTACCAGGTCTCTTCGGTCCTGGTCGACGGGGGTCAGGTGGGAGCCGTCCCAACCTACACCTTTACGAATGTAACCGCAGACCACACGATATCTGCCTCCTTTGCGCCCCAGGCCTTAACCATAACGGCGAGTGCAGGGGCAAATGGGAGTATCATCCCGTCAGGGACTATTCCGGTGTTCTATGGCGAGAACCGGACGTTTACTATCAGTCCACTGCCCAACCACGCGGTCGCCGATGTGGTGGTGGACGGGGCATCGGTCGGGGCGGTCCGGAGCTACACATTCAGTTCCATCAGTGCAAGCCATACCATCCATGCGGTCTTTACCGGGGCAACCTACATTATCAACGCAACCGCCGGGCCACATGGCAGTATCAGCCCCTATGGCAATGTTCCAGTCCCGCAAGGTAGCAACATCACTTTCACGGTGACGCCTGAAAGTGGGTACCGTATCCTGGACGTGATAGTGGATGGGGCTTCACAGGGCCCGGTCTCTTCATACACATTCTCAAATGTGCTCACCGCCCACACCATTGCTGCAAGCTTTACAGATGGGACCGTCTATACCATATTAGCAACTGCAGGAGCGAATGGTATCATCCAGCCATCAGGGAATGTGACGGTTACCGCTGGGGCGAACCAGACATTCAAAGCAATCGCAGCGCCCGGCTGTATGGTACAGAGTATGATCGTTGATGGTTCTTCGAAAGGTGTGATCAACGAATGGACCTTTTCAAACATCCATGAGGACCATACCATCAGTGTCTCCTTCCGATACGTCGGTGGCGGCGGCGGGGGTGGCGGTGGAGGAGGTGGAGGTGGCTCCTTCTATGGTCCGATCGAAACCCCGACACTGAATACGACGGTTACCACTACTGTACCTACGGTTATTATCGAGCCCGGTGACGTGGCACCCACACCAACGATATCCACCGAAACTACAACTATCACTACGACCGAGGTGACGGTCCCACCAACAACAGTACCGACAACGCCATCGCCCCCTCCTCCGCCAACAACCTTCCCATTGTGGATCCTAGCCCTTCTCCTGGTCCTGGTCATCATCAGCGCGGCTGCGTACTACTACTATATCAAGAAGCTGCGGAAGGAGCCAGATGTGGAATGATCCCTTATCCCTCTTTTTTATGACCCGGGAGTAATCAGATGTCAGGTCGATCCCTGGGGATCGAACTCGTAGTAATTCTCATTTTTACATTGGGTCTCTGCACAAATGGGGCAGCTGCAGGGGATCAAGCGGTCAATATACGATCTGATCCTGGTGGGGCCCTCATATTTGTCGATGGACTGTATACCGGTGAGAGAACACCCAACCTTATTGGTATCTCAGCAGGTGAGCATACCATCACCCTGCTCCTCGATGGGTACAGTGAATTCTCATTCCCCATCAGTGTAGTTCCTGGCAATACGATCATAGTCCCCCAATGTAACCTTGAGTCTGGGAGTGCAACCACCCTGGTTGTCTCCTCGGAACCTCCGGGTGCAAAGATTGTAATTGACGGTACAGACCGCGGTCTTACCAGTGAGCAAGGGGCAGAACTTTTAGTACCTTCAGGAAATCGTCAGATAGCGCTGAATCTTGATGGGTATCAGCCCTATGAAGAAACGGTTGCGGTACAGGTCAATGTAGTAACTCAATTCAGGAAATTACTTACAAAGGCGTGTCAGATCTCGATCTCATCCTCCCCTCCTGGAGCTGCTGTGTATCTCAATGGAGTGGAACGAGGTACGACGAACAAGACAATAAAGGACCTTTCACCCGGGACATATGAGATAAAACTGATCCTTGCTGGATACCAGGACTGGAAAGAATCTATCACTCTATCTGCAGGTCAATCGACTTCTCGTGAGGTGAGGTTATCTTCAAACCCACCATCACCTGCCACCCTGATAGTCTCTTCGTCACCTCCAAGAGCTGCTGTGTATCTTAATGGAGAGAGGCGAGGTACGACTAACACGACAATAAGGGACCTTTCACCTGGGACATATGAGGTCAGACTGAGTCTTTCTGGATATCAGGACTGGAAAGAATCTATCACCTTGTCTATAGGTCAATCGATTTCACGTGACGTGAAATTATCTTCTATTCCACCATCCTATGCCACACTCCCGATCTCATCCTCTCCTCCTGGAGCAGCTGTGTATCTTGATGAAGTGAATAGAGGGACGATGAACACGACAATAAGGGACCTTGCAGCCGGGACGTATGAGGTCAGACTGAGTCTTTCTGGATACCAGGACTGGAAAGAATCTATCACCTTGTCTATAGGTCAATCGATTTCACGTGACGTGAAATTATCTTCTAATCCACCACCAGCTGCCACATTCT
Organism: Methanomicrobiales archaeon; assembly: GCA_026394765.1. Taxonomy (GTDB): domain Archaea; phylum Halobacteriota; class Methanomicrobia; order Methanomicrobiales; family Methanospirillaceae; genus JAPKXQ01. Next base: position 4,020 of record JAPKXQ010000051.1, read on the forward strand.
CGATCTCTTCGACACCACCTGGAGCTGCCGTGTATCTCAATGGGGTGGGGCAAGGTACGACGAACAAGACAATGAGGGACCTTGCACCCGGGACATATGAGATTAAACTGAGTCTTGCTGGATACCAGGACTATAAAGAACCTATCACTCTTTCTGCAGGTCAATCTGCTTTTCGTGAGGTGAGGTTATCTTCTATCTCATCCAATGCCACTCTCTCGATCTCTTCGGTACCTCCTGGAGCTTCGCTGTATCTCAATGAAGAGTATCGAGGTACGACGAACACGACTTTTAGTGACCTTGCAGCCGGGACGTATGAGGTCAAACTGCGTCTTTCTGGATACGATGATTGGAAAGAATCTATCACTCTTTCTGCAGGTCAATCGACTTCTCGTGAGGTGAGGTTATCTTCTATTCAACTACCTGCCACCCTCTCGATCTCATCTTCCCCTTCTGGAGCTGCCGTATACCTCAATGAAGAGTATCGGGGTACGACGAACATGACGATCAGGAACCTTGCAGCCG
>JAPKXQ010000095.1 GCA_026394765.1 Methanomicrobiales archaeon
CCATTAACCGGGATTTTTATTGTAATTCTTTTATTTGTGCATATCCCGGATCAGTGAGATGAATCACTCGAAATAATGTTGGACAAAAATCGATACACGACTCCAATTATTGGAGCGATTCAGCACTTTAACACAAGTCACTAATCTGTTGAATTTGTGTATGCGCCGTGATATGAGGTCAATAGTCATTAAGCTGAGGGCGATGGGTTGACATCGTATGTTCCAGGTAGACTAAAGGTATGACTGGTGTCCTGGGCCGTTGATGTTCCACCATCTCCAAAACTCCAGTTCCAGGAGGTAGGACTGCCCAAAGACTGATCTGTGAGGTCCACAGTCAGAGGGGCTGTACCACTCATCTGGGAGATGTTGAAGGCCGCGACAGGGGGTCCCCCCACGCTAATAGTGACTGGATCGGCACTATCACAGCCATAGTCATTGCAGACCTCGAGTACCACCTCGTAGGTGCCGCCACTAGAGAAGGTATGGACCGGGTCCTGTTCATCTGATGTCTCCCCATCACCAAAGTCCCAGGACCAGGAGAACGGGTCACCGGTGGAGAGGTCCTCGAAGGCTACAGAGAGAGGAGCTGCGCCAATTGTCACATTAGACTGGAAATCAGCAGATGGGAGGTCACCAACCTCGATAATACCTTCATACGTGCTCGTGCCGTCGCTACTAAAGACAGTGAGGGTGACGTTATAGATCCCCGGGTCATCAAATGTGTACTCAGGGTCCTGCTCAAGAGAGGTCCCTCCGTCCCCAAAGTCCCAGGACCACTCGTCCGGGCCGCCTGTCGATTCGTCAAAAAATACCACAGTGAGGGGTGCAGGCCCATACTCAGGGTCGGCTGAGAAAGCCGCCTCTGGCGGAGCAGAGACTACCTTTGCAACGAACGCGTCCTGCCAGCTCGCTTTTTCCGATTGTAGAGCCCCCCCTTCAGGCACGGTGGGGAAGTCTGAAGACTTCGTATAGCCAGTCAAATAGAGACCTTCACTATCTGTACCTGATAGCTCGGTCGCGAGGTCTCTTGCCGCATCCCAGTTCGCAGTGCCGCCAAGGAAACTTGAGAACTGGAGTGTGGGGGTCAGGAGGTCCGGGTCCTCGCCAAATGTCGCTATAAAAGCGTCCTGCCCCCCACCAAGGCTCCCCTGGAACGCACCTTTTAGAGGGAAATTTGGGGAACGGGTGAACCCTGCAAGACTCATCTCCCCCTCAGGTCCTGCTGCCACCCCGTCTGCCGAGTCGTCCTTCTCTCCACCCAGGTAGGTCGAGAATAGGAGGGACCCATCTGCAGGATCAAGGACTGACAGGAATGCATCAGACCCGCCACCAAGGGTGCTCTGTAACGGGGACTCCACCGGGAAGTTCCTGGAGGACGTCACGCCCGATACCACCGCTGTGTCGTCAATGACACAGATAGCATGGGCCTCGTCATCTGAGTCCCCACCAAGGTACGTCGAGAAGAGGAGCTGGCTGGGGTCAGCACCATCGATCTGGGAGATGAAGGCATCAGTCCCCCCGATTCGGGCCCCCCAGAAGGGCGCTTCGACCGGGAAGTTCCAGGACCTGGTATATCCCGTTACGAGGGGGTTGCCTGAACTGTCGAGTGCGACGGCAAACGCCTTGTCATCATCGCAGCCCCCGAGGTAGGTCGAGTAGGCGAGTGTAGTCGACGCACCATCAAAGATCAGTTTAGTGATGAATGCATCTGCCCCGAGGGTACTTCTTGCCCCTTCAGAGCAATGGGTGCCGTCCTGGTAGGGGTTCTCAACCGGGAAGTCGGAGGAGTAAGTGTAGCCAGTAACCACTGGGTTGTAGTCATCATCCGGGTCGAGAGCGATGCCGCGGCCAACATCGGTCAGCGTACCTCCCAGAAGAGTGGAGTACCGGATCTCACTCCCGTCCTCTGAAAGGCTCAAGACAAAAGCGTCTGCCTGGCTGCAGACCTGATCCTCTATAAGAGGAGAGACAAGGGGAAAGTCAGGAGAGCTCGTCGACCCTGTCAAGTGGGCCTGGTATGCATCGTCCACTGCGATGTCATACCCAATATCATCGCGTGAGCCCCCAATATAGGTCGAGTACACGAGGTCAGTGCCATCTGATGTGAGCTTGGTCACAAATATATCGGCCCAGCCGTTCTTTGTCCAGTCAAAAGAGGCTTTCCTGGGGAAGTTGGTCGATTCTGTCGTCCCTGTGATGTAGGCACAGCCAGTATCGTCCACCGCAATACCATACCCGGTCTCGTCCGCGTTCCCGCCAAGGAACGTGGAATAGTCCAGCACCGGGTCGATAACCAGAGGGTAGGCAGGGTCATAGTCTCCGACTGTAACCCTAACCCTCCGATCTCCCAGGAGTGTGTACTGACAGGAGACAAGGACTTTTTCTCCCCCGAGTTCCTGGTAGGAGACAGGTGCGGCCTCGTGCAGAACACCACGCGGTGTTTCCAGGTCGAGGGTCCCATCCTCCTGTATCGTGATGCGGCTCACACCCCGGTAGGTGAAGACAACTCCAGTTGGGTCAGCCCCGGCAGAAAGGATGACCTCACGTTTGAGGTATCCCTCTTTACCCTGATAGACGAGGTCTGTACCGGGGAGGACGTCCCGGTATGCGACCCCTCCAAAGACAGGCACATGTGTCTTCCATTTTGCAGGGTCGTTCCCGATCAGAAAGTTCGCAGTCCCCTCCTGGGGATAGATTCCCTCTACTCGGGTTCCAGGGCGAGCACCCGCAACGCCCATTCTCACTACCACAGGAGATGAGCCTCCGGCGGGAGTCACGCTCTCTTCAACCATCTCCCTCCCAGTCGCCACGAGGACTACCTCACGACGTGTGAAGAATATATGGTGCCCTATTGCCTCGCCATGAAAGAGGACCACAGGCTCGGTCTGCCCCCGATTCTCCATGAAAGCCAGGGGGAGGAGTGACATCCCAGACTGCAGGGAGAGTCCATCTCCCGAGGAGGTATCTGCCATGCACCCGGACGGGACACCTAATAGGAGGAGAAGGAGAGCAACTCCTCCGATGCTCCATACCATTCGCTTGGAATACGTCATGTACCGCTCACCTTGATTATTGACTGTCTCTGCTCCTTACCCAGGGGGAAATGTCCCCAGGAGTAAAGGCATGACTTATATTCGCTGGTCTTTGCCACCACTTACGCGTATGCAGATGCGGCCCTAGTCCTACCACCTGTGTCCATATGACCAGGGGTTACCAGTAACTGAAGAACACTCACGCGCGTGAAGAATGCCTCGCTGCGGTCATCTATAAACCTTTCCCCCCCCTGCCCATCCATCAGTGGAAAATTAGTATTTTGGTGATCAAAAGAAGAAATCGACGTTTTCCCCAGTCCCCTGTAATCTGGTCCAGGGAGAGATGCACTGCAGAGAAGAGAGTCCACTAAAAGGTACGAACGTATATCGATTTTCCTCCCATATATTGAGTGGATGGTCTCTCTTTCATTATGGGGACCGGTTCATCGGTATCCGCATATGGGCGTGAAATGATCGAGGAAATGAACAGTAGTTACCGGGGGAGACTGAAGTAGAGGTAGTGAGGTGGCGATGAGACTTTTTCCATGCAAGAAAGGGTATCGGGGTGAGACCGAGCGTGCGGTCCCCCCGTCTGAGACCCTTACCACAGTGGAGGCGAAACTCCCGGCGGCCGGGATCACACGGGTTGCTGACATCACCAGCCTGGACCGGATCGGGATCCCAGTCTTCTCCAGCATCCGCCCAACCGCACTTAATGGGGCGATATCGGTGTACAACGGGAAGGGAGCGACACCAACAGAGGCGAAGGTCTCAGCGATGATGGAGGGGATCGAGCGGTATTCAGCCGAGCCCGGGGCACTGCCCATCATCAGAGGCACCTTTGACACCCTCACTGCAGAATATGACGTAGTAGACCCCGCCACCCTGATCCTGCCAAGGAACGCAGACCCCTCAGCGCCGTTCCCTTGGGTAGAGGGGTTTTCTGTGCCTGACTGGACTCCAGTACTTTTGCCAGCTCACGCGGTCTTCCACCCGTTCATGTGGGAAGGGCCGCCCCTCTTTCGGACCAACACTAACGGCCTTGCATCAGGAAATACCAGGGAAGAGGCGGTCTTTCATGGGCTGATGGAGGTAGTGGAGCGCGATGCATGGTCCCTCGCCGAAGCATCCCGCACCACGGGAAACATCGTACGTGTAGATACCCCAGGCACAGGGAGCGACCTCCTCCTCAAATTTGCTGCGGCCGGAGTGGAGGTGACTGTGAAGGACATCACCAGTGACCTTGGCATCCCCACCTTTGCCGCGGTCGCCGACGATATCACCCTCCGTGACCCCTCACTCCTGACCATCGGGATGGGTACCCATACCAAAGCAGGAATTGCTCTTGTACGTGCCCTCACCGAGGTCGCACAGAGCCGCCTCACGCAGATCCACGGGGCGCGTGAAGATACTACTGTCGCAGAGTTTCGAAGACGTATCGGGTACGAGCGGACAAAGCGAATGAACCAGTACTGGTTCGAGGGGACAGGAGAGATCTCCCTCTCCTCGATCCCCTCGTGTGAAAGCGATGATTTCCTAACAGACATCGAGCAAACGGTTCGTGCGCTCAATACGGCCGGGTTTCCCAGGGTTCTCGTGGTAGACCTCACAAGGGTTGAGATCGGGGTCCCGGTCGTACGCGTCATCGTGCCGGGCCTGGAAGTCTTTGCAATGGACGGGGAAAGGATAGGAAAGCGCTGCAATGATGCAAGAAATCGTCGTGTTCCTCGGCCCAAGCCTGCCAGTTGATACGGCCCGGGGTATCCTCGACGCATTGTACCTCCCCCCAGCCCGGCGGGGCGACCTCCTCCTTGCCGGGTCCCAGGGAGCAGGGACAATCGTCCTGATTGACGGGGTGTTCTTCCAGGACTGCGCCGTTGCACACCGGGAGGTCCTAGCAGTGATCCATGAGGGGGTACGGGTTGTGGGTGCATCGAGCATGGGTGCGCTCCGCGCGGCAGAACTGGACACCCTCGGTATGGAAGGGGTCGGGGAGGTCTACCGCCTCTACAGGGACGGAGTCCTTACCTCAGATGATGAGGTCGCCCTCACCTTCGACCCCCTGACGTATGCCCCACTATCTGAGCCCCTTGTGAACATCCGCGCAACCATCGCAGTGGCCGAGGAGAGTGGTGTCCTCACCAGGGATGATGGGGCATGCATATTTTTGGAGGCACAAAGGCGATATTTCCCTGATCGGAGGTGGGAAGATATCCTGGAGAGTCTGAAGGGATCTATCCCTCACTATGTATTAGAGCGCTTTCGCATCTTTCTCATCAGCGGCGTGCGCGATGTGAAAGCTGAGGATGCCGTCCTCGCGCTCACTACTGTACGGAACCGGGTCAGGGAACCTGGCAGCTGACGACAGACATGCCAGGTGATACTGCACCAGCATTATCTGGTCTTTTTGCCAAAAAAGAGGAGAGATACCATGGCACGGGAACTTGTTGAGAGGGATATTAAGTTACTCATCAGACTTGCTCCGGAATGTGAAGACCTCGTCTGTTCTGGTTCAGGGAGGTCGTTTCATTCCGTCCTCCCTCCTGTCGCAAACCACTTCTCCCGTGATGCTGCAGATTTCAGGGACCGCATCACGCGTATGCCGGATGATGACCTCTCCTATCTCACCGGCCTTGTCCTCAGTGGTGGCGAGAGCTTGGGCTGCATCGACCCGGAGATGGTCGATATCTTCGTGCGTGAGGTCGCATCACGCATCGGTGAAGAGACGGCAAAGACAGTGGTAAGGGTCTATGCAGCAGGGGATGACTGTGAGGTCTGACTGGTAAATGCCGGGTTAGGTTCTGCTGCGAAGCGAAGTATCATGGTGGGAGATATTGGATCTGTGGACCACCACTAATAGCGCGGCTCACCGCCCAGGTCCCGCTGATTGGCGGGTCCAGACATTCCCGGCCGACTTCGTTTATGTGTCCCCATTGCCGCGACAGACGAAGGCCATCTCAAATGTCGTCGATTCTGACAGAGTGGAGAAGAGCACCAGGAACCCAGGCAGATCCTGCACGGCACCTCATCGGAAGAGAGAGGGCTGATGTAGCAATGGAAAGGGACATTGCCACCGACCCGGATATTGAGTTTTTTGGAATGACCCCCATCCCCTCACCAATCCAGATTTACCTCCATACGGAGAAACAGATCGGCGTGAGAGTAAGGGTGCGGGCATTTGCCCGGTTCAGGGAGTTCCTTCCCGCCGAAACGTCCATCGACCTGCCCGACGGCACTTCTCTGTTGTCCCTCATCCAGGAGGTCGCGGCCGGGTCACCGGGGGCACGGGAAGCATTGTTCGACACCGATGGCAGGCTGCTGCGCCACGTCATCCTGATGAGAAACGGAATTCGCGTGGAGAAGACGGGGATAGAGGCGGTCACCCTCACGGATGGTGACGAGGTGGCGGTCTTCCCACCAGTTGCGGGAGGGTAGGTCTGCTATGCTGGAAGAAATGAGGTGGCCCCAGTGATCGCTGTGACTGAAGACCCAATATCTATCGCATCGTTGATCGAGGGGGCACGCCATCCCAGGGTAGGGGGGATAGTCTCATTCACCGGGATCGTACGGGACGATGGGATCGAGGCAATAGAGGTCGAGGCATATAGGGAGGTGGCTGAAAAAGAGATCACCCAGATCAGGGACGATGCTATCAGTCGTTTTGGGCTCTTCCACGTCACAATCATCCATCGTACAGGGAGACTCATGGTAGGCGAGACTATTATTGCAATCGTTGTTGGTGCTGGGCACAGGCGGGAAGCATTCGAGGGGTGCGAGTACATCATTGAGCGGATCAAAGAGAGGGTCCCCCTCTGGAAGCGGGAAGAGTGGACCGGGGGGAGCAGATGGGTCGAGGGAGAAGAAGATCCGCTATAATTGATTCAATTGCTGATTAACACTTATTTTTTCCTTATTGGGTTATCCGCGATATAGTTATCATACGTTCTCCTGTACAATATTTAAGAAAAAATTGAGGTTTTGTATGGTACTGGTCAATGCTGCAATTGGAATCGTCCAGCTCATCTTATCCCTGGTTTTCGCGGTCATAGCCCTCTACATAGGGTTTGCAGTACTCTCCAGGATCACAAAGGGTATCGATGTGGAGAGGGAACTGGCAAATGGGAACGTGGCAGTTGGAATACTCATAGCTGCAGTCTTTTTTGCGATCGCCCTCGTGGTCCAGTCGGGTATCGCAGGGATTTCAGCCGGCCTGTCATCGGCTCTCGCAGTAGGGGTCTTTTCAGTGGGCGGAGTCGTTATGATTGGTACTGCTATCCTCCAGCTCGTCCTGGGGATCGTGCTCGCAGTCATCGCCATTTACATTGCACTCAATGTCCTTGACAAGCTCACCAAGGGTATCGAAGAGTTCGAAGAGATCAAGAAGGGGAATGTCGCCGTCGCGGTGATGATGGCAGGAGTCATAATCGCTGTTGCCGTCATATTGCAGTCTGGTGTCATCGGGATCACGAATGGACTGATCTGATCCAGGCATACCAGGCCTATATCTCCCAAATTTTCTGACATTGGAACTAGGGGAGGGGAGACAGTTTCTTGCCAGTGTAACCAAAGTGCCAGGGGAGAGTATTACTCCCAGATGGCATCATGAAAAATATCCTCTACTTCTCTTTTGGTCTATTCCACCCGGGGTTGAGACCCGTCATCAGGGCATACGATCTGTTCTGCCTTCATCTGGGGGAACAAGATCACCTCCTTGATGGAGGACTGACCAGAGACGAGCATCACAAGGCGGTCGATCCCGATCCCGACCCCCCCGGTCGGTGGCATCCCGTACCCTAGCGCGCTCACAAAGTCATAGTCCGGGACCTGGGCCTCAAGATCTCCCCCCTGTCGCCTCTGTTCCTGGTCCTCAAATCGAGCGAGCTGGTCAAGGGGGTCGTTCAGCTCTGAGAACCCGTTTGCCAATTCCATCCCAGCTACAAAGAGCTCAAACCGTTCAGTGAACCCCTCCCGCACCCGGTGCCGTTTCGCAAGAGGTGAGTTCTCTATGGGAAACTCTGTAATTAGGGTCGGCTGTATCAGACGGCCCTCGACAAGCCCTTCAAAAAGGAGGACCAGGATCTCGCGCTCGTTCACTGCGGCTTCCCAGCCCTCGACCCCGAGTTTAGCTGCCTGGTCTTTCATGTCAGGGAGTGTCATGGATGCCAGATCGATTCCTGTGAACTGAAGTACTGCTTCAGTCATGGTGAGCTGCCGCCAGGGGGGGGTGAACGAGATCATCTCTCCGCCGAATGCACACAGGTCGTCCCCTTTGAGAGTACGCACGATCATGCTGATGAGCCCTTCAGTCAGGCGTATCATGTCGTACATATCTGCGTATGCCTGGTAGATCTCCACCATCGAGAACTCGGGGTTGTGGCTGGTGTCGATGTCCTCGTTTCGAAAGTTCCTTGCAACTTCATAGACCCGTTCAAATCCACCCACCACGAGACGCTTGAGGTAGAGTTCTGGGGCGATCCTGAGATAGAGGGTCCTCTCCAGGAAGTGGTGGTGGGTGGTAAATGGCCTTGCATTCGCCCCGCCATAGAGTGGCTGGAGGATGGGGGTCTCAAACTCTAAAAAATCCTGCTCGTCGAGAGTCCGCCTGATAAGCGAGATAAGCCTGCTTCGGGTCTGAAATATCTTCCTGCTCTCTTCGTTCACAATTAAGTCCACATAGCGCTGGCGGTACCGCTTCTCGATGTCACGGAGGCCGTGGAACTTTTCAGGGAGCGCACAGAGTGCGGGGGCAAGTATGGTAAAGGAATCGACCCAGAGGGTCAGTTCACCGAGGCGGGTCCGAAATACCCTGCCAGTCACACCGATGATATCGCCGCGCTCGACAAACCTGGAAAAACGGGAAAAGACTTCCTCACCCAGGGAATCGCGCCTGATGTAGAGCTGGACCCGTCCCGAATCGTCCTGGAGGTCCGCGAATACGGTCTTCCCGTGATCTCTCACCAGCAGGACCCGTCCTGCAGTGGTAACGGTCTCTTCACTCGGGTCATGTCCGATACCTGCAAAACGGTCCCTGATAGACTCTATACGCTCCTTATCAAACCTGTACGGATAGAGGGGAATGCCTGCTTCACACATCTCCTGCCGTCTGGCCAGGCGGACTTCGTCAAAGCACACTGCAGGGTCGGTCATGGGAATTCATCCATTCCTTATCAGTTCCCATTCAGGGATAATTAATCATGGTGGAGCCGCACGTCCCAAAATAGTGAAGAAACACGGGAAAAAAACTAAAGGATCACCTCAAATTCCGGGGAATGAGGCATGCGAAGCCCCAGTTATCCTTCTTGCACAGTAAACCCTAACACCAAGGATACTTCATGGTGAGGTGTGAGAAGATTGAGGAAAGTACTCTTGTATAGTTAGGAACTGGACGAGGGGTGCTACCCGATGTGCTTCTTAATCAGTGCAACGAGGTCCCGGACGCTGTACGGCTTGGCGATCATGTCGATGAACCCGAATGATCCATAGTCTGCCATGGCTGCCTCCTCGGCATATCCACTCGATACGATCGCCTTCACGTCCGGGTTCCGCGCGCGGATCAGACCGATTGCTTCGAGACCCCCCATCCCCTGGGGGACTGACAGATCCATGATAACGATTGCAAAAGGTTCTCCCTTTTCGAGCGCTTCAATATAGCGATCAACCGCTTCATATCCGTCTCTTGCCGGAACAACATTAAAACCCCTCTTTTCCAGGAGGAGCCGGGTCACGTCCAGAATACTCTCCTCATCGTCCATTAGGAGGATCTTTGGCCTGAGCTGGCCGTGAGGGGAAGCAATAGACCCATTTGCCACGTCAAGCAATCGCCGTAATTCCAGATATATATTTCTATGCCCCGGCCTGGTCTCCCCGCTTATTGCCAGGACGTTCTCCAAATGATTATCAGTTCCAGATATAAACCGGAACCTGCGGGAAGCACGTAGAATGTGGTTCCTGTAGTTGTGTAACGCAAGGGTGAGCACGAATGACTCAGAAGGATGGGATGATTCAGGAGCTCGGAGAGGAGGAACTCCTCCTTCCGGTGCGGGTGAATGTGGCACTCGCGGCAAATGACAGGGTCAAGTACCTCCTCACCCTACTCCAGACTGCGATTGCGAGGGCCAACCACCCTGCTTCAGGATTCTCATCCCTCCAGAGCGAGAGGGAAGCGTCAGGTGAACGGAACCAGGCCTTTGACGGAGTGGTGGGAAATGCGGTCCGGGTTGGTGAAGATCGCTACCAGATCCCCCATAGCGGCATCATATTTGCTTCCATCAGAGTGGCCGTGGCTGAGATGATGGTCCCCTTCACTCTAGCCACGATCGAAGAAGGCGAGGTGTTTGAGGAACGTTTCCGCCAGATCGTATCCGGTCTCCCTTCGAATGAAGACGAGGCGGTCTCCAAGGACCTGATCGGGAAGATCACGAGCGGAGACCGCGATAGAGGAGACAGCCTTCATATCCTCGTTATGGACCTCCACCGTGCCCTCAACCGCCTCCAGGGGGACCTTGCACAGGAACGTCTGGACGGTGCCATGAGTTACATGCTCAACGATGATGACCACGAGCCAGTACTGGCCTTCATGGCCGGGCTGAACAGAACAGCGCCCCTCAAGTTCGACCATACCGGCCTTGGGACGACGGCAACGAGGACTGGTACAACCCTGGTGATCCAGAACGACATCGGGGAGACCGATGCCCATATCCTGGTGGTGAAGGTGGAGGACAATACAGTAACTGTCATCTATACCGATGTTCACATGCCCAGGCTCCAGTTCTTCCAGGGGCTCTTTGCAAAAAAGTCAGTGCAGTGGACTGACACGGTCTCGCGCCGCGACAGCGGGGGGGGTGAGGTCTACCACCTGGCCACCGGGGTCTATCGGGCATCGCGAAGGTCAGACCTTCTCTCATTCCTCTCTTTCCTCGGCTCCAGGATCGTCTTTCTCATAGACTGGAACCGGGCGAGGAAGAGAATGAGAAACTTCCTCCTGAACAAAGACGCGATTGTAGTCCTTAACTGGGCGGCGGAAGAGGAGGTGGGGCACATGGCCTTTCTCAAGCTCGGGGGTGAGAAGATCATCTATGAGGCCCTCGACATAGCTTCACAGGTGCCACTCAGGTACGGTGAGCCCCTTCACCAGATCCTGGGACGCGACAAGACAGTTGAATTTTTAAAGTGGGCTCTCCGGACGGCAACAGAGGGGCTCTTACATAACCACTCCCGGTTCCTGATCCAGGACGAGATCAAGGCAGAGCTCCTCCGCTATTTCCGATCAGCCCACGAGGGCCTGATGGAGTACTGCGAAGAGCACGCGATACTCACCATTGAAGTGGCAACAGCGGCACGAGACATGCTGCTTGCAATACGGCACCCGGACGAGGCGATAGAACTCACCCGGGAGGCAGCCCGCGCCAAGAGGTGGGAGAGTGATGCTGACGCCCTTGTCACCCGGGTACGGACACTCTCACGACGAATAGAAGCTGCAGAGTTCTATGCATATCTCATCAACACGGCCGATGACGCCCTTGACTCCCTTGAGGAGGCCTGCTTTCTTGAGACACTCCTCTCTCCCAACCAAACCTATCACGCGGTTATCGACTCCTTCGTGCGGCTGGGTGAGATCACCCTTGCGGGATGTCGGGAGTACCTCAAAGCCTTGATCGCGGCCCAGTACCTCTTCAAGGGGTATGGGCGGGAGGACATGCACGACTTCCTCATGGCGGTTGACCGCGTCATCACGCTTGAGAGGGAGGCTGACGAGGCCCGTCGCGAGGCTTTACGAACGGTACTGCGTAACCAGGAGGAGTTTCAGACACTCCTTGTGTACCACGAACTCGCCCGCAGCCTCGAGGAAGCGACAAACTTCCTGCGCCGGACCGTATACGTCCTCCATGACCGGATCCTCGAAGGTGAAGCGCGATGAGGCAGGCTCCATGACGCGCCAGCCACGCCTCGTCCACTTCGGCCACGCGAGCCGCGATACAGTACACAGGGACCAATTTGGAGGGAAAGCAGCTGGCCTTGCAGAGATCGCGGGGCTCGGGGTCCCGGTACCCCCGGGGTTCTCACTCGCAGTCACTCTCTGTGAGGAGTACCACCAAAAGGGGAAGGTGCTCCCACCCGATACAGTGCCCCTCTTAAAAGAGGGCATCAGCTCAATCGAACACGCCACCGGTCTCGTCTTTGGGAGCGACCGCCGCCCCCTCCTCGTCTCGGTAAGGTCTGGCGCCCCGGCATCCATGCCCGGGATGATGGAGACAGTCCTCAATGTCGGCCTCTCGAGGGAGGTGGTGCGTGGCCTTGTCCTGATGACCGGCAACCCCAGGTTTGCATATGACACCTATCGGCGTCTCATCCAGAACCTTGGGGAGGTGGCCGGGGGAGTCCCTCCTGCAGTCTTCCAGGACACCCTCACGCGGGTGCTCACACGGGAAGGGACCAGTGATCCTTCGTCCCTGGACGTGAGGAGTCTTAGGGGGCTCTGTGACGAGTATGAAGCAGCATATGCAAGAGAGACCGGGAGATCATTCCCGACAACACCAATTGACCAGCTCACTGCTGCGACCGAAGCAGTACTCGCCTCGTCCTCAAGCCCACGTGCCGAGGCGTACCGGAAGATAGCACCCATTCCCGGTACCAGGGGGACCGCCATCACCATCCAGATGATGGTCTTTGGTAACATGGGGCGACGTTCTGGGGCCGGGGTGGCTTTTTCCAGGAACCCCTGGTCAGGGGAGCCTGACGTCCTGGTGGACTTTAAGTTCGGTGCGCAGGGAGAGGAGGTGGTGTCAGGGGAGGCTGCTACCGCGGGTCAGGATGTATTAGCTGCGGTCATGCCAGAGGTGGCGCAGGAGGTCACTGCGATCTGTAGGCTCCTGGAGTCCCACTTCCATGATATGCAGGACATCGAGTTTACAGTCCAGGAAGGACGTGTCTTCATCCTCCAGACCAGGGCCGGAAAACGTGCACCCCTCGCAGCATTAAGAATCGCGGTTGATATGTGCCGTGAAGGTCTCATCACCCCCGAAGACGGGATTGCACTACTGCGTGACGTGGACCTGCAGGGGGTTGCAATACGGCGGGTCTCCTCTCCAAACCCACCCATTACAAGGGGTGTTGCAGCCTCAGGGGGTGCAGTGAGTGGTCGAATAGTGTTCTCGCGCAGGGCATCCAGGCAGTATGGGGAAGCAGACCCAGTCATTCTTGTCAGAGAGACCGCAAATCCCGATGATATCGACGGGATCCAATGTTCATCAGGTCTCCTCACATTACGTGGCGCACGGACCTCACATGCTGCGGTGGTGGCGCGCCAACTGGGAAAAGTCTGCGTAGTGAACTGCACATCACTCCGGATCGACCAGGAGCTGCGAAGGGTACTTATCGGCGAAACCGTTATTGCCGAGGGAGAGTGGGTCACCCTCGATGGCGATGCAGGAGCGGTGTATCAGGGACGCGTCGAGATAGTCCAGGAGCGACCTGAAGACCTCCTCCGCGTGGTGAGGGACTGGGAGCGCGGGCTCTGACAGGTACCCTCATAGGTGGGGAGGTCCCAAATTCTGGTATGGCAAAGGTACTCCTCCTCTGTGGGAGCCCGCGACCGGGTGGGAATACCGCAAAGGTCATCGAAGAGTGTGCAGTGGTGCTACGTGGGCTCGGCATGGACACCGATACCGTCTCACTCGCAGGAAGAAAGATCGAGTCATGCACGGCCTGCCTGCGGTGCAGGGACGAGGGGTCCTGCCACATCGATGACGGACTCAACGAGATTGTCGGGAAACTACGCGATGCTGAGGGGTTCATTGTCGCCACACCGGTGTACTTCGGGACCGCGAGGGGAGATGTGATGTCTGCCCTCCAGCGGATCGGGATGGTATCGATGGCAACTGATAACTTCCTCTCCTGGAAAGTGGGAGGCCCGATCGCTGTCGGACGGCGTGGAGGGCATACTGCAACGATCCAGGAGATGTTGATGTTTTTCCTGATCAACGAGATGATCGTGCCGGGCTCCAACTACTGGAACATGGTCTTTGGGAGAGACCCGGGCGATGTACAAAAAGACAATGAGGGGATGGCCACAATACGACTCTTTGCAGAGAACGTGGCCGAACTCATCTCACGTATCCACTATAAATCCAGGGGGGACAGCCCGTAGTCCGATCAGGGGCTGACTGGCATCGCCGCAGTCATTGAGGTGGCAGGGCTCCACCACACCTTTGGAGATGTGGTGGCAGTCAACGGGATATCGTTCTCTGTCGAGGCAGGGGAGGTCTACTCACTCCTGGGGCCGAATGGTGCAGGGAAGAGCACACTCATCAACGTCCTGTGCACCCTCCTCCCGGTCCAGCGGGGATCGGTCCATGTGGCAGGGTTCAATATCACTAAGGACCCGGCACTGGTACGCCGGGTGATGGGGATCGTCTTTCAGGAGGTCACGCTCGACCGGGATATGACGGTTGCCGAGACCCTCGAGTTCCATGGGTGGCTCTATGAGATGGACCGGGGTACAAGGAGAGCCAGGGCCAGGGACCTCATGACTCTCGTGGAACTCGAAACAAAACGCGATACGCTAACCAAGCACCTATCAGGAGGAATGAAACGACGACTCGAGATCGCGCGGGGCTTGATGACACGCCCTCAGGTCCTCATCCTCGATGAACCGACGATCGGCCTCGACCCAAGGACACGGATGCGGGTATGGGATTATATCAGGACGGTGAACCGGGAGGGGACCACAATCCTTCTGACCACGCACTACATGGACGAGGCAGATCACCTCTCAAACCGGATCAGTATCGTTGATGATGGGAAGATTGTGATAACCGGTGACCCTGCGGGCCTCAAGGACACTCTTGGGAGAGACGTCATCACGCTGGAGACGAGTGATGATAACCGTGCAGCCGGGCTCCTTTCCCAATCCGGACTGGTCAGAGGGGTGACACTACGTGACGGGGGGGTAGTTATGACAACAGCCGAAGAAGGCTCCAGAGTTCTCCCATTGGTCTTCTCCCTCCTCACCGATGCCGGGATCGCAGTACGCGCATCTATGCTGAAGGAGCCATCTATGGACGACGTCTTCCTGTTTTATACAGGCAGGGAACTGGGTGAACAACTTGCAGGGCAGATAACAGTCCGACATTCCCCAAGGGGGCGGTGAGATGCGGCAGGGGTTTTTGACGATCGCGTGGCGGGACCTTCTCAGGTTTGTCAGGTTCAGGGCGCTTCTCTTCTCGTCCCTCGTCCAACCCGCCCTGTGGATGGCATTTTTTGGGATAGCCATGTCAGCGAGCTTCGACCGACTTGCACCAGTTGGCGTCGCACCCGGGGGTCTTCCTTCAGTGAACTACCTCACATTCATGGCTGCAGGGGTCATAGGAATGACCAGCCTCTTTGTATCGTTCTATGGAGGAATTGTTATCCTCTTTGACCGGAACTGGGGGCTGATGCGCGAGATCATGGCAAGTCCCATCCCCCGCGGGGATATAATAGCTGGTATCGGCCTCTCGGTGGTCGCCAAATCAATTCTACAGGCAACCCTCATCCTGATCTTCGGGCTGCTCCTCGGGGCCGGGTTCTTCCCGGGAACTACCCCCCTGACCGGTATCGCTGCGTACCTCGGGGTGATGCTTTTTGTGGCAGTGTTCTCATTCGGCTTCCTCTGCCTGTCAGCTGCAATCTCTATCACCCTGGAGAGCCCTGAAGGGCTCCAGGGGGTGATCACCCTCCTAACGATGCCGATATTCTTCTTGAGTAACGCTCTCTACCCGGTCGATGCCTTCCCCCCGGTGCTCCAGGCACTCTCTGTGATAAATCCCCTCACCCACCTCGTAAACGGGATCCGGTTCTTCGCCATCGGGGAGGACTTCTTTGCAGTCGGCGAGACCTACCACCTCACTGCCATCGACACAGCCACTTCCCTGCTCGTCCTGGTCCTCTTTGCCGCGCTGATGTATGGCATCGCACGATGGCGTTTTGCTGTCGCCCGGGTGACATAATTAGAGGGCGGGAATGCTCGCGGCCGCCCACCTCTTCGCCGGTTGCCTGGTAGGGGTCGTTGTTGCCCGGGTCTCGGGCGATGAACGTGCCCTCCCTGCAGCCATCTTTGGTGCAGTCCTCCCTGACCTGATCGACAAACCTCTGGGGCATATCATCCTCAAAGAGAGCCTTGACAATGGGAGGATCTATGCTCACTCTCTCGCATTCCTTGCAGGGGCCATAGCCCTCGTTATCCTTGCCGCACGCGCAGCCAGGTCCCTGATGACCCCAGTCCTTGCAGGGGTGGCAGGCGTCTTCGTCCACCAGGCACTCGACATCATGTGGGCAGAGCAGGTAAGCTGGTACTACCCATTATTCGGCCCGTTCCTGCCTGGCCACTACCCTGAATACTTTCAGGCCGGGATCCTCGCCGAGGTCCTCTCACCCACCGAGTGGGCATTTGGCCTTGCCGCGCTATTTCTCTTCATTATGTGGTACAGCCCAATGCAGCAGATGACCGGGGTGCTCCCCGAGGCATGGTATACCCATCTCGCGGCACTCGTGACCATACTCCTCCTGGTGAGCGCCACATATACGGTTTTTACCAGCACCGCACCACATGACCTAACTACCCCAGGACCAGAACATGACATAGGTATTACGCCTGCTCTCCTTGCCCTGGCCGGGGTCCCAGTGATCTGGGCGGTTCATCAGCATCGGAATAGACCGCCTCTGCAGTCCGGACTACGAGACTGCGCAGGGTCTGGGCGAAATTAGAGAGGTGATAGAAGTCAGCACAGGCCATCTCCTCCCTGACCTCATCAGGGAGAAGATCAGAGAATTTCCATGTCCCTCGCGGAGGTGGGGGAAGAATGGCTCTGACCTCACCAATTGACATGGACTTACACCCAGCAACGGCCTCTGCCACCCGGTTCACTGCATCATCTCCGAGGCGGCCATGGACCACTACCGCGATACCCCCATACCGCACCTTCACCTTCTTTCCGAGAAGGTCGCCGATCATGAGCGCGAGGACCCGGTTGAAGCGAGCCCCCTGGAATGTGTAGACCCTGATAGAAGGGCCATTTTTTGTGGGCTCTTCGCGGCAGGTGATCTGGCCTTCCTCCATCGCAGAAGGAAGGGTCTTGATCGCCCTACTGAGGGCATCCCTGCACGTAGCCCCAAGGGGGAGGAGCGTCCCGCCACGCACAACGATCCTGAGCACCGCGCGACAGATGAGCGGAGATACCACATCGCCCCCGCCACGCCAGAAGACACCCCCGGTAAGGGCCCCGGCAGGGACGATAGTGAGGGAGTCTGACCCCTGTTGCACCCCGGTAAGTTCCCATCCCTGCCCACCGAGGGGAAAGCCCCTGCCACCACGCCCCTGAACAAACCGCACATCGAGCCTTCCCACCTCTTCTCCATCTGAGGTCATGACCGGGACCTGATTCCCACCTGGAATGAGAGAGAAGAGGTCTTTCCAGTTTGCAATGCCGAGCTGCTCCTCGAGTGCCCCCCCGATCATGAGGACCCCCTCATCACTGATAAGGACCCCCCGCTCTATCGCATAGTCTAATATCCTCTGCAGCGTCCCAGGGGAGATCCCTCTGAAAGGAGCAAGGCTCAAGACATCCCGGACCACTCGGTTACGCGCTATCCTGCCGCGCCGTACGATGAGGAGGAAGGCCTGCTGGACCAGAACGTCATAGGGTGCGGTGGGTGGGTTGAGCCACTCTACCTCCTTTCCCTGTGCCGCTTCAATGGCACCGATCAGGAAGAGCAACTCGCAGGGGCTTCTCAGGACCGATGCGAGGTGGGGAGTCTCCCCTCTCCTCCCTGCCCGCCCCATCCGCTGGAGAAAGGACGAGACCGATGGCGGAGCCCCAAGCTGGACCACCAGGTCAAGGTCACCGATATCGATCCCAAGTTCGAGCGTGCCTGTAGCAATGATGCATGTGTGCTCCCCGGAACGGAACCCCTCCTCGGCAGCCTTCCTGAGCGCGGGCGCGAGCGAGGAGTGGTGGACCGCACATGACCCAATATTTGGTGGGAACTGGACTGCAAGCGATTCAGCTTCGCTCCTGCTGTTTGCAAATACGAGAGCTTTTCGCCCCCGCACAACACGCGCGATGGTGTCAGGGACGTCACCCTCCTCTTCTGCCATATGAAATGAGAATTGGCGTGGCTTTGGTAGTGCAGGGACCTGAACCACCCCTGCAGCGCCCTTCCCACCTGTCAACCAGGAAATTACCCCTTCCGGGTTTCCCACAGTTGCAGAGAGGCCGATCCGGCAAGGTGGTTGCGCACATGACCTGGTGATCCGGTCAAGGAGGGCAAGGAGCTGGACACCCCTGGGAGTCTCTACAAATGCATGGAGCTCGTCGACGATGACAAATTTTACCGATCTGAGATCAATTGCAAGATGGTCCTCGAACAGGAGGACCTCGAGGGACTCGGGCGTTATCATGAGGACCAGGGGCGCTTCTCCCTGCTCCCACCCACGCTCGTGCCTGGGCACATCACCATGCCACTTCTGGACATCTATTCCAAGCGGGGCACAGAACGCGTTGACGCGCTCCTCCTGGTCATTGATTAGTGCTTTTAAGGGGGAGATAATGATACAGGCGACACCCGTACCTCCGGTCCGCATGATCTCGTTTACTACCGGGATGAGGGCAGCTTCTGTCTTTCCCCCCGCAGTAGGTGCAATGACCAGAGTGTGACGGCCCTGCGAGACTGCGACGAACGTATGCTCCTGGATCTCCCGAAGGTCGTTCCAGTTCAGTCTCGTGGAGAGTACATCCCGAAGCGATTCGTGGAGGAGGGGAAATACCGATGCCATACCTTCTACCGGAGGATAGGTGGTATCCGGATATCTCCTTATAGGAGCGACCTGCTAAAAGGACTGACCATTATTCTGTCAGATAACGATTGGAATAATATACCCTTCTCCTTCAATTCCCTTAACCGACTGGTTATGCTATTGAACTCATATCAGAAACTATCGAACAACACCCATGGTGGATATTTATTACTGGCCGGGAGGAACAATTCCCTGGTGAACCACTGGGGATACTCAGGGGAGATTCACGAAGGGACAGGGAAGATAAAAGGGCGGGTCATCCAAGGGAACCACCCTGAACCTTTGTAACTCCTGCAGTGCCAAAATCCAGGCATGGACGGTGCCTTGTGCGAGACCGGTGGCCCACCAGTGCCAAGCTGCACCAAAACCGACTGCCCATACTCCACCAATCTCTGATATACCCTGATTACGGGTGAGCACGAGAGAGATATATCGAGACCGGGGCAAAGGCAAGGTGGCGACGACCGGCCTAAAGCCCCAACACCGGACGAACCGGGGAACAAGGAAGAGACCAACAACTCCTTACTCCTCCTTTTTCAAATTTATCAACCCAGGACTTTTCGGGCAGGGTTACCTCATATGCAACACTTCGTGTTGCATAGCCTTCTATCGAACATTTCGTTAATCGATGACTTTTAGGGATATTTCACACAGCAAAAAGACGCAGGGGACGCTCTTTGGTCCCCGGACCTATCCACCCTGAACAGCAAAAAAATGATCACTACAACGTTTTACCTTACCCTTAAACGCAATATCAAGACCCACATCAATCAGGTACTTCAGCGTCTTTTTTGCATATTAACACCATAGAAGGGCAACATCTCCCGCACAAAATGATCGAGATGAATAGATT
>JAPKXQ010000097.1 GCA_026394765.1 Methanomicrobiales archaeon
TTGATGCCCAGACCAGGAACTACATGCAGATCGAGATCCTGGAGATCTGGAAAAAGACCGATAAGATAGTGGTCTTTGTTACCCATAGTGTGGACGAGGCGGTCTTTCTCGCTGACAGGGTCGTGGTGATGACAGCCCGGCCAGGCCAGGTCCGGGAGATCGTGGAAATTAACCTCCCGCGACCACGGAACAGGACATCAACTGAATTTGCAGATCTGCGCCGACATGTCCTCGCTCTCATAGAGGAGGAGCAAGCATTGATAGATGAGGAGCAGGCCGCCCTGGGCGTCGGGAAGGCTTAATAGGGACTATCTCAATTTAATATACCACAGTTCAAGGAGGAGGCGAGGGCAATGGTCAGAAAACCAGGAAAGATGTATCGGAGTCTGGCAAAGAAAGCATACACAAGGAAGGAGTATATGGGCGGGATCCCAGGGAGCAAGATCGTTCAGTTCGAGATGGGCAACCTCTCCCAGCAGTTCCCATTCGAAGAGCACCTTCATGTTGTGGAGGGGTGCCAGATCCGACATACTGCACTTGAGGCAGCTCGTATCAGCATCAACCGAAAGCTCCTGAAAGAGGTCGGTAGAATGAACTTCCGCCTCAAGCTACGGGTCTATCCCCACCACGTCCTGCGAGAGAACAAGCAGGCAACCGGTGCCGGTGCAGACCGGGTTTCAGAGGGAATGCGCCTCGCGTTTGGAAAGGCGGTCGGTACAGCGGCGCGGATGATGCCGGGACAGCGGGTATTTACAGTCTATACTTCACCCCAATACGCCGACAAGGTGAAAGAAGCGCTCCGTTCAGGCGCTCACAAGCTCCCCTCTCCCGCCTACATCACGACTGAATCAATACCTACCGCATAATTGACAGGCCCGCCATAAGCCCAGAGGTCCTCCCGCTTTCCGGACAATCCCCCAATTGAGGTTCGGAGAGGACCTTATACTCATCTTACAGATGTCGGGCGTCTCATGATTCCTGGTGAGAGGACCATTTTTATCAATTTTCCCAGCCCACATTACTGGAGTGACGGGCGGGGCAGTCTTTCCTAAAGTACAGGCAGCCCTGCTCTTGAACCGATTGAGATATCCGATAGACATCATGGGCTGTGGAGATTGATGCGAAGCGATGAACCAGGGAGCCGGCTATATACCGCCATCACCGAGGCAACAGCCCGGGCACTGCGGGAGGCTGCAATCAATCTGCCAGCCGATGTGGTAACCCTCATCCAGGCAGCCTTCTCCCGCGAGTCCAGCCCGGCGGCACGGGGAGAGCTAGAGAACATACTGGAGAACGTCAGGGTCGCGCGCGAGAATGGGGTCCCGCTCTGCCAGGACACCGGGGTTCCTGTCATCTATGTGACCCTTCCCCCAGATCACCCCTACAATGCCGCACTCTTCGATGCGGTCGCTGAGGGGGTGAGGCAGGCCACCCGTGAGGTCCCCCTCAGGCCCAATATCGTCTCTCCCCTCACGCGGGAGAATACAGGTGATAACACCGGATTGGGCATGCCCCTTGTCCATACCCGCCCTGGTGAGCGGTTCACTATCACCGTCCTCCCAAAAGGTGCCGGGTCTGAGAACGTCTCAAGAGTCGTCATGCTACTCCCATCCCAGAGAGGAGATATCTCCAGGGTCGTTTCAGAAACAGTCCTTATTGCGGGTGGAAGGCCCTGCCCCCCGGTGATCATCGGAGTAGGGATCGGAGGGACTTTCGATGGCGCTGCTGCGCTTGCGAAAGAGGCCCTCCTGGAGCCTATAGATACAATGGATCCATTTGAACGCGGGATCTGTGCCACAGTGAACAAGCTCGGTATCGGCCCTATGGGACTAGGAGGAGATACGACTGCGCTTGCGGTGAAGGTGAAGATTGCTGGCTGCCATACTGCATCCCTGCCAGTCGCAGTTAACATCCAGTGCTGGGCTGGCAGGAGAGCAACAGTGGAGGTAGTCCTCTGACCATGACCCACCTCACCACCCCCCTGGGAGAAGAGGTACTCTCCCTGAATGCCGGGGAACGGGTCACCCTGTCTGGTACGGTATATACCGCGCGTGACGAGGCCCACAGTCGGATGCAGGAACAGGGCATCCCATTTGACCCCTACGGGGCGGTTATCTATCACTGCGGCCCGATTGTTGAAGAAGGCCGCATCGTCGCCGCAGGACCCACCACCTCGGCGAGAATGGACAACCTCTCCGCGTTCCTCCTCAACGCGGGAGTGAGGGCATTTATCGGAAAAGGAGGGATGGGGAGAGGAGTCGTAGTCGCCTTGAGAGGGAGGGGAGTTTACTTTGCCTACACCGGTGGGGCTGCAGCTCTTGCGGCATCACGGATGCGACTGAATGGAGAGCACTTCAGTGACCTCGGGATGGCTGAGGCGGTCTGGGTGATTGAACTCGACAGGCTCCCGCTCGTTGTAGGGATCGATGCACACGGGGGTGATCTCTTTCATGCGGTGCAGGAGCGTGCGAGAGAGAATTTTGCCGCGATCTTTCCAGTACAGGGGGGTAGGACACCATGAAACTCGTGATCGATGAAGGGAGGTGCAAGGGCTGCAACCTATGCACCATGGTCTGCCCCTACCGGATCTTTCAGCCCGGAACTATCCTCAACAGACGCGGGATCGTGGTCCCGGTCCTTGACAGACCCGAAAGGTGTACTAACTGCAGGCTCCAGAAACTGCATGGGAGGACTCTATGCGGGATGTGCCAGATGATCTGCCCTGACCAGGCGGTCAGGTGGGATGAAGAACGACTCTTTGAAAGACACAGGATGGCGATCGAGTTTTGAGCAGACGAGGATTTTTACAGGGTAACGTCGCCTCTGCCGAGGGAGCGCTCGCAGCCGGGTGCCGGTTCTTCGGAGGCTACCCAATCACCCCCTCTACTGAGGTGGCAGAGCACATGGCGGTAAAGCTCCCAAAGGCGGGGGGGACCTTTATCCAGATGGAGGATGAGATCGCGGGTATCGCCGCAGTGATTGGGGCCTCCTGGACCGGTATGCGGGCGATGACTGCGACGAGCGGCCCAGGGTTCTCCCTCATGATGGAGAACATCGGCTTTGCGATAATGACCGAGACGCCATGCGTCATTGTGAACATCCAGCGGGGCGGCCCCAGTACCGGTCAGCCGACCATGGCGGCCCAGGGGGATATGCTTCAGTGCCGCTTCGGTTCGCATGGGGACTACAGCATCATCGCCCTTTCACCCGCAAGCGTCCAGGAGATGTACGACCTCACCGCAAAAGCTTTTGACCTGGCAGACCGTTTCCGAGTCCCGGTCTTTCTAATGGCAGATGAGATCATCGGACATATGCGTGAGCGAATAGAGATCCCTGACGCAGTCCCGCATGGAGAACGCAGGGCTGCTGACAGGGGAGTTCTCCCCTTCGCAGCTGGGCCCGATGACATCCCGGGGTTCACAACCTTTGGAAAGGGCTACAGGGTCCACGTTACTGGCCTCACCCACGACGAGCGGGGCTACCCGGCGACCACGAGCCCGAAAATACATGAAGACCTAGTGATGCGCCTGGTCCGGAAGGTTGAAGACCGGCGCCATGAGATCGCAGACTACGAAGTGGTCAACCCGGACGCAGAAGTGATCTTTGTGACCTACGGCGCACCGGCACGATCGGTCAGCCAGGTCCTCCACGACGATGCTGACCCCCGAATCGGGCACCTCAGGCTCAGGCTGGTCTGGCCATTCCCAGACTCTGCGATTAGGTCGTTTCCAGACGCAAAGGTCTTCCTAGTCCCAGAGTTGAACCTTGGTCAGATCGCCAGGGAGATAGAACGCCACACCACAGTCGAGGTCAGATCGCTCCCCAAAATCGGAGGAGACCTCCATACTCCCAGGGAACTTGCCGAGGCGTCGGGGAGGTGTATTGCACCATGACTTTCCTAGAGTGGTTCAGGGCAGACCGGCTCCCCCACATATACTGTACAGGGTGCGGGAACGGAACCGTCATCAACTGCACCCTCTCTGCGGTTGACGAACTGGGCTGGGACCCGGACCGCTGCGTCTTCATATCAGGGATCGGGTGCTCATCGCGTGCCCCGGGATACATCATCACCGACTCACTCCACACCACGCACGGGAGAGCACTCGCATTTGCGACCGGGGTGAAGATGGCCGATCCCACCCTCCATGTAGTGGTCTTTACCGGAGACGGGGACCTGGCCGCAATAGGGGGAAACCACTTCATACACGCCTGCCGCAGGAACATAGACCTCACAGTGGTCTGCATGAACAACCAGATCTATGGGATGACTGGTGGCCAGGGGAGCCCCACGACACCAGTTGGTGGCATCTCCACGACCACACCCTACGGTTCGGCAGAACCTGCGTTCGACCTCTGTGCTCTGGCTGTTGCTGCCGGTGCCAACTACGTAACCCGGTGGACCACGTACCACGTGAAGGAACTCACAAAAGCCGTCCACGCAGGGCTCACCCACCCGGGGCTCTCCTTTATCGAGGTTTTTGTCCAGTGCCCCACCAATTATGGCAGGCGGAACCGGTTCAAACAGGTGTCAGACCAGATCGAGTTTTTAAAGACGCACTCTATGATCAGGCAGAAGGCAGAGCGGATAAGGGGGGAGGGGGGCCAGGTCAAGGATGGGACCATCGAGATCGGGGAGTTTGTCAAACGCTCCAGACCTGCCATGGGGGTAGTAAAGTGAGGCACGAAGTACGGTTCTCGGGCTTTGGAGGCCAGGGTATTATCCTCGCTGCAGTGATCCTGGGGAGGGGCGCGGTGATGTATGACGGGAAGTATGCAGTCCAAACACAGGTCTACGGCCCAGAGGCACGAGGCGGGGCCTCGATGAGTGCAGTCATCATCGACGACGACCCCATACTCTACCCCAAGGTGACAGCCCCAGACATCTACGTTATCATGTCACAGGAGGGCTTTGAGAAGTATGGAGTCACCGCTGCACCCGGCGCGGTGATGCTTATCGACTCTGACCTGGTCCACTCCCGCCCTGGCTGCCGATACATCGAGGTGCCTGCGACCCGCGAAGCAAAGGATGTCTTGAAGCGGGAGATCGTTGCCAACATCATCATGCTCGGGGCCCTTGTCGAAGCGACCGGCGTGGTGACCCAGGGAGCAATTGAAAAAGCCGTCCTCGACAGCGTCCCAAAAGGGACCGAGGCATTGAACACCAAGGCCCTGCAGCACGGGGGAGGACTGGTGCGCGGGAGGGATAAAGGATGAAACTCCTGGAGTACGAAGCAAAGGAGATATTCGCACGCAGTGGGATCCCCACTCCTCAAGGGGGAGTTGTAAGGGTTCCCGAAGAGGTTGAAAAGTGGCTCAATCTGCCTGGAGACCGCGTGGTACTGAAGGCACAAGTCGAGGTCGGAGGCCGTGGTAAGGCCGGTGGCGTGGTCATTACCGAAAAATCCGAGGCCGTGTTAAAGGCCAGAGATCTCTTCTCAAAGACAATCAAGGGGATCGCCATCCGCGAGGTCCTGGTCGAGGAGTTCCTCCCCATCCAAAAGGAGTTCTACCTGGCGATAACAGTGGACCGTTCCTCAAAGGGGGCACTTCTCCTCTTTGCAGAGTCAGGTGGAGCAGACATTGAAGATCTCGCAGAGAGAGATCCCCGTGCGGTGCGCCGTACCCTCCTCTCCCCTCTGGTCCCCGAGGTGCCGCAGTTCATGCTCCGCTACTTAACCGGGAAAGCACCAAAAGAGGTGGGCCAGGTCATACAGGCGCTTTACCGGGTTTTTAGAGAGAAAGACGCAATACTTGCAGAGATAAACCCACTCGCATCTACTGCGAGGGGTATGGTTGCAGCTGATGCAAAACTCATCGTCGATGACAATGCCCTCAAAAGACAGGGTATCGCGGTGAACCGCGACCTCTCGATGCGTGAAAGAGTTGCAGAAGAGAACGGGTTCTCATACGTGGACCTAGCTGGGACCATCGGGGTCATCGGGAACGGTGCCGGACTCACGATGGCGACTCTTGACTTGATCGAGTACTACAAGGGGTCTGCCGCTAACTTCCTGGACGTTGGGGGCGGGGCTGGCGAGGAACGCGTAAAACTGGCGGTCCAGCTGGTAGCCGAAAATCCGTCAGTCAATGTAATTGTGGTAAACCTCCTGGGTGGCATCACGCGCTGCGACGAGGTGGCCAGGGGGATCATCAGCGCCGGGGTGTCACAGCGGGTGATTGTGCGCCTTGCTGGGACCAATGAGGAAGAAGGACGAAGACTCCTTGCAGAGCGCGGTTATGAGATGCTGGGAAACATGGACGAGGTGGTGCGTGCCGCACTGGAGGTGAAGGGATGATCTATGGTGACCGAAAGACCGGTGTGATCGTCCAGGGGGCGACAGGGCAGCAGGGTGCGTTCCACTTGAAGCTGATGAACGAGTACGCAAAGGAGGTAGGTGGCACCGGTGTCGTCGCAGGGGTGACTCCAGGCAAAGGGGGTCAGGAGGTCCACGGCATTCCGGTCTATGACAGCGTCCGCGATGCACTTCTAGAGCATGACGCCACCACCGCCGTCCTCTTTGTCCCGGGAGGAGCTGCAGGGGACTCGATAATGGAAGAGGCAGAAGCCGGGGTTGAGCTGGTAGTAGCAATCACCGAGCATATCCCGGTCCATGACACCATGAGGGCGATAGCCTACGCAAAACTACACGGCTGCGCGGTCATCGGTCCCAATTGCCCGGGGGTCCTCTCCCCTGGTGAACTGAAGCTGGGGATCATGCCATCCTCCCTCTTTTCCCGAGGGCATGTAGGGGTCATCTCCCGGTCAGGGACACTCACGTACGAAGTCGTCGATGAGCTCACCAGGAGGGGGATAGGCCAAAGTACAGTGGTTGGGATCGGAGGTGACCCGGTCATCGGCCAGACATTTTCCGATGTCCTCGCCAGGTTCGAAGAAGACCCAGCGACAAAGGCCATGGTGCTGATCGGGGAGGTCGGTGGCAACCTGGAGGAGGAGGGCGCAGGAAGTACCGATCTACCCCTCGTCGCCTATATCGCCGGGGTCTCTGCACCGCCTGAGAAGCGGATGGGCCACGCGGGGGCGATTGCCGAGGGCGGGGAGGGCGATGCCAAAGGCAAGATCCGGAGACTTCGTGGACTGGGAATCCGCGTTGCTGACAGGGTGTCCGAGATCCCTGATATCGTTACGGATTTCCTCTGACCCGGTATGAAAGGGATCCGCTATCATGGAAGCTGGTGTCCCTGGTGGATACCCACCACAATCACTACCCCAGATGAGAAAGCACATTACTCACTAACGCATACCAAAATACCTGGAGGAGATAGATAATATGGCAGATGGGGGCCAGAGAATGTTCAGAGAAGGTAATGAGGCTGCCGACCCGGTAGACGAAGTCCTCAAGCCTGGTGAGAAGATCCTTCTCCAGGCATCAGATGTTACAATCAAAAAAAGTCGCTTCAGGGCGTTCTTCACAAACCACAGGCTGTTTCTACTCGATAACACTATTAGGGGCCCTGCAGTCGCGGCCAAGGAGATCCCCCGCGACGCCATTGTTGGTGCAAGCCTGGAGTCATCTGATCAGGGAGACTCAATCGTTGCTCTCTCGGTGAAGACATCAGATGACGAGATCAGGCAGATCAAGATGCACTTCAATGCCAATGGAGAGGACCGGACTGTCGAAGCAGGAGGATGGGTGCAGCGGATCGCAGGGTCATTGGCGCCTATTCCATCCCCAAATATTCCATCCCTAAAAGCACCTGCGTTACCCACACAACCGGCTGATGGTGTGCAGGAACGAGTGAGGGCGCCCCCGATCTTTGCGCCGGTAGAGAGGGTAAGAACCGGGCCGATCGCTATTAAAAAGGAAGAAGGGGTTGCAAAAGAAGCACCTGTCCCTGATGAGGGTGCTCCCACTCTCCCGCAGCGCAACTCAGGACCTATCGGCGACGGCTCCAGAGACCAGGTGCAGTTCTGCTTCCATTGCGGAAAGAAGGTCCCCCGGATGGCTAACTTCTGCCCGTTCTGCGGGACTACTGTTCACCACGCTCCGGTACAGGAGGGTCGAGGCCAGGTAGACTTACATAGTACACCGCAGGAACCGCCACCCACAGTCTTAAAAAAACTACTCAAACGATAGCCAGGGTTGAGATGATTTTCAGTCCGTCTCACCCCACTTTTTCTGCAATTACTAGTATGACGTGTCTTCCGGCGTGATACTCGTCAGGGATATCCTTGATCTGCCGGATGACGAGGCCGTGCCGGGCCATCGCTTCTCGATATTCTGCGGTTAGGAACGGCTGGTCCCTCGTGTATGCAGTGTCTTCCTTCCTTGCCCCACAAAGGGTCCAGAGGTGCCCCTCAAGATCCAGAAGAGGGTCTTTGCGAAAATTGCCTGGAGACTGGAGGTTTACAAAAGATCCTCCATGAGAGAGAGCGGCGGTTATCTTCTCAACCATTATTGCTTTTTTCCCACTTGGGTTTGAAGATGAGAAGACGAGGTCATAGGGGCCTCCAAGGTCATCGGTAAAGAAGTTCCCTGGGACAGCCTGGACACGATCGGCTTTGTACCTGGCTATGAACTCCTGTGTGAGAGGGATCACTCCGGGAAGGTCCATGACGACCGCCTCGAGTGATCTGTGCAGGCGGGTCAGAGCGATCGCATAGAGGCCATGGCCTCCCCCAAGGTCAATCATCCGCCTCGCTAGAGGGAACCGGGGGATTGATGCGATGGTAGAGACCGTTCGTTGGAGTCGTCCGGTGAGGGCATTTTCCCCCATACTCCTCAGACTATGGTCTGCAAAGAATGCTTCGGTGTCTAGTGATACCGGCCCATCCCTCATAATACCAGGGACCTGCGCTGAATAGCGCACAATGTCCTGGACGATCTTTTCAATGTATGCCCCCTGGAAATAAGGAGAACTCCTTGCCAGGAAGACTGCGGCATACGGTGACGCGATCAGTCTCTTGGCAACTCTTCCTTCCTCATAACCCCCATCTTCGGAATTTTCGCGCTCTAGGACCCCGATTGCTAAAAGAGCGCTGCAGATGGCCCTAACGACCCCAATGTCAGCGAGGATTGCCACTGCAGCCGCCTCAGGCGTAGATGGAGTGAGGAACTGGTCGATCAGGCCCGTTGCGGCGGCAGCGTGGAGAGCAATAAGGGTAGAGGACCCACGAAGCCCTGAGTCCAACAGGGCAAAGAACCGGGTGGGTGGGACCGGCGGGAGGTGGAGCAGAGGGTCGTTGGGATGCATGTCCGAGTCCATGGGAGTCAGAGTGATATCTCGCTCTGAAAGGGATAGAGGTTCGCGTCTCAATCAGGGATGAGACATGTGACAGGGCGGACTATACAGCAGGTAAAAGAGAGGGGGTCTTTCCAGATATCTGCTGCACACAGGGCAGCAATTCCTATTCGCATAAATCATGTCCCGCCCCTGGAGGGCCCAGGGCCTAGCTTCAGGCGGGTATGAACTCACGCACAACCGAGGTGCTGACCTGCCCAGTAAGGAGCCGTTCCATCTCCCGGCCGGGCACCACAAAGACGTGCGTGTGGATTAGTGCCGTGAGGTCCCTCTTGGTGCCACCTGTAAGTGGTGAGAACCACGCGGTCCCCTCTTGCTCCCCGTCCCGGTTCACCACTTCGACAGTCCGGTCAGTGGTGAGTTCATGGACTGACTCAGGGATTATGAAGTACTCGGACCCGCACACTTCGATAACAAGTCCCTGGCCTGATCGCCGCATTGTCCCGCGGTTCTGGTAGGGTTCGTGGATGACACGGCTCATGATACCACCACACTTCATGGTGAGTGGAGGGGAAAAATCTGGCGTCAGACAGAGGAAATGGCACAAATTTGAAAAATATGACGATTTTCTCGTTATTGCTATAACTCTCCTGCTTGCCTGAAATGTCAGCAGCGCCGAGATGATGCCACCACCTTTGTAAACAACAGGTCTCGTGTTCTCTCTTTGATGCATTCCTGTGCACCCCTTCATACCAGACTCCAAAAGAACGCCCTTGTTTCAGATCTCTCTCTCCATATAGCATGCAAGAGGCAACTCTTTTGAGATTGCAAGAGCGCACTTGTTGCAGGAGATACAGGTCGATCTCTCCCGGTCTCCGCTTTCCCAGCGTCGAATGAGGTTTGGTTCCCGGATCAACGGGCGGAACAGCCCGATAAAGTCAGTCTCAACCTGGTGCACAATCTCTTCGATAAGATCCAGTGAGCGGAGTCACCCAGTCATTATCGTGATAGCACCATCCTTCTTGATCTGACGGCACCATGCCCGGGAGAAATCCTCCCGGTCTCTCGACCGTATCGGGCTTCGCAGTGCCATCTGGTGAAAAGTAGTTCCCTGCAGCCCCTGACTCACTTCTATCAGATCGAACCCGGAAGTCAAACAGAAGCGGGCTGCTATGCGCCCCTCTTCAAATGCCAGCCCCCCGGGTATCCCGTCTTCTGCCCCAAAGTTTAAGATGACGGGGTAATTGCTCCCCACCTCCTTTCGAATTGCAAGACCGACCTCGCAGTGGAAACGAACGCGGTTCTCAAGAGAGCCGCCCCACCTATCGATGCGGTGATTGTTGAGAGAGGAGAGAAACTGGGCGAGCAGGCTGTCATGGGCCCCATGTAATTCTACAGCATCGAATCCCGCAGACTTGGCACGTCCGGCAGCATCGCCAAATGCCGCAATAACCTCTAAAATTTCTTCATCTGATGCAGCATGAAAATTTTTTCAAATCCCGGTCTTGCGGTATAGGAACTGTCCGGAACTTGAGATGGGCCAATCGCTTCACGGCCCATTGCCTTGAGATATCCCCCGGTCCAGATACCTGAATGACAGATATGAGCAGCAATCTTTCCATGGTTCTGGTGAGCAGATTTTGTCAGATCTGAAATTCCAGGGATATCTCTCTCACCTGCCAGTAAACAGGAGTTTGCTCGGGAGAGTGCGGTAGCACTGATACCAATGGCACCAGTGATGATAAGGCCCACTCCGTTATTCGCATAGGAGTTACGCAATACCCTTGGAAAAAAATTAGAGCGCATAAATTGGATGTTTTAAATATTCTACAATCGCTGGTTTGGAAATATTCCATTTTGCATCATAAAGTGTAATTTTCCCTCGAAGTTTAGCAACTTCAAATC
>JAPKXQ010000061.1 GCA_026394765.1 Methanomicrobiales archaeon
TAATATTTTATCCCACATTAAAAGTAATAGTTTTGCATGATTATTCTATAAAATAATATATATTGAAATTCTGGTCAGCATTTCATTTTCTTGATTGGAAAAAAATGCTTATAAACCTGCGAGAGGGTGCGGAATGGGAACCAAACGAGAGCGCTATGCATCCGGGTGTCCCTGCACAAAGACACCGCGTCGATGGCTCCCCTGCCCGCGATGCTACGAGCAGGATCATTGCCCTTTTCGGCGATATCTCGCGGCGAATGCTGCTTCTTCTTCCACAATTTTACTCATGCGGGAAAGATCTAAAAATGTCTGCTCAAGCCCTGCCAGCGTGGGAGCATCGCAACCATACAAACGGGCAGCACCTAACAAAGTACCGAAGCGTTCGAAAAGTTCTTCCATCTCTTCTTCCCGCGTCTTTTTCCGGGTCCAGGGCCATCGCACCATATCAATCAATGAAGCAGTATTGCGCCTCGATAGCGACGCTCTCACCGCATGCAGGGCATGCGCAACCAGCGTACCAGGTTCCTGGAAAGCCATGTCGCCCGATGACATCTGTGAATTTTGGGCTCTCCCGGCAGGTTTCGCCAGCATGACAAAGCGTCGAATAAACTTCGGGACAATAGGCACCGCAGCTCGGGCAGCCAAGTTTCAGATCGGCGGGCAGGGCTTCAATCCGCGCGCCGTTCAGCCTGATGCGCAGTTTACCGCTCACAACTGCAGCTATGGTTGCAGCAGCCTGCTCCCTGATAACACGCTCACGGTCAGCCTTCTCCCGCTCTAGCCGAAGGGGAATCTCGATTTTTTCGCGTGCCTTCCGGTCTTCAAGATCCTGATATACTAAAAGTTGCTCGTCTGATGCTCCGGGATATTTCTGCAAGATGTTGATCTTGTCCTTCATGGCACGAAATTCGGCGTCCATGCCCCCGGGTGCTTGTTCTGCCTCTGTCGCAAAAAGAGAGAGCATTCAGTCTTCTCCTCCTATCACGCCGCTGTTCCTGTTGACCGGGACGTAAAACTCATTCGGTTTAGCGGTTTGCGTCCATTTCTTCATGATTCCGGGAGCCAGTGCCTGATATTTCTGATCCTCGTGCAATTGATCCAGGGTGCTCATGCCGTCGTCCTCAAGCGATCTCTCTTCCTTATTGGCTGTGCTCTTCGTTGCCAGTGGTGCGAGATCCACGGGTTTACCATCTCCCCTCATGGGGGTCGCTAGTACCCGATAATGCTCTATCAATTCAGTCATTTTTATTCCTCCTTTTAATTATTCCCGGGTGCCATCGTGCCTGATCCGGTGCTGTCTTCACGCCAGCCGGCCACACTCGCGATACATGCCAGGGGGCACATATTACCCTCCTCGGGCGATCTCGTCTCTCACCATATCATTCAATTCCTGCCTGCCGCAGGTCGACGCGGTAGGATACCCACGACGGGCCATGATCGCCCGGGTTCTCTCTTCAAGCTCGTCATCGCTCCAGGTCTGCGGGTCATTCATGCTCGTCCACAAGTCTTCGCCAAGTATGCTCATGATTCCTCTCCTATCGCTTGCAGTACCGCGCTTCTCGCTGCCGGATGAGGCTGCAGGGCGCTGATGATTTTTGTTCGGAGTGCGATCCATTCGGGGTTTTTGACGATCGCAATGTTCACGGTCGTGTTGCTCTGCAGCTCGCCAGTAACCCGGGCCAGCAGCTCAAGACATCCTCGCACTTCCCTGACTCCTGATAGTGCCGTCCGCAGGTCCCCCGCGTGCTCAGCTCGGTCAGTCAGGCCACATGCCTTCTTCACCAGGTCCTTAACCTGCTGGAGGAGGGTATTTGCATGGGCGACCTCTTTGGCCTCGTGGGCCAGGGTTAGTGATTGAGGTATATGTCCTCCTGATTTATGGCGGTGAAGCGCTGTGGTCGAAACGGAACACTGTTCCGCAATATTCCGTAACGATACCCCCGAGATAATATCCCCGTCTATCTTCTCTCGTTGCGGGTGTTGGCACACACTACAAAGTTGAGGCACGGACCGCCTCCTCCCGGGGGTTCAACCAACGATATCCACGCTTCCGGGGGTCGTCCAAGCTGATGGTGTCGGGGTCCACCTTCTCGGCGATGGGTCGGGGGTCGTCGATTGCGAACACATCCCGGACAGCCGCCAGCTCCTCGTGCGTGAGCCGGTCGGGGTTCCACTCGGCGGACTCAAGCAAGGTGATGGCCTCGTCACGGGTGGTGGGGGTGGTCATATTGCGCACACCGCCTCGAGTACCTCCGCCCGGGTTTTTTCAACGGTGGTTTGAATGATAGGGAGACTTCCTACAATAGAATCAACCACTGCAACAACCTCCCACCATGCGCCCCCATTTTCACCCATTGAAAGTAGGGCGTAAAACTCAACCATAGATATGGGAAGGAATTCGTCTGGCAGGAGATGTACAACTGTCATCAATGCGTGCTTGTAATTTTCTGGGATTGATATGAGATTTTTTGTGATTATATCGGCCAACTGGTTCTCTATTTTATCACGCAAAGGGAGATGTGCTGTCCCTGGTATCACCATTCGATCGACACTGCAACCATCCCTCTCCAGGCCGACACGGAAGGCAAATGCGGAGATCTTCTCACCACTGATGAGATGTTGTATCGTTTCGTTGTGGGGGATCATGAAGCACCTTCCCCCCTCGATTCACACCAATTCCATGAGTTCCTTTGATTCCATGAATTCACTGAGTTCCTTCCAATACGGGGATCTTTAAATACTCCATAATGGAGTATATGAATACCCCCCGATTTACGTGAACTTAGTGAATTAAGTGAATTGTGTGTATTGAGTGAACTCAGTGAATTCACAGTTCACCCCCTTGCAAGGTGAAGAACAAAGTTTTCTTTCCATCTTTTCCCTCCAACAAATCGCTTCTTATCGATTCAGATTCCTCCAATGTGTCGAGGTGATCGGTGAGGTCTTTTGCTTTCAGTCGCATCTTTCGAAGGATGGCGCTTTTCGTCGCTCTCCCGCCTTCATCCCGGAGAAACTGCAATATCTGTTTCTGTACGTTCCCCGATGCCATGCCGTCGATCTCACTCACGATGGATGCAGCAACGGGTAGGAAGTATTCCCTGACGTTCCTAATGGCCTCCTCAAAGTATACATCCGGGATGGTGAACCGGGCCGTAATCAATTCCTGCTGGTCCCCGGGGCGCTTCGGTGCATTGTAAGGCCTGGTCGTGCTGATGTGCGCCTTGACATCATCGATGAACTCGGCAGAGCCCACATAGTAGATCATTGCGAGTTTGAAAACAGCCGTGGACATCCGAGAGAAAACGGAGTCCTCCACCGAATACCGCCGAGTTATCTCCTTCTGTTTTGTGATATACCACGCATTATATAAGTCGAGGCAATAATCAGATGGGATAGCGACTATCTCGTGAAAGTTTCCAAGTGCCGTTATTATGGTGTCATACCTGTTTCCCATAACCGCAAGCCCGGTATTCATAACCGATGTTGCCAGGGACACACCAAAAGTGTCTTTTTCGTATCGTGGGTAATAGTAGAGGAACCTTGCAAGGAACCCCGATTTCACATCTAGAGGGGTAACGGCCTCTTTAAAGGATTCTGGGGTCGTTGCCCATGCAAATGTCAGGTATGGTTCAGGGATGCGGAATTCCGTTTTTACTTTTCTTTGAGACGTTCGCAGACATCTGGGTGGGGGCGTCTCGCATTCAAACATCTCTGATAAAAAGTCCCTTAAGTCAGCCAGGTAACTTTTTTTATTGATCCCCTGAAGAATTCCAGCGGCCTCGTCCTTAATCAGATACGATCGGGGACACTCTGACAGCTTCTCGATAAGAGCTTCAGGTGAGAAGCTCCCGGGAAGAGCCTTCTCTGGGAACTCCGCACCAGCAAGATATCTCATTTTGCTCAGCGCGGTACTCTTCCGTGCGACTCCCGATTGACCAAGGGCGAATACCCACATATTCGGGTAGATCGTTGCGAACGAGAGCGGACATATCACCTTTCGGTCAATAGCGATGGAGATGAGCGCCACTGCGCTTAGGTGGTGAAGTTCAGGATAGGCGTCGGTCCTGGTGCCCCAGTACTCTACATAGTCGCCGATAAAGTGTCCTGACGGCAGAGTGCATCTTAACTCAAGGTTCACCCTGGGAATCGCGGGAAGGTCTTCGGGCCGGGTGAGTGTATCAGTTGTGTCCCTCACGCCGGGCCATTCGTAAGTCTCCCCCACCAATGAGCACGCCCCACCGATGGTGCGATCCTGGTAGTCGACCCGATCCCACTTCGTGTCCCATAGGCCTGACGATCGAACGATATTGGCGATCTGTGTCTGGTCTTGCGTCCAGAACGCAAGTATCCCACAGAGGGCCGCGTCCGCCTCACTCGCAGACGGATAACCGGAGATGTCCCCCCGCATCAGGGCTGTGAACTTCGCGCCGTTCGATGCGGAGGTAGCTTTTCTGATCACCTCGTCATCGGAGTGCCCCGCCGTGTGGCTGGGTGTAATGACTGGAGCCTTCTGCGGCGCTTCTTTGGCAGGGAACCACCTATGAAACAGTTCATTGATCACCTCCTGGTTGCCTGCCAGCTTATTGGGAGCTTTGGGCGGGACACGTCCCGTCACTGTGAAATATCGACCACTCCCATAAATCTCTCTAGACGCTTTCTTTCGACCAAGGCCCCCGGGAATGGTCCCTTTGCAAAGTGTGTGGAGGCCGGTTCCAGACGGAGAGACCTCTGTATACGAACCCAAAGAGACGATCTCTGACCACGCAACGGGATCGATCTCTCCTGTCGCCTTGTCGCGGACATGATCAAAATCAATCCCGATCAGCCCGTCCCCATTGAACACGAACCCGATACCCGCAAACCCGATCGGCTTTGTGAATTGTTGGTACGCAAATTCGACGCCACTCCATGTCTGTGGGTTGTTGCTTGCTGCATTTCTCAAAGTCCGAGGGTCATACAGGACTTTTGTGGGTTTGCCGTCCCGCGCCTCTACCTTCCACAAAACCCACCGATTAAGCGCCTTCAATTCAGAGGGGACGTGATCAAGGGTGGGGGGGATCCAGGTTAGTCCTGGGTCCGCATCATTCATGCGGGCACCTCCCACGGTCGTGGCGGTCCTGTCGGAATAGGTGAGAGTGGATGGCGTGGGTCCTGGTCCTCGTCTTCATCGTCGCGCAAATTGCGATCGAATCTCTCGCCGGGTTCGGACCACACGCGGCGAGACATTCAGACACCTCGTGGCGGGTCGATCAAGACGAAGGTCGGATCTCTCTTCTCAAGGAGATATTCCAGAAACGCGCTTTCTATCGGGTGAGTTTTGCGGATGGCCTCTCTCAATTCCTGGGTGATTTTCACAGGGGGGAAAGTTACTTCACCGGAGCGCGCAGACGTTGATCTGTCACTGGTCAAAGGACGTCCTGTGGCGACTCGCGTCCCCGGGCCTACAAGCAACGGGACGCGGTTTTTTCCTGCAGGCGTCATGGTTTACAGCCCTCTCGGATTTCAATAGTGAGGCCTCGGATTAACGCTTGTTCAAAGGCTCTACTTCGAGGTACAAGGCCGCGTTCTCGGTCGATTGCCTCGATCAACCCTCTACTAAGGGTCATTGTTATAGGGATTCGTTCGATCATTTTCCCACGTTATTGAGATATGATGCATGTGATATATAATCTTTTCTCAATAGTTATTGTAAAAACTACCACAACAACTTGCTTTTTATATAACTTATGAATAAATTTCTAAACCTGGAATGGATGACGAGATTCTCTCTTTTATAAAATCAGAATCGGGTAATTACGGCACCCTGCTTATTGATTCTCTAAAAAATCGACGTGATGAACGAGTAAAGATGTATATTCTCGAAATTGTTTCTTTCCTTACTCGTGCAATGTGGGGCGGGAATGATTCGATTAACGTTCTCAAAGTTATAACGACAGATATAGGATATGTTCGGTATATCGAGATTGAACGTCACTTTGTCCCCACGATAATTCCGACAAATACGACCCTTTATCATCTCCTTCGTGACTTACACCGAGCACATCTCATAGAGCGGAAAGAAATTATTGAAACCACCACCCGATCAAAGCCAGGTAAACGAAAATCTTCTGTATATTATAGAGTCCCACCGTGGACGAACAACCTTCTAACACTTTCAAAAGAAGAACTATTAGTGGAATTGATGGATTTAAATAAAAAATATGATTCGTTAGGTTGGGAAAATAGTATCGTATATCGCCTTCTTTACAAACATTGCACGATAAAAGATCAAAATAATTGGAAAGATGCCGTTGCAGAAATACAACATCGAATCCGAACCGCCATCGGAGAAGGCGCATCTATCGACGAGAGATTGCGTCTTGAGCGGGAACTTATCGAAAACCCACCGTTGATAAACCGGGAAAAGAAGATCTAATCCCGCTAATCTTACCCCGGATGTTGTCGCGAATTCCATTAGATAAGCGGTCTGCAACAACAAATATCACAATCCCCGCCGCCACTACTCCTACGATGGTACCGGTCCCTGCGAGGGCTGTATTGGTCAACACCACCAGGTCGGTAATAATCCCTGCAGCTACGGGAACCGCTGCGCCGATAACGAGCTTTACCAGCGTGATAACGAAAAACCCGGTGTTAATAGGCATATGTATGGATCACGCTTGTGAATTATTAGAAAGTTCCCTCATACCCAACCCCCGCAGCGCATCAATCAGTCCCTGGGGGTCTTTCGTTGCCAGGTCCCGCAGCATCGATAGCACGTCACCCTCAGTCGCTTGTGCATCAGTGGAGAGACTATGACCACACGCCGGGCAGAAGGCATCAGTCGGGCCTGATATCTTCATACAGTGAGGGCACTGTCGAGGACCCATGGGATCCTCTATCTTCCGATCAGACGGTTTGACCAGGCCTGACTTCTCTAGCATCTCCGTGTCTGTATCTGCATTCACAAGATGCAGGTATGTCGCGAACATCGCTGTATCGGTCCTGCCCCAACACATTTTCTTAATGATCTCGCTGTTATACCCATCCCGAATGAGACTTGTTACCCGGGAATGCCTGAAGAGGTGGGGGCCGATCTTCTTATCGGCCAGGCCTGCCCGCTTGGCTATCCTCTTCAAGTGCGAATAAAGGCCAGAGTGGGAGATCCCCTCTCCCTTGTGCTTGAAAGAGGTGAACACCAGGCTTTCAGGAGTGGGCTTCGGGTGGTCGGTCTTCCACCTGGATAAGTAGGGAGCACTTGCAATCAGCCTGATAAATCGAGGGGCTCCGGTCTTCTCGTCGGTATTCATTACTGCACCAAATTCGTCGAATTTAATTTGCCGCCATGTCAGGGTTGCCAGCTCGATCCCCCTGCATGCCGACTCAAAGAGCACCGCCACGAGTGCCCGGTCCCGGGAGTTCTGGCATGCCGTCACCATATCCGCGACCTCTTGCGGGCTGAGCAAGTCATCTGCCGTCCTGGTCATCCTGTCGAGCTTAGGGAGCTTGATAGAATCGATCTTATCGAGAGGAATCTGTGAGAGCCCGTTTTTAGAGAGCCACTCAAGAAACATCTTCAGGTTTGCAACAAGAAACCGGTATGTGTTCTTCGAATACCCGCCAGTATCCCGCAATCGGTTGATCCCGGTGATCACGTCGTCCCATGTGGCGGCCTGGTAGGATACGCTAAGGAAGCGGAGACACATGACGAGGTCGCAATCCATGCGATCACTCCGGGTGAGGGACACACCATCGACGGCCTGCCGCTCGTGAAGGAACCTCCTGATCACCA
Source organism: Methanomicrobiales archaeon (assembly GCA_026394765.1). Classification (GTDB taxonomy): domain Archaea; phylum Halobacteriota; class Methanomicrobia; order Methanomicrobiales; family Methanospirillaceae; genus JAPKXQ01. The sequence goes on from JAPKXQ010000061.1 coordinate 7,772, forward strand.
GGTCGTCCTCGCTTGTCATGTCCTGACAGAGCAAGGCTTTTTTATGGCGGTTGTCTATATATTCGGGGCGAGTTTGGGTATATGCCATACCTGATAGTAGACTTTTATAACATATAACAACCCCGCCTGACTTATATGCTAACAAGTGACAAATGTTCGAGGATACCATGTTTGGGTTGCCTCTTCTCACGATCGCTGTCGTCGGGGGTATGGTCCTCCTCGTTATCGTCCTGCTCCTCATCTGGGCACTGACCTATCCTGAGGTTGCAGCATGATCAACCCCATTGACGTAGGGATCGTCGCTCTCTACTGCATCGCAATGATCGGAATCGGTGTCTGGGCATCGAAGAAGATACACAACATGGCCGACTATGTGGTAGCCGGCCGTTCTCTGGGATTCTGGCTCTTCCTGATGCTCATGATAGGGTCGGTGTGCAGCGGGATGTCGCTCCTCGGCGTCTCGGGCCTCGGTTATGCATTTGGCTGGCCCACCATCTGGGAGCAGATCTTTGTACCGCTCTCCATCGGATTCTGTATCATCTTCTTTGGAGTCAAGATCCACAAAATTGCGAAGACGAATGGGTACCTCACAGTTCAGGACTACTTCGCGCATCGTTACCAGAGTCCGAAGGCCTTGCGATCACTTAGCGCGATATCAGGGATCGTCGTCTCGATGATCTACCTCGCCGGACAGTACACCGCTGTGAGTATCGTCCTGATGTGGCTCTTTGGCCTCCCTCATTGGCTTGCCCTCCTCATCGGGGCTCTGATCGTAACCATCTATACGGTTATCGGGGGGCTCTACGCAGTCACCTGGACGACTCTCATTCAGGGGCTCATTCTGATAATAGGCGTCATAATCATGGCTCCTCTCGTCATCATGGCGGCCGGAGGGTTCACCCATGTGAACGAGGTCATGGCTCTTGGAAATCCATCCTTCGTCCAGCCCTGGGTGACGAGCGGAGTATTCACCCCGCCCTATATCGTCTCCTTCTCGCTCCTCCTGATGATTGGTCTCGCCTGCGCACCACACGTCATCAATAATATCCTCGCTGTCAAGGACGCGAACTACTTCAAGTGGGCACCAATCCTTGCATTTGTCATCTACGGCGTGGTCATGTTCCTCCTCAAGTTTGGGGGTTTTGCAGGAATTGTCCTGGTTAAGGAGGGCATCATCACTCTCCCACAGGTAAAAAACGCTAGTGACTTTGTCTTCATCTACGGTATTCAGAATGCTATACCAAACATCGCACTCTGGGGCATCTTCGCGGTTGTTGTCCTTGCTGCAGTGATGTCGACCACCGACCGGCTCATGCTCACCATCGGGACTTACTTCAGCTGGGACATCTACAGGTGTATCCTCAAGCCCGGGGCCTCTGACAAAGAGGTACTACGGGTGAGCCAAATCGCCGTGGCTGCGTCGGCGGTCATCACGATCATCCTCGCCCTTGACCCCCCTGCAATGCTGGTCTGGTTGATATGGGCAGGGATAGGGATAATGTTCGCCACGTTCGCTGTTCCGCTTCTTTCTGGACTCTACTGGCGAAGGGCGACGCGGGAAGGGGCACTTGCGAGCATGTCACTTGGCCTTATTGGGGCCTGTCTCTTTGGGGGCATCGCATACTTCAAGATCTTTCCGCTCCCGGTACACTTCAGCCTTTATGGCGTGATCATTGCTGCAGTGACCATGGTGGTCGTGAGCCTTATGACCCCGAGGACAGATGAGGGAGTCCTTAACGAGACCTTCACCGGCCCCTTCATCAGGACCAAATGATCCCCTCTCTTTTCCATTTTAGTCCTTGAAACCTCTGGCAAATATCTTTGCTATGGGAATCTCCCTATAAAAAATAAGTGTGATCTTTAGGCTTCCTATGCAACCCGGTTCTCACTAACAGAGTGAAGAAACTGGAGGACAACCATCACGGTGAGGGTGGGGGGAAGCGCGATGATGATGGGGTCGATCACACTCCATGGGAGTCCGAAGTGTGCGGGCACTCCGAAGAGTGCCTGGGAGAGGCCAAGGAGCTTTGACTCCGAAGTTTTAACCGCTACGTCAAATATCGGTTGGTTTAACTCTTCTATTTCTGCTATTCTGTGAAGGGCTGATTATGAATTCTGGACTTCTCTGTGCTACCAAGGGATTGAGAGAAGGAGATGCACCGCATGAGGACCATCAGTGGCGTCTTCCTCGATACCTCCCGGGGTACTGTTCAGGGCCCTGTCTTTTCTGATCTTACCATCTGCTTTCGCGGGTATGAGGGGTACCAGAACGTGAACCCAAGGCCGATGGCAATCACCAGATTTTTCGACATAGCCACATGCAAAGTCCCCCTTTTCCATGCTGCATAGAGGCATTATAGGGGTGTGGCCTTGCTCTTCTCGTAGATCGGGACATGATTCGGATTTTAACGAAGATCGCCCCTTGCGACCCAAACTCCCCTCCTCATACCAAGCCGAGGGGAGAGGCCCCACCACCAAAGCTCATCTTCCCGTTCTATGTTACGGCTCGTTGCAATTATCAGTCCCTCCAGCTGATGCCCCCAGGACTGGGACCGGATCCACTACGGTTTGGGGGGTTTTATTGGCTAGAATCAGCTCTTCTGAAGGCGGTCCGGCAATCAGTCCAACCCGAAAGGACTCACGTGCCAGTATACGAAGAGTCCGCCCATTCATGAGAGGACCCAGGGCAACGATTGCTACCGACCCGGACGATACTTCTGGGAGCAATGGGTGCCTTTCTCGGTGCCTGATGAGACACAGCCCCGGGTATAAACTGATTGAGGAGAACAAAACCTGAACGCTCTGAAATGTAGGAAGGGGGTTGAGAGACACGGGACACTTGATCTGATCACCCCGTCCTGCCGCCGAGGAACAGGACGACGACCCGCCCCCCATGCGAGATCTCTTAACTGGGCGGCACCTCTACCAGTGGATCCGGGGACCGGTTTTGTACCCCTGGGTCTGATGCAGAAGAATATTTTGGAGGTGAGCCTGAATCGTGCGGGGAGGTGTTGGGATGTGGGGCCCCCCTTTCAGACTTGTTAGGGGGGCGCTGGGGGAGTGAGGTCACAGGTGCGATTCTGCAGTGATTTCAATGAGGTTTCCCGTGTATAATACCGGTCCTCATACGCTGGATTGGGATTTTATCCTAATTACGGCTTTATAAAAGTGGAATTGATCCTCCCTGGTCCTTCTCCTTCACCTGTACCTACTATAGCGCCGGGTGATGAGGATGAGGGACCCCGGGGCGATAGCAATGATCAGGGGTCCTGATCGGGCAGTGAAACTGCCTTGCAGCACCCTTGCACACGGACCTCGATAGGATCGCATATATCTCCTTTCTACCACCTTGTGAGGGAGAGATGGTACTGACTAATCCGCCGTTTACAAGCGGCGTGGTAAAGGCGATGGGCCTTGTCTTCGGTGACATCGGGACGAGCCCTATCTACACCTTCACCGTGCTATTCCTCTTCGTCCCTCCGACGGCGCCAAATATCCTTGGGGTCCTCTCGCTCATCATCTGGACGCTCATGGTGCTGGTGACCGTTCAGTATGCGGTCCTCGCGATGCATTTGGGCTACAAGGGCGAGGGGGGCACCATCGTGCTTAAAGAGATCCTCTCTCCCCTACTCTCTTCGACGCGGAAGACCGCATTCGTCACTATCCTCGCAATTATCGGGGTCTCGCTGATGATAGGCGACTGCGTTATCACCCCTGCCATATCTATCCTGTCGGCAGTGGAAGGGATCCGGCTCCTTCCCGGGGTCGGTCATGTTGACCAGGTGGTCCTGGTCACGATCGCGGCACTCATCACGATCGGCCTCTTTTACTACCAGAAGCGGGGATCTGACCAGGTCGCCCACACGTTTGGCCCCGTGATGCTGGTCTGGTTCTCAGTCCTCGCGCTTTCAGGGGTCGTCTCCCTACTTCAGGCCCCGGGTCTGGTTGCGGCTCTCAATCCCATCTATGCCATAAGGTTCATGGGGGCATATGGGATCGCAGCATTTTTTGTTCTTTCAGACGTGATCCTCTGCGCGACCGGGGGCGAAGCCCTCTTCGCCGATATGGGTCATCTAGGAAAGGAGCCTATCAGGAAGGCCTGGATATTCGTCTTTCTGGCCCTTGTCCTGAACTACCTGGGTCAGGGGGCATTTCTTCTGAATAACCCCGGGGCAAAGAACGTCCTCTTTCAGATGGTACTTGCTGAAGCAAGCCTCCTCTATCTCCCCTTCTTAATCCTCACCATCGTTGCCACCATCATCGCTTCCCAGGCGGTTATCTCAGGCATATTCTCGATTGTGTACCAGGGGGTCACCACACACATCCTCCCCCTGCTCAAGATCGAGTATACCTCCAGTGAGCTTCGGACCCAGATCTATATCGGCTCTGTCAACTGGCTCCTCTGCATCGCAGTCATCATTGTCCTCCTTACCTTTGGCTATTCAGAGCGGCTCGCAGGGGCGTATGGCCTTGCGGTGTCTGGTACGATGCTCATCACCGGGATCATGATGAGTGTGATCTTTGCGCTTCGGGGACAGCTCTTCAGGTGCGTAGCAGCCTGTGGTGTCACCATCGTAGACGCGGTCTTCCTCAGCGCAACCCTGACCAAGATCCCCTCAGGAGCCCTCTGGGCGATTCTTTTCGCCGCGGTCCCGTTCTCGATCATCATGATCTATATCAACGGGCAAAAGAGACTCTACCGCTCCTTAAATCCCATGCCCCTTGAAGAGTTCCTCAGGCGGTATGAGGCGGCATACAGCAGTATCAGGAAGATTCGGGGGACCGCCCTCTTCTTTGCGCGTGACCCGGCGTATATCCCCCGCTACATCACCAACACGATCTTTAACAACAACATCCTCTACGAGGACAATGTGATGGTCACCATCAATATCCATGACCGTCCGTTCGGGCTATCCTGGAGCTTCAAAGAGGACCTTGGAGAGGGACTGCGTGTCCTATCAGTCGAGTACGGTTACATGCAGATGATCGACCTCAAGGTGATACTCAAAGAGGCCGAGGTCCATGAGAAGGTGATCTTCTATGGGATGGAGGAGATCGTATCAGACAACTTGATATGGAAGATCTTTAATGCCATAAAGCGCCTCTCCCCTTCTTTTGTGCAGTTCTACAGGCTCCCCCCGCACAAGATCCATGGCGTGGTGACCAGGATCGAGATGTGAGTTATCCTAGGGGACCATCGTTACGTCCCTCCAGGGATAAGGTGGTCTCCTGGGTGAGTGATCCTCATGGAACCACTAATGAAGGGACCTTGAAAAAGCCCGGGTGCTCATTGTAATCCACCCCTTACACTCAGCGTGATACTGCACCGGTGTGCGCATGTACCTGAAAAAGCAGGCCTTATTTAGGAGATTGCTCGCACACATCCCCGGCTTAAAAAAAGAGATCAGAGGAAGAGGGGTGCAAAGACCACTGCGACGATCGCCATCAGCTTGAGAAGGATGTTTAATGCCGGTCCTGCAGTGTCCTTGAAGGGGTCCCCTACTGTGTCCCCGGTGACTGCTGCCTTGTGAGCAGGTGAACCCTTCCCCCCGAGGTGACCGGCTTCGATGTACTTCTTGGTGTTGTCCCAGGCACCCCCGGCATTCGCCATCATGATAGCGAGGATGAAGCCGCTCGCGATCGATCCGACTAGTAGGCCAGCGAGTGCACCGGTCCCCAGGGCAAAGCCGATGAGAAGGGGTGCGACGATCGCCATCACTCCGGGGACAATCATCTGCTTCAGAGCTGCGTTCGTGGAGATGGTGATACAGGCGCCATAGTCTGGTTCGGCTGTTCCTTCCATTAGGCCCGGGATCTCCTTGAACTGGCGCCGCACCTCCTGAACGATGTAGCCTGCAGCCTTTCCCACTGCAGTCATTGCAAACGAGCAGAAGAGGAAGGGCAGCATAGCGCCGATGAGGATCCCGACAAAGACCGTCGGGTTGAGCATGTCCACGACCTCGAGGTGCACTGCCAGCGTGTAAGCGGCAAAGAGCCCGAGGGCGGTGAGGGCCGCACCGCCGATGGCAAAGCCCTTCCCTATTGCGGCGGTCGTGTTCCCTACCGCATCAAGTGTGTCGGTGATCGCGCGCACGCCCTTTTCCTGGTGGGACATCTCTGCAATCCCCCCGGCGTTATCGGCGACCGGGCCGTATGCATCGACGGATAGGGTGATTCCAAGGGTCGCGAGCATCCCGACACCTGCGATCGCAACGCCATAGAGGCCAGCCTGTTGGTTTGCGATCAGGATCGCTGCCGCGACGATGATGACTGGGAAGAAGGTGCTCTCGAGTCCGACTGCGAGGCCGGTGATGATATCGGTCGCAGCCCCGGTCTCGGTGGATTTGACAATACGCTGCGTAGGGGAGCGGTCATAGGAGGTGTAGAACTCGGTGACAAGGCCGATCAAGAACCCTGCAACCAGTCCTGAAACCGTGGCCCAGAAGACCCCGATGAACTGCTGCCCAAGCTCGGTAGTGACGAGCCAGTAGGTCGCGATCACGGTGAGGATCAAGCTGATGAACGTCCCGGTGTTGAATGCCTTGTGGATCGCGCTGCTCTCGTTTTTAGAGCTCCGCACAAAGAAAGTACCTATCACGGACGCGATGATCCCGAGGCCTGCAACCAGCATCGGGAGCATGACGAGTTTTAATGAATCAATATTTCCAATCTGGGTGACGGCCAAGGCAGAGACCCCAATTAGCATCGTCGCGACTATCGATCCCACATACGACTCGTAGAGGTCTGCCCCCATACCTGCGATATCCCCGACATTGTCACCAACATTGTCGGCGATGACTGCCGGGTTTCGCGGGTCATCTTCCGGGATACCTGCTTCCAACTTTCCCACCAGGTCGGCTCCGACATCGGCAGCCTTGGTAAAGATCCCACCGCCCACGCGAGCAAAGAGCGCGATCGAGCTCGCCCCGAGTGAGAAGCCTGAGAGGATGTTGACCGTCTCTGGAAGGCCTACCTCAGTGAATGAGTTGATCCCGAAGAAGAGGAGTGAAAGGCCGAGGAGTCCGAGACCGACGACGGTCAGTCCCATCACGGTCCCACTCGCAAAAGAGACTTTGAACGCCGCGGCCATCCCCTGCTTTGCTGCGTTCGTCGTCCTGACATTGGCATACGTCGCGGTGGACATCCCAATAATCCCAGCCGTAGCCGAGAGGAGGGCTCCGACCACGAAGCAGACCGCGGTCATCGGGTTGATCGCGAAGGTGAGTACGACTGCCATCACCACGATAAAGACGAAGATGGCGGTGTACTGCCTTTTGAGGTAGACCATCGATCCTAACCTGATCGCAGCAGCGATCTTCTGCATCGTCGCATCGCCAGGCCCCTCACGTTTCATGGTGAAATAGGCAATGGCCGCGAAGACAAGCGCTATGAGCGCGCATATCGGCACAATAATGAAGAGGTCCATGTCTCGTGTATCCTCCCGGGATCGTCACCTGGTGAAGGTGATGAACCGTGCGGGTACAATTCTCGCTGGAAGCTTAAAAATGCGGTATCTCACAAGAAATCCAGGGTGCGGGGGTTTAGGGTCTCGAGATCGACTACTACTGCCCGCCCTGGTGTGGGGTTCACGTTCATCTGCCTCTGGAATGCGGTCTGGGCCTGCCAGGTCCCTGCATTCACGCAGAGGACCCCCCGGTAGGTGGTGAGTCCCTGGATATGGACATGGCCGGTATGAAAGACTTCAGGGATCGGGTCTATGATGAGCCGGTCCTTGTGGTCCGGGGCTATGGGGGTCTTTCTCCCATATGCCGGGGCGAGGTGGCGTCGTTGCAGCATTCCCTCCATGAGGGGTGCAGGGTTCTCATACGATGCCCCTGGGATGAGCCCGATGGCGTCGTCGATCGACCTTCCGTGATAGAGGAGGAACCGTACTCCCTGGAGGCTCACCATCGCAGGGTTCTCCACAAAGGTACAGTTTCCTGGAAACTTTCCCAGAAACTCTGAAGGGACCGCAGGCTGGGGCTCGGCACCCCGGACTACGTCGTGGTTTCCTGGCGCAAGGATGATGCGCATATCTGATGGAAGACGGGTCATCATCCTTGCAAGGGTATTGTACTGTTCATAAACATCCTTGATCGACAGTTCTTTCTCCTGACCAGGGTAGATCCCGATCCCATCGACAAGGTCTCCTGCAACGAGGAGGTAAGAGACCCGGGAACTCCCTATCCAGGCAGCGAACCTCTCCCAGGTCTCTTCTAAAAAGGTCTCGCTCCCTACATGAATATCAGAGATCAGGACTGCGCTTCCCCTGGCAGTGCCTGCATAGGGTGCGTGGCTGATCGGCACATCGGGCCTGTAGATCTGGTCCCCAAAGAAGATCTCACCCTTTGGGGACTGTGTGCCCCGCACCCCTATCACCTCGTCATAGATGACCTGACTTGCGTCTGAAAAGACATCTCGGCCCTTGTTAAAGAGGACCGGGATGGTACCTGTGGGGTCTTCAAGATGGACGAGACGGTGACCGTTGCTCGTATTCTTGATCTCGATTACCATTCCTATCAGGGTGACCGGCTCTCCCCGGAACCGCGATGACTTGATCAGGGCCTCAATGGGCATTGCATGGGCCCGGGTCCGTATCATGCCCCCCAGCCTGTTGTACCGGTCCCTGAAGTGGTGCGAGAAGCTCTCGACCCCGCCCACCCCCATAGTAGACCCTTCTGCTCCCTGGACAACCTCAATAAAAGGGTCAGGGAGAAAGCGCACCCCGTCCCGCTCTGTTTTCAGCCCGGGGATGTGTTGGACTGAGACGACCACGGTATCGTCAGGTACCGATAGTAAGATCTGGTCGATGAGGGTCGGATCGTCCCGCGCGGTAAGGTACTGGACCACCTCGGGGTGTACCTGCAGTTTTATGTCGAGGAAGCGCTGGACAATAGTTTTTGTGTCGAGCATCTGGCTGATAAGGTAGTGTGGTATGGACGGTAATAGGGTTATAGCTCAAGGATGTCTCCTGATATCGTTCGCAATGGTCAGCCTGCCATATCTCTGCATGCTCCTTATCACCCCTCCTTATCCTTATAACTTGGATCACAGCCAACTCATGTGGAATGAGTGGCGGAGACGAGGAGAAGGGGCGGGCATCCGCCTTCCTGAAGTCCTTCCGAGAGAGTGAGAACCCTTATATCTCGCTTGTGAGGGAGCTGCTCTGGGTCGCAATAGTGGTCGGTGGGATCGCACTCGCCCTCTACCTCTTGTGCGGGACCTGGCCTGCGGTGGTCACTATCGAGTCTGAGAGCATGGTGCCCCACATGAATGTGGGAGACCTTGTGGTGGTGATCAAGGAGGACCGGATGCGACCCCTCCAGTCATGGGCCGAGGGGCAGGCATCGAATTACTCAATGTTCTCCAACTTCGGCGACGTCATCATCTATCGACCAAATGGTGCAGATAGTGTTCACCCTATCATTCACCGGGCGATGGTCTGGGTAGAGCCGGGACAGCAACTCCAGCTTAAGGGACCGGCAGGTGTCTTCAACTACACGGCACCTTCAGCAGGGTACATCACCCTCGGGGACAACAACCAAGTCATCGACCAGATGGGTTGGATGGACTACAGGGGTCTGGGCCAGATCATGCCCGTGAAAAAGGAGTGGATCGTTGGAAAGGCCATCCTCGCAGTGCCCCTATTAGGCTATCTCCCGCTCAACATCATCCCGGTCGCCATCATACTGATAGCAGCGATGATCCTTCACGAGATCTATCTCGCGAGGAGAAAAGATCCTGAAGAGGCACCGCAGAAGAAGAAGAAGAAGCGGTGAAGAGGAGAATGCATGGATGGTTGCGCGTCCACCGCGCACCTCCCAGTTGATGGGCTCTGATGACCCCTCTTTTTTTTAAGGGCCGTTACCTGGGTCTGGGGTGGTGCACTCTGATTCCATATCCCCCATGCGATCAACCCCGGGGAGATGACCGCGCACGGGAGGTTGCAGAGCGTTTTTCATGCGCGTGAGGTGAGGCGTCTGCGTGCCTCCTGGCATTCATAAACCTTCTCCTTTCAGGAGGTCTTTGCACCCAACGTCTCCATCCATTAGCCAATAATTTTGAGGTCACAATGAGACGACGGTTGATTTGGGCGGCTAAAACTCCTCCCAGTGCTATATCCAGGGCTTTTCAGTTGGTGGGGGAGTGTCTGGGGGGGAGACCGACATTCTGCTAGATTATCGGACACCCTGGTGAAGAATGGCAATCCTCTCATTCTCTTAAGAAAGGAGGTCTGCTGCTTCTCTCCCTGTCATCCCCACGATAACCCCACAGGCCATGGCATGCTGGTTTGCCTCTTTCACGAGACCGTTGAGGAGATCATCAATCGTCGCTATTGAGGTTCCTGTTGAAGGCTTAACCCTCGCTGCAGGATATTTGAACGTATCGAGGGCAGAAACATC
>JAPKXQ010000056.1 GCA_026394765.1 Methanomicrobiales archaeon
TGTGATTCGTTCTTCTTCGGCTTCGCTCATCTTGCTCCACCAAATGAGCATTGAAATTCTGTCTATATCCTTGTAGGTGCACGATGTCCTGACCCTTACTCATCAAAATGAAATGGTATACGATGTTCTGAGCCTTTCCATCTACTCAATAACAACCATTTAAAAACAGCGATTAACACATCCTATTTTCATGCATCTCCTTTGTGACGAATCTCCCTTATCCTCTCTATGATTCTCTCAATTGATCTCCTTAACGGTTTTATAAAGAGTGTTTCCTGATATTTTTGGAAGCTCCATCCCAGAAACTCGAAACCATCGGAAATGTGAGTTATGACGGTTTTCTTTTCAGATAATTCCATCCCACGCACGGTGAGGAATTCACGGGTGACTTCCTAGATTTCTTCAGCTATCTTCTTTTTTGGGCACTGTCCTAGATAAGACAGCATAATTATTTATTCTTTTACGAGCAAGAAAATATCATGGCAAGACCTCGGAGCAAAATTGACATTACGTGTCAAAATCCTAAATGTTGTTATTACCTTATAGAAGAGGGCAAGGACATTGTAAAAAGAGGGAAGAATCGAGCTGGACATCAACAATACTTCTGTAATAATTGCAACTCATGGTTCGTGGAGACTGCAAATACCCCACTATACCATAAACATCTTACATTATCCGAAATCATCCTCATTTGCAAACTACTTGTTGAAAAGCTGGGAATCAGAGGCATCGAACGTGCAACTGGTCATCATCGTGATACGATTTGTCAATTACTTGAGGATCTTGCAATTCACGCCGAAGCGATAACTCAGTTTCTCTTAAAAGATGTCAAATTGAGTACATTTGAGGTAGATGAACTTTGGAGTACTGTAAAAAAAAACAAAAGAAAGTTAAGTCCAGAAGCACAGGAGCAAATCATGAAGGTGACATCTGGATCTATACATGTTTGATACGCGGTTCCTGTCTTTTCCTCGCATATTCGTTAGGTTCTCGGACACGAGATGTATGCAGGGATATGGTGGAATCAGTGTTCATAAGAACAAAATTGCCAACCACCGATAATAAGATAGAAATCTATTCTGATGGAAATGACGATTATACTGCTGTATTGGGAGAATATTATTCTGAAAACTGCTTAATTTACGGCCAGGTAATTAAAATTCGCGAAGGGGGTAAAGTTGTTGAGAAGATTAAAAAGCTCATCTATGGAAACCCGGACACAAAGCAAATTGAAACAACTGACGTAGAAAACTACAACAGTATTCTCCGTGAAAGATTGGGTCGACTTGTAAGAAAAACTAAATGCATTTCAAAAAAGAAATCTGCGTTAAATTATGCTTTAGGGTTTTTTCAATTCCATTGGAACTGGATGGACCCACTACCCTGCAAAAAGACACCGTCAATGATTGAAAATTTATCAGATCATATTTGGAGCTGGAATGAATTTTTATTTTATCGTTTTGCGGTCTAAATTAGGACAGTGCCCTTTTTTGGGGCTGTTACGAGAAAATCATCTGTGCATCTGATAAAGTAGACTTTCTTTTTGGAATATCGTTGTGCCAATACAGCCTCTATACCATCGAGTGTCAGGTTAGCGAGCAACGTAGAGATCACTCCTCCTTGTGGCATTCCTCGATCTTTAGGATAGAGTTTCTGGTCATAAACAAAATCAGGTTTTAAGGAACTGCGTGAGAATTGTCTGGTCTATCAGGACATTGTTCTTCAGCCATTTCATGGATTGAGCATGAGGCGAAGCCTCACCGGAGTTTTTATTAGAACCACCATAACCGCTTGTGGTCAGGCAAAACGAATGAAAATCGGAGGCAGCCCTCAATCTCGCACGGTCTTTAACAGGCTGCGTTGGGTGCTGGAATGGGATTTTCATTAGAATGGTAAATGGGAACTGAGGTATCTCCATATTCAATGAACCTTTCCATATAGGTGAAGAATATATTGAAGAATACCTCTGGGTACCTACGACGGCCATGGAACAATAACTTGTCATTCTTTACAATGACGAAGAGATGATTGTTCATTAGATTAAAATTGCGAATGAAAAGTTCGAGATTGAACAGTTCGATTACCTCGATTACTACATTAGTTAATAAATTAATGAAGTTCTAATCGACTCTGTTCATTTATCCAGTTATTTTGTCAATTAAGTAGGTGTTAATGATTTGAAAGCAGCACAATTTCTGACTTGATAACCTATTTCATCAATAATTAGTGAAATTTCTAATCGGAAGGTAATATGCCATTACTAGATTTTTGGACAGCGTCTTCTAATCCATAAATGATCATTTTAAGTACACTATTTTCCTGAGCTTTGCACGATCTTCGATGCCCTCGAGTGATTCCAGTTATCATTCATTTCTATTCATTTGTTTCAACCGATACGCTTTTTTTGGTATTACATCTTAAACCAGGGGTTCATATGAAGGGCCTGTTTTATAAGAAAACAGACCTATATTCTTTTGGATTTTGAAGATCTCCTTATTAAACCCAATATCTGCCACTTCGTTTTTCTCCAGTGGAAATAATGGGGTTCCCTTCCTCAACAGAGTATCTTACCTAATAGCTGATATCCGGTTTATTTGATGTAGGAAGGCACCGAACCATGCCAGGGACCTTATATCAGTTGGGCACTAATGCCTTTACAATAATCGCATTTGGTTGTTAAATATTGATATTACCCTCCAAATATTCTGCTAATCAGGCGATATCACATATCAAGATACCATATTTACATGAATGTATCCGAACTATGGAACTGTCTTTTCACCGTCTTTTTCGATATAAAACACATGATGTTTTATCGCTTTTCTACGAACCATCAGTTCCTTGATGAATTGTTGCTTGATATGAAAGAGCCTCCTCAAATCATGGTAGACCTGAAGTATTCGCATACGGAAATCTTTTTTGTTGACCCGTCACGCTACCCGTTAAGAAGGCCTCGTAAGATAGATCTGCACCAATCGCCCACAAGGTATAGAACCGACCATGGGAAAGATTGAGCATACAGAAAAAATTATGGTCAGGGCGGCAGTAATCACCGTCTCATCGACGCGAACACTGGCTACAGACAAGAGCGGGCAATGCCTCCAGGATCTGCTCTCCACTGCGGGTATTGGGATGACGCATTATTCTATTGTTCCTGATGATATACTTGCGATACGAAGGGAGGTGCTAGAGGCACTCAAGACATCTTCCTGTATCATCGTTCATGGCGGTACCGGTCTCACCCATGACGATTGTACCATCGAGGCCGTGGGACCTCTCCTTGAGAAACAGATGGACGGATTTGGAGAACTATTCCGAATGCTCTCATTCCAGGATATAGGGAGTTCGGCTATACTTTCCAGGGCAATTGCCGGGACCATCAGAGGAAACGCGGTGTTCTGTATTCCAGGGTCCCAGGGCGCCGTGGAACTTGCCTTCACCCGCCTTATCCTCCCGGAGATTCACCATATACTCAGTCATGCAGGGAGATGATCCTTGGCCTTTCAGACCTGGGGAACTGTTTGGATCTCCTGCCCTCTCCAGGTGTGCAAATGGGTTTCACCGTGTCCAGGATGACGAATATAGCTATGCAGCACCTCGAACACGACCCTGAAAGTCGTTTCACAATAATTTCTCTAAGAAAATTGCGCTAAATTTTAAACCAAGAGCAAAAAGAGAGGTTTTTATTAAGTCAGTATGAGACAAAGCCTTATCAGAGTATTGTGCTACATGTGGGTAATTACTGGAACTCTCAACCACAATGTGGACCAAAACACGAGAGCTGGAAATTACCTTGTTATCCAGAGGAGCGCGACACGCTCTTTCACCAGGTCACGGATATGCCCTGGCCCTACACACTCCAATTCAGCTGCAGTGATTCCGAACTGTTCCATCAAAAATCTCTCTTTATCTACATTGATCTCTTCCCAGTCCTCGGAAGATTCGGTCATATATAACCCAAGATCATCCCACACTCCTTTGGAATTGGGATAACACACGCAGTATGCCATGTTAAAACCTTTGTGGATACCAACCCGTGCAGCTTCTGTGCACTGACGGCTCCCTGCAGCAAAGAGAAGGGTTTCCATCTGAAATGTGCGTGCGATATTGGTCGATGTCTTCCATGAGCGCACTGCATGGTCAAGAGCCGAGCAGACATGGGCAAGACCTGCAACTCTCGTGGCATCTAGCAGAACGATGCTGCAGTGATGGCAAGAGCCGATCCTGTTGAGCACCTCAAGGAATAGGGGGATATCTTCGCATGTGAACCTGACTTTCCGTACATGATACGAGGGCTCAATTTCCCCCGGCTTACCCAGATCTATCGTCATGGACACTCCTTAAGAAAGGAACGGACAGAGTAAAGGGGCATCATGACCTCTTTTCGGATCCCTTTTCTTCCCCTGCTCAGGGTATGCGGATGAGTGGATGTGTGCCATCTGTTCTCTACCCTATCGTTATTCTGACCATAGTTCATATACCCCTGGCTCATTGATGCCCAGAGCGATATTCGCTTTTTTTAAGGAACGGGGGATGTTTCAGGTTTCATCTTGACCGTGCATCAATCAGAATCGTCCAATTACACAACACACTGCGTCTCTACTCAGGTGGCCGTAAACTGGATACTCGTTGAAACTATTCTTGGTACTGAGCAGCGACATTGTGGGATCTTTCATCCTGCCTGATGTTTCTTTAAAAGTCCGCTAGAGAAGCGTCATTACTGGCGCTTTTCTTTCCTTTTCTCTTTTTCTTTATGGGTGCCAGAGCGGGATCATCACTCACCTCCAGGGAAGGGTCCTTTCTCGCATGGAATGTCCTCTCGCCCTTTGTGAGGTGTTCGAGGAGCGGGCCTGCCACTCCGGAGCCTAGGATACCAGACAGACGGGAGAGCCCTGCTCCCTTCAACGCTTCTGGTGTGGAAAGGCCGTTGTTATAGAGGCGACGGGCCCGCACCCTGCCGATGTTAGGCAGGCGCACTAATGGAAGGAGTTCTCTCCTGACACCATACTTCATACAGAGCTCAAGGTCCCTTACGAGGGGATAGAAAGAAGGCCTGAAGATCCTCGTGAGCTGCACGGTAGCATGGAGGAGCCAGTTCATCACATCCACCATTGCGAAGATGTCCCCGGGTCCGGTAGAGAACCTCTCACAGAGTATCTTCTCCTCTACTTCACTGGACCATTCTGAGAGTAGCATGGCAGTCTTTAAACCCCGGAAGTAGCACTCCTCATCGTCAGTAAGATCTACCCAGAGTTTGTCCCCTTCACTGATCAGGAACTTCTCAAGATACGCGCTGTCTCTATTGCTCACATAGAGTCGGAACATGTCGGGGGTGACACAGATGAGGTGGATGAGAGCGATATCAGAATACTCCTCTCCAGCACGGATGTTGCTCACAATGAGATCCGCACCCCAGGGATCGAGGTAGAGCTGTGAGACGAGAGAGCCATACTCTGTGGGAGCAGTGGTTTCCCCCTGGCATGTGATCATCCCTACCCGCTCAAGAAATACAAGGATATTGTCCAGGATCCGTGGGAGGAGGCGTGCATTCTTGTGCTGGTGGGAATAGAAGGTCTTTTCGAGGAACCTTAAGATCTCATCCCTTGTGGTGGCAAAGCCAGAGGTAATGAGAGAGAGAATATGCGTTCTCAGCGCAACCTCATTGGCGCACTGGGAGTTGACGTCTTCGGCCGGGGCGTTGATATAGCACTCGAATAGGAGATCAGAGCGGTCTCCATCTTTTGCGATGAGTACTGCCTCACCATAGGGATCAAGGCGTGGCCGTCCTGCCCGCCCGGCCATCTGGCGGTATTCCCGCACCGGTATTGGGACCATCCCCTCTCCGGCAGAGAACCTGAGGTAGTCCCTTATGATCACCCGCCTGGCCGGGAGGTTTAAGCCCGCAGCAAGGGTCGGGGTGGATGCAATACAGAGGATATGGCCATTCCTGAAACCTTCTTCCACAAGCGAACGCTCATCACGCTTCAACCCGGCGTGGTGGAATGCAGCACCCTTCTCGATGCACGCCGCGAGGGTCTTTCCCATTTCAGTTTCGGCCTGCGCTGCGATGCGGGTTGCGAGTGAGGTGAGTTCATGACTATCCCGTTTTAATGCAGTAGCCATCCTCTTGGCGAAAGCCTCTGCATTCTTGCGCGAAGAGACAAAGACAAGGCACTGGCCTCCTTCATGCACCGTGTCGAGGCAGATGTTGGTATCATCGAACCGGGTTGTTGCCTCAATCTTTCGTGTAGTCCCATCGAACTGGATCCTGCCATTCCAAAAGACCCCCTCACGGAGGTCAACTGGGCGCCATGTGCTGGTGACCGCCGACCCATCGAGCCATCCTGCGAGGCTTCCAGGGTTTCCAATCGTCGCGCTCAGTCCTATCACCTGGACCTTGGGGTTTTTATACCGCAACTTTGTGATGACCATCTCAAGGGTCACCCCACGTCCAGGGTCGTCTATCAGGTGTACCTCGTCCACTACGAGAAGTGATATCGCATTAATCCAGGGTGCTGCATTCCGGATGAGAGAATCTACTTTCTCTGAGGTGGCAACGATAATGTCCTGATTCCCTAAGTACTCGTCCCTCCTGTCATAGTCCCCGGTTGCAATCCCCACCTTGATACCCTTCTTTCCAAATTCTTCGTGTTTCTCACTTGCCAGTGCTTTTAAGGGGACAATATAGAGGCATTTTCCTCCTCGGGCGACATGCTGATGCATCGCCATCTCTGCGACCAGTGTTTTGCCACTAGCAGTCGGGATCGAGACCAGAAGGTTCTTCCCCTCAAATAGCCCCTTTGAGATGCACTCGACCTGTGGTGGGTAGAGTGACTGTATACTGGCTTTTTCGTAGTGTGCCTTGAGGTATGCCGGGATCGGGAGGTCAGTGATATCCATTTGACCCCTTTATTTCCATTCGAAGATACCAGAAAAATATGATATATTAATTTCTAAGCAATGATACCGGAATTATTATTCCAATAGAAATACCGCATGCTGAACTGAATTACTGGTGGTGGCGTGTCCCACTACAACCATCCCGAACTTCTCCATTAGCCCTTTTCTTAGGCGCCAGGATGGAAACAGTTTTACTTTCGTCATGCTCATTGGCGGTATCGTAGAGTGTCGTTCAGATTGATAAGGATATATCACCTTTGTGATTGCCTCCCGTATCCGAGATATACTGGTCTCATGTCTTCTCTGCACTCTTCAATAATAGTAACTGATCATGTCCTCCTTACTCTGCCGCTTCTTCTTCTCCAGGAATGAAAAGACAGTCTCATGGGGGACTCCTTTGATGATCATCTCGATCGCTGCTCGTGCAGTCTTGATCTGCTCAGGGAGACCTATGAGTGCGATGGTCTTACCAAAGACTGATACCTGGGTCTGCGTGAGGCGTTCTATCTGTTCCCGTGCAGAACCGTCCTTTCCAATGATCCTGCCCCTCAGTCGGTCGAGCTGACGGGGGGTCTCGGCGGCGTGCGAGAGGTCTATCACATCGAGGAGGAGGTCCTCATCGTCTAGGAGGTCAAACGCCCGTTCCGGGGAGAAACCACGGTTAATTGCAGTGACTACATCGACGGTCCTCAGCACAGACTGTGCATCTTCGCCACTGACGTCTACGGATCCTTCCTCACTGTCGATGGTGATACTGGTCTTTGTCCTCTCTTCAAGGGCTTTCTTGGTGATACCACTCTTTCCGATAAGGACGCCAATACGGTCCCCGGTGATCCTGGTCTCCTGAATCATCTGTTCTCCTCCTCACGGTTCATGTCTTTTCCCCCCGGCATGAGGTTCTCCAGGGGTATTCCGGTGATCGCTGAAAGTGTCTGATTTGCATCACGCACATCGCAGAACTGTGAAAAGAAGCGGTTTATGTTCATGATATCCCTCCTAAGGAATCGTATGGCCTCAGGGTGGTCAGGTGTGACCGACTGGCCCATATCAATGAGGTGGGGCTTCTCCCCCATTAAGATATTGTACTCACTCAGGTCGCCATGAACAAGGTGTGCAACCTGGTAGAGCACGCGGATGTCCTCTATGATCTGGTCATAGACCGCTGCAGGGTCGTTCAAAGGTACCAGGCGGAGCTGAGGGTATGCCTGGTCTCCGATCCCAAGGAATTCCATGATCAGTATATTGCGGTCCCATACCAGCGGCGTCGGAACGAGGAGTCCAGCATCACGGGCTCTTGTAAGGTTTGAATACTCTTTTCTCGTCCATGCAAAGACGATCTCTTTGCGCGTCTTCCTGACCCTGGAGAACCTACGGTCTCCAGTGATATACTTGCCCATGGCAGTGAAATCGGCAGTACGGATCCGGTATATCTTTACCGCTACGGTGCAGTTATCCCGTGTCCCTAGATATACGTTTGCTTCCTTTCCTGTTGAGAGTGGCCCGCCCATAGCGGTGAGCTTCTTTTTATGAATAAGATGGTAGAGGGTGAGGAGAGTTATCTCATCAAAGACGTCATCCCTCACCTTTCTCTGATCGCCATCTCGAACGCGGACCCCTAACTGCTCGATCTCACGGTCGAAATCTTCTTCGTGGTGTTTTCCCATGGGTCACCGGAGTTGTGCGGGATTCACCCGACATAGTCCCGCACAGGAGCAAGGATTTCGATAAGGTACCTCGCGGCCGTCTTTTTAAGGTCAAGTGGGTGGACCTCCTTTGCAAGGTATGCCACTTCAAGGTCCCCGTACGTGAAGAACTCACGCGGTCCACCAAACTTCTCTGACCGTGCGAGCTGCACGCTGCTGACCCGGGGGAAGATATGGTACTGCAGGATCTGAAAGATGGGGTTCCCGGTTGTCTCGGGTGGGCAGAACGCCTTCTCACACTTCTTCATGATGACGTCCTCCTCATCTGCCACTGATATGTAGTTTCCACTGGAAGACGACATCTTCTTACCGTCCATGCCATTCAGAATGGGAGTATGGATGCAGACCGGGGGGGTTACCCCGATCGCGGCGAGGTGTTCGCGGGCGAGCATGTGGATCTTTCTCTGATCTACCCCCCCGACTGCCGCATGGACGTCCAGTGTTGCGATATCGACCATCTGCATGATGGGGTAGATCATCTGTGAGACCATAGGGTTCTCCATCTGCCTTCCGACCTCGTCCATGCTCCGCTTGGCCCTATTGAGGGTGATCTGTTGAGAGAGCTCAAGAACCTTCATCTGGTAATCCGGGTTGAGCTGGAGATCTGAACCAAGGACATACCTCACTCCAGAGAGACCAAGTCCCTCGAAACACCGGCGGTTATACTTCGCGAGATCCCGTACCTCATCCATAGACCCCTTGCGATTGAGGAATGCGTGGAGGTCAGCGAGGAGCACGGTAATAGAGAACCCAGCCTCTGAAAGGTCGATCAGCTTGTTCACCGTGACCAGATGGCCGAGGTGGATCTCCCCACTCGGCTCATACCCTGCATAGACCCGGGGCTCACGGGTCTTGAGGAGTGCCACCAGTTCCTCATCTGTGACGACTTCCACGAGATTGCGGGTTGCGAGCGTGAAAGGATCCATGGGGATGTAATGGGAGGTTTCGTGGGTTAATGGTTCTTCTATATCGCCTGGAAGTGCAGTGCCTGATTTGTCATCCTGATCGAAGTATCAGGGTCTTTCTCCACTCCTGTCATGGCCCGGATGGCATCGACGTTCTCTACCACGACATCGGCTTCCTGGTGAATGGCCTGGAAGAGGTAGAGCTCGTTCCCATCGCATGCGACAGAGTCCTCAAATATGCCGTTCTCCCAGAGGTCTGAACGTGGGCGGCCGAGGTCCATCACGAACTCTTTCAGCTCTGCGGTACTGGTGATCCCGCTCGTCCTGGGAACAAGGCCCATACGCGGGTGCTTCCTGATGATCTCAATGACCCTCTCCCGTGCAGGAGCTGACACCAAGTCCATCTGGATAGCATGCATGTGCATGAGGGTGGTGGGGACGATCATAGCGAGTGTGACTATGGAGATATTGGGGAGTACTGTCTGGACATCAGGGCCATGGTGACTGGGAATGGATACAGGGTTAAGGACGATTGCATCGATCGGCCCCTTCTTTATCTCTCCTGGATCTGCACCGCGCCGCACCATCACTGCCCTTACTTTGACGACTCCATACTCCCGGTCCATTGCCTTGATGATACGGCACAGGCCGGTGGTATTGCAGGAGACTACCCTGACAAACTGCCTTCCGATGGCATCCTTGAAGTTGCAGTCCGAGTTGAATGAGAATCCTGCAACCTCGTGCTCCTCTCCTCCTTGAAAAATTGCTTTGACACCCGCCTTTTCATAGAGAATCCGGTTTTTTGCACCCGTGTCTCCCGGTGTCGCATCCACGATTAGATCTGCTCTCTTGATCATATCCTCGATTGTTCCTGCAACAGCGATACCGGCCTTCTCGAATGCTCCCTTCTTTGCAGGGTCAGCGATGAAGAGGGGGAATCCACGGTTCATTGCTATGCTTGCATCAGCGTTAGGTCGTGTCTTTGAGACTCCGACGATCTGCATATCGGGCTGAGCAGCGACTGCATCGGCCACACGCTTGCCGATGGTGCCATACCCGTTAACTGCAACCTTGATCATATGATCTGGAATTACCAGTCTCAACGTATTAACATTCCCTGAACAGAGATGGCCCAGAAATATCCGATGGTCCGCCGTCTTGGAAACAACATCTTTGCAGAGACGTTCATTTCTTCTTTTCACAACGGAATGGGGGGGATGGTGTGGGGAAAGGCCTCAATACTGACCAATCGTGACGGGGTCGTAATTGGGGTGATTGAATCGATAAGGGATATCACGACATGGAAACGGGCCGTGGAGGGGACCATGTTTGTTGATCTACCTCAAATGCAGGCACAGCTGGATGCAGTCACTATGGAGTTGGCACCCCCGATCAAAGATAATTCTCCAGTGGAAGAAAAGCATGAGCCAGCTGCGGGTGTCCAGTTACCTGAACTGTTCCGATCAGCGGGGGACCCCATCGTGGTCCTTGATAGGGTGGGGCGTCTCCTCTATGCCAATGATGCATTCCTCGAGATCTCGGCTTCCAGTGACGGGACACCACTGGTTGGGAAGAGTATCGTCCAATTCGTCGCTTCGGAGTACAGACGCTCGATCCTTGGGATGATCAGGTACCTTCAGCAAAATAGCAAGCGGGAAGTCGTCTTTGGTCTCCTTACACCATCAGGAAGGGTGATGCTGTCAGGACACTTCTCGGCAGGAAAGGATCTTGATGGAACACTTATGGGTATCCTTGGGATCTTTCGAGTTGTTTGATCTCTGGTATGCAACACTTCGTGTTGCATAGCCTTCTATGGGCCTTCGTTCATCGCTGACTTTTTGTACCCCCCGATGCAGGAACTGGTGCCGAGGGGATGGAGTGATAGTGATCCTGACAGGTCGTGAAACTATTCAGACCGAGTTTCAAAGGTAGTCCTGCTGAATGGCGATGATTTCTGTGCTGTCTGCAGCAGCCGCATATCGTGTAAGGGGTTCTTCGTTCACCTCAAAGAACCTTATACCCCAGGAGAATGGTCTGAGCACTTCAGTGGCCTGGTCCTGCGCTCCGAGGATGAAGAGAGCGGCTGCAAAAGCCTCAACAGTTGTGAGGCGGAAGGGCCGTCCGAAGTTGACGGGGTTTGCGGCGAGGAGGAAGGGGAGTGCCCGTCGTCGTTTTACGGGGGGCTTACCTGCCGCTTCGAGTACTTTCCATGAGCAGTCCATGGCGGTGATGGACCGGACCGGGAGATCAGCAGGAGAGAGGGCATATTCTGCGGTGGGGTCGAGGAGGAGGGTGGAACGGTGAACCTGGGCGAGGCGCGGAAAGATAGTGACGAGTCCGTACCGCGCGAGCTTTGCTGCGGTGCACTTCTTTGGGTCGCAGGAGTTGTCACGATATGCGAAGAGCGGGGGCATGGGGAGATTATTATGCACTCTGTTTTTGATGTTGGTATTTGATTATAATCGTAATCGAGTAAATGATCTGCCACATTCACTACCGTCAATCGGATTAGTGATTCTCAACCCACCAGATAAATGTATCATTATGGTTGTTGTTGCAAGAATTACTAATGTTAATACAATAAGGTAATTATCAGTCAGGAATAATGCAGAAAGTAATTATTTAAATAATTATTTAATTTATAAGGTAAATTCACTGAATTATGTTACAACCACAATTGGTTAAGAGAATTCGCTAATAATTGCGAAATTAGTTATTGGAACCATCATTCGGGTGTGGTTTGAGATTAGAAGATTCTTCCGAGTAGTTGGAAATGATTAATTAAAAGAATAACGGATCAATTAGACAGAGTACCTATAGTTATTCTCTGATAAAGAACATTGAAATAAAAAAAGTAAGGGATGAGGGATGAGATGAAAGTCGATCATAAGAAAAGAAGAGCCCATGAAACAAAAAACGCCGAATGCAATCTTGATAGTTCCGTTCAACCAAGTGGTGATTCTAAAAATCGAAATAGTATTCAGTCACTCCTGTCTGTTTTAAGATCAAGCAGGTATATACAAGTACTAATTATACTAACAATTGTTGGATTATTCTTACGTTTCTATAATCTTACTTTTAATTCAATTTGGCTCGATGAGGCCATGACTTTTTATTTTGCTCAGAAGTCTCCATTAGATTATTGGAGCATCATTGCAGAAGGTGGAGAATTTCATCCTCCCCTATATTACTGGCTTGTGCATTATGCATTATCTATTGGAAATAACGAGTATATTTTACGATTTATTCCAGCTTTGGTTGGATTTTTAACAATTCCGTTGATATATTTCGTTGGGTCAGAATTTATTGACAGAAATGTCGGAATTCTTTCAGCTGCATTACTAACATTTTCTCCTTTTCATATTTTTTATTCACAAGAATCGAGGGCCTATACTCTTGTTTTATTTTTCTTTTCCATTGCATTGATCTATTATTTCCGTGCATTACGACGTAATAACTGGTTTGAGTGGAGTATCTTCGGATTTTTTGCTGCATTGTCTGTATGGGCACATTTCTATGTTGGTATTGCGATTGTTCTTCTTTTTCTCTATGCACTTGGAGACAATCTACTTTCTTTAAAGGGAAATATCAGAAAGATAATACCCTTTATTATGGGGTTTCTCGTCTTTTTTGTTGTATGTTTCCCACTGCTTTTACTTGGGGTGAATTTATTTTTTAAAATTACTTCCTCCGCACCAACATATGGCCTGCAAGGGCTATCAGTGATCAATGTGAGCCTAGAGCAGTTTTCTTGTTATAATATTCTTGTATTAGGTGTATTTCTTGCATTATTTCTACTAGGGTGCATTCAGTTGATAAGAAAGAAAAGTAAGAGCGTTGTTCTCATCGCATTGATACTCGGAGTTTCATTTCTATTAAGTGTAATCTTGTCATCAAAGATGCCAATGATCCCTCGATATCTTATTTTTCTTCTTCCATTCTACTTTTTTGGGATTTCATTCTCATATAATATTCTGTATGAATTAGTTCGAGATAATCGTATTATCTATATATTTATATTAATTTTCATTATCCTTTCTTTGCCTTTTCTCACCAATTACTATTCAACTTATACAAAAGAGGACTGGAGGGGACTTGCCCCGTTGATAACCGATGCCACAAAAGGAGGAGAGGTTATTGTCCTTATCCCCGCGTATATGAAATACCCTTTCGATTATTATTATTCAAATCTTTCTGATCAAACGTACGAATATGGTGCATCGTCGGTAGATGGGATTATTGGTATTAAAAGAAGTACAAACACAACTCAAACACTCTATATTGTTACGTCTGATGTTAATGCTGCAGATCCTGGAGGAAATATTCTTCGCTGGTTGGACAATCAGACACAATATCTTGGTCAGCATACAGGGATTCACCTCTTCACGTCCAGATCCTCTGAGTTTTTATAAATGTTATAACTGACAATAAACTCCTCAAAATTTTTCATAAAATATGATGAAATACTGCCTGATTTATTCAAAAAAGTGAAGACACCTCCAGGATGAAAGGCTTGTATATAAATAATAATTGTAAGATGCGAAGCGTATCGCAGCTGGGAGATAAATAAATGTACGATTGTACTATTATTATTCCCACTCTAAATGAAGAAATGGCAATCCCACATTTAATTCTAGAATTAATTATTGAATTGCAGACTCATAATATTCATGGTGAGATCTTAGTTATTGATGACAATTCCAAAGACAATACCATTCGCTGTATTGATGATATTCGAAAGTCCAATACGAATGTACGCTATATAGTGAGAAGAGAAAATCCAGGACTTTCTCAATCAGTTGTTGAAGGATTTTACAAATCAGATTCATTGATATTTATTGTGATGGATGCTGATTTCTCTCACCCGCCCTCATTTGTTCCTCATCTTTATTATGCAATTCGAGAAGGAAACGATATCGCCATTGCGAGTCGTTATATCAGGGGCGGTGGAATCGCACAGTGGCCACTCAAACGTAGAGTCCTGTCAATGGGTGCAACAACAATTGCAAGATTTATTGTTCCCTGTGTGAAAGATCCTGTGAGTGGGTTTTTTGCGGTCCATTATTCGGTGATAGAAGGAATTCGCTTGAAACCGAGAGGATATAAGATCCTCCTTGAGATACTTGGGAGGGGAAATTGGAACAAAATCAAAGAAATTCCTTTTACCTTCTGTGATAGAAGAGATGGTACAAGTAAACTACGGATATTAACTCTTATAGATTATTTAGCCCAAATTGGGAATATTTTCTTTTTTCGTTTCGTTCAAACATTTAAGTAATGTCAATTTATATTTAATTCCCCTACAAATCTATTTTATTGCATGGAATATAATAATAACCCCCCATCCCCACCGCTCAAATATTGAATCAATTTTCAAACCATATTTTATTGCCCACTTATTTGATGAGAGGGCAATTAGTGGTGACAAAATGAATAGAGTAATCGCATGATATTCGGTATAATGACTAAAATATTTATAGAAATCATATCGAGAGAAGAAATGAAAATGTGTCTTTCCATAATTCCGCCCTCTTCCAAATATATCCCACAACACCTCATAAAAACCCCAGATTGAGATCTCATTCGGCGTTGAAATAACAACTTCTCCCTTATCCTGTAAAATTCTAGTTATCTCATCAATGAAGGTTTCTGGTTTTGGAAGATGCTCAATTATTTCTGCACTAATAATATGATCAACACACGCATTTTTTAATGGAATCTGTTGGGCGTCAGCAATTAAAAAATCGGCATTTGGAATGTTCTTGGAGCGGGCAAATTTCAAGGCATTTTCATTTATATCAATTCCAATAATGGCATTGAAATTTTCTGGATGTGAAGTAGCAATCTGAACCCCACTACCACACCCAATGTCAAGAAGAATGTTACCTATTTTTAAATTAAATGCTTTAATAATCTTATCTGTTCTTCTCTGCTGAAAAAATCTTTGGACGTGAAGATCCGAATAATAGGCCTTTTCATCGATGTCACCGTTTATAGAGTTATAATATTGTATGCGATCAGCATCGCCTAAACCCTTATAGAAAAAAGTGTATAAGCCAATAGAATCAATTGCCATCTCAATTATTCGGACTGTAAGGGCGAACAGTAATGCTATACTAGGTACAATCCCAAAAAGACTAATAATGCCTATTGCACCTGCTTCCTGAACTCCCAGTCCTGCTGGAGTAAGTGGTATAATTGAGAAGAGAGTAATAAGAGGGTTGAGAAATAAGGATTCGGTGAGACTAAGAGTACATCCTTGGATAGCAGCGGCAATTAAAAACCATTCGACACCCCTTAAAATCCACCCGAAAAATGATATTGAAAATATAAAAGGCAGCATAGTGTGTATTTTTTTATTTAGACTTAACATATCCAATATTTCCCTTTTTAGTTTGAATTTTTTAAAGAGCCTCTCTGAAAATTCATCTTTATAAGTTATAACTAAATATACTCCAATAATAAAAGTTACTAGAAGGAAAGATAAAATAAGAAAATATATTGATTCAATATAAAAAATGGCAGAGAAAATATATGCAATCCCAATTACTGCAATTCCTAATTTAAAGGTTAAATCAAATATAAATGTGCTTGTTATGCTGGCAAGCCCCTTGGAATAATCGATTCCATGTCCTTTCAATGCATATGCAGTATATATGTATCCACTTCTGGCAGGGGTAACGTCAGAAGCAATCATTCCTCCCATGTGAGATAGAAATACAAATTTAAATCGGATATAACTCCCCAATTTCTTTAAAATCACCTTAAGCCGATATGCCATAAGCATGTTGTTCAGAAGATATGCAAAACCTCCTAGAATTAGAAACCGAAGATCTATACTTGATAGTTCAGAGAGTAGTAATTGGAAATTAAAAGAGAAAATGAGATAGATGATAATTAGGATGGCAAAAAGGAATTGAATAAATTTTAACAAATCGTTTTTCATATAATTATGTAATTTCATGTTTAATATTCCAATTAATTAATCTACAAGAAAGACCTTGTAGAGATGAGAATTATTTCGTTTTGAGTCCTAATTATAACTAACAGGTGACCTTACTTCAATGCCCAACCTCACTGTAGCCCTCATATCCCCCCCTGAGTATGCCAAAGACCTTGGCAAGAAAGGAACCGAGAGTGACATCACCTTCTACAACCTCAAGCGCGATGATGTCACTGTTACCCTCATCGAGCCGTCCCGCTACCCTGAGCGCCTCTCTTCACTCTTCTTCGCCATCTCCATGGCTGGGAAGGCCATCCTCGTCGTCGACGAGATCAATGCGGCATTTGGTGAGACGGTGCTCATGCTGGACTGTATCGGGCTAAAGAACGGAGTCCTTATCCTCCGGAATTACCTCACCCATGAGCAGATCCTCCCCCTCATCAGGGGGACGGTTGTAGAGGGCTACCCCCTCATCCCCGACGACCGTATGGTCCTCCGGGAGCAGCTCCTTCTGGAGGCAGCAGCAGTACAACCCGATGAAGCGACCCTCAAGAGACCGGGGGCCCTCCCTGTGGACCACGCCTTCCCGGTGAAGGGGGTCGGCACGGTGGTGCTGGGTGGTGTTGTGAGGGGCTGCCTGAAGCGGCACGAGACTGTGAAGGTCCTTCCCACCGGTAAGGCTGCGCTAATCCGATCGATCCAGCTCCATGACGATGATGCAGAGGAGGTGGGACCAGGTGAACGTGCGGGCCTCGCCCTCAAGGGAGTCGAGGGAGACGAGCTCGATCGGGGCTATGTCCTCTCTGCTGACTCTGCTCTCACAAGCAGTACCACGATTGCGGGGAGGGCGCACCTCGTGAAGTACTGGCCAGCGCCACTCCGCGAAGGAATGGTGCTTGCCATCGGACACTGGATGCAGTTCCTCCCCGCCCGTGTAGCCTATGTGGACAATGCCGGTGACTGGCACCGCCCCCTCCTCACCATCAGGACTGAAAAGGAACTTGTTGCATTCCCGGGGGCGAAAGCCCTCCTACACTACCTCGAGGGTGGGAAGCTCCGGGTGGTCGGGTCGATCATCCTGACGTGAGATGGATTTTAGCTATCGCTTTTAAGTGTTGGGTGGAGATCAGGAGGGAGGACACTTCCCCCTTCTTCTGAACTGCTTCACCCCACTGGGTTTCGAAGGTTGGTTCCGATGGTTTCAAGTGAATGGTTGCCCTTATTCCTATGAGGTGAGAGGTTCCTGTGCTCGGTGCTCTCATTCCCTGGATCGTTCTCGCAGTCATTGTAATAATCATAATCGCCCTTGTGCTCTATTTCATCGGTGTCTACAACCGTTTCTTCAGCCTGAAGAACTCCTCTGAAGCGACCCTTGGCCAGATCAGGGTTGCGATGAAGAAGCGGCTTGATATGATAGACGAGCTCCTCGGCGCAGTGAAGAGCTATGCGAAGTTCGAGAGAGAGACCCTGGAGAAGGTCACTGAGATGCGGACGAGTGTTGCTACCGCTGGACCGGGGGACCTCAATGAGGTAGAAAAGCAGTCACGGTCCCTTCTTGGGAGGCTATTTGCAGTCTTTGAGAACTACCCTGACCTCAAGACGAGCACCACGGTGACAAACCTCATGGAGGCTGTCCGTCAGGTTGAGGATGAGATCGCGCGCCAGCGTTATACCTACAACAACATCTCCCAGCAGTTCAACACGATGTGCGACACCATCCCCTCCAGTTTCATCGCCCGTCTCATCGGCCTTGCAAAGCTGACGTACCTCGAGTTCGAGGAGCGGATCGCTACCCCGCCCAAGATCGAGTTCTGAAGGGAACCGGCTGTGAGTGAGAAGAAGCAGATAGCGACCCTTCTTTGTATCAGTGTCATAGTAGTCGCCCTCCTTCTCCTCCTTATCAGTGTCCTCCCTGGATTTACGGCTGGGGATCTCTCGGTAGCGCGGTATGAGGCGACGTTTCAAGAGGACGGGGCTCTCGAAGAGCGCTATAGTTATGATGTCCGTGTTGGTGATACTTACCGGATGCTATACCGGTACTGGGACGCCCCCCTCAATTCCGAATCCCTCTCGTATCCTTCGGTCCAGTTCAAAGCGATGGAGGTCCCGCCCGGCACTACTGGGTATATGAAGGACTCCGAAGGGAAGGTGACGTTCCCGGGGGGTACGGCGGGAGACTCTTATGCA
Organism: Methanomicrobiales archaeon; assembly: GCA_026394765.1. Classification (GTDB taxonomy): domain Archaea; phylum Halobacteriota; class Methanomicrobia; order Methanomicrobiales; family Methanospirillaceae; genus JAPKXQ01. The sequence goes on from JAPKXQ010000056.1 coordinate 18,639, forward strand.
GGGGTTATCCGATCCCTCGCAGAGCAAAACGAAGTGGGGATGTATGACCCGGGCTACTTCTCACCCGGCATATACACCGCGGTATACACCTTCCGACTTGCACCCCCTATAGAGTCCGATCTCATAAACCGCCATGTCAATATCAAGCTCGCCACCCGCCATGTCCCCTTCAGAGAGGTCGCGATCACAGTCCCTGGAAGGGATGTCATCGCTGTGTACCCCCATCCTCCCACGCTCTCGGTCCATGAGGGAGAGGGGACCTACCTGATCACAGGACCAGTCGCAGCTGACGAGACACTGGGTATCGAGGTCCTCCTCAGTGCGGATGGCTGGCAGGAGCTGAAGGGATTCCCGGTATTTGAGGCGAATGTCAAGGAACAGACTGAGAAGTCCAACCCCTGGACTGCGATCCTCCCATCCCTCTTTGCCATGCTCATCAGTGGGCTCTCACTCCTCCTCCTCTTCTTCATCCCGGTTATCTTCCTCTGGATGTATACAAAATATGGAAGGGAGCGAGAGTTCACTGTCCCTGAGTATTTGAGTGATGTACCAAACCGGAAGATGCGTCCATGGCAGGTGAACCTTCTCTTCAAGGGCGACGCCACTACCTTTGATGCCGACGGGCTCTACGCCACTCTGTTAGACCTCCATCGCCGTGGAATCATCAGTATCACACCCAACCCGGGTAGAAAGGGGGCGAGGATCACGGTTTTAGAGAATGCAGCCGTGGAAGACCCCTATGAGCGGCGTGTTCTAATGGCACTCCGTGCTAATGGGCAGGACGGGGTGCTTGACACGGCCTTACTAGAAGACCTCGCAGGGCGGGCAGCCAGAGACACAGGTGCAAGGAGCGAGATCTTGAAATTCCAGCGTGACCTCTCGGGCCTGACCGGGTATACCGACCCCTTCCTTATCACTGCGTACGTGGTGGACGGTCGGGAGCACCTGGTCCCGGTCCTCCTCATCGGAGCAGCCTTCTTTGCACTCTCAATCATGGGTATCCTCGTGGCCCCTGCTATTGCGGGGGTTTTTGTATCCTCTATTGTGGCGTCCTTTGGCATTATCCTCCTGGGTGGAATTGCCCTTACCTTCCCCTCCACTCTTTTTGGTCACTGGCGTGAAGACCACTACCAGGAGAAGCTCCAGTGGGACGCATTCGCTCACTTCCTATCAGACTTGGCCCTCATCCAGCAGTACTCTCCAGAGGACCTCTCGATGTGGGGGGAGTGGCTCGTATATGGCACCGCTCTAGGGGTGGGAGAGCGTGTGGAACGGGCGATGCAGGCCCTCGCGGTCAGAATACCCGAGACCGGGATGCCAATCGGATTGGTACCTGCCCTCTACGGGACATTCCTTCCAGTCACCCATTTCACTCCTCCCTCATCGGGATCAGGTTCTGGGGGCTTTGGTGGTGGTGGGGGCTTTGGAGGCGGTGGAGGGTTTGGTGGCGGGGGTGTAGGGGGCCGTTGAACAAAAATTATTGTGTATATTATCAACTCTCCCTCATGTCCATCTTCTTATCACGAGATCTACTGCATAAGGGCAAAAAGGATCCTAAACAAAGTGGTGTGTCCAATTCTACCCCCGCAATGAGTGTGTGAATATGGTTCAGGTCACAGAGGGGAAGGTTGGGAGGGTCATCCTGGTGAGGATCGATCATGGAGAGGATCTGTTTCTCACCCTTACCCGGGTGGCTGAAGAGCGTGGCATCCGGCATGGTGCAGTTCAGATCTTCGGTGCGGTTGCCTCTGGGACGCTGGTATCTGGCCCAGAAAAACCCGTCCTGCCCCCGGTAACTCATGAAGAAACATTTCATGGTGGCTGGGACCTCCTCGGTATTGGATCCATTTACCCCTGTGGTGCGGGGGTGAAGGTACACCTCCATGTGTCCGAGGGGAGGCACCGTACGGTCTTCACTGGATGTCTGCGTGCAGCTGAGGTCTACATCATCATCGAAGCGATGATCATGGAACTCATCGGGATTTCAGGTGAGATCACCCATGATCCAAAGACCGGCATTGCCCTCCCTGATTTCAGGACCAGAGATGAGTTGCGGGATGGTCTCTCCCCTTCAGAGTAGATGAACTCAAAATTTTTTCCCCAGCCTGAGGTCCTCCCCGTGACGCGGGAGGAGGGAGATGCCCTAGGTATTGGGGAGTTTGATATCGTCCTCGTGACCGGGGACGCCTATGTCGATCACCCCTCATTCGGCACCTCAGTCATTGGGAGAGTGCTCTGGGAGGCCGGCTTTTCAGTGGGCGTGATCGCCCAGCCCGACTGGCGCGCTAGAGAGGACTTCATGGTTCTGGGCAAGCCACGGCTCTTCTTTGGGGTATCGTCTGGTGCAGTCGATTCGATGGTCAACCACTACACCCCGGCAAAGAAGCCTCGCAGCCACGATTCCTACTCTGAGGGGGGTGTTAGGAAGCGACCCGACCGGGCGACAATAGTCTATGCAGACCTCATCCATGCATCGTATCCCAATACACCCATCGTGCTTGGGGGAGTCGAGGCGAGCCTCAGGCGGTTTGCTCACTATGACTACTGGGAGGATAGGGTCAGGCAGTCGGTCCTTGCCGATGCCCCTGCCGATCTCCTCGTCTATGGGATGGGTGAGACGCAGGTGGTGGAGGTGGCGCGGCGACTGGAGGCGGGAGCTGGGAGTCGGGGTCTTGAGGGGATCAGGGGGACCTGCCATACGGTCCCGGTACGGGAATGGAGGGCATCTCCCCTTCTGGGGGTCGTGGAGCTACCGACGTACTCAGAAGTTGCGACCAAGAAAGAGACGTATGCAAAGGCATTTGCACTCCATTCCCGTGAACAGAACCCTTTCCATGGAAAGACCGTGGTCCAGCCTCACCCCAAGACTGTGGTGGTTGGAAACCCACCTGCATTCCCCCTCACGCAGAGGGAGATGGACCGTGTCTATGCCCTCCCTTTCTCCCGTCGTTCCCACCCGTCGTACCTTAAGCCCATCCCCGCGCTTGACCCGGTGAGGTTCTCGATCACGAGTCACCGGGGGTGCTTTGGCGCGTGTGCGTTCTGTGCCATCACCCACCACCAGGGCAGGGTCATCCAGTCCAGGAGCGCGGTCTCAATCATGTCCGAAGTAGCACGCCTCACCAGGATGCCTGATTTTTTCGGGACCATCCAGGACATCGGAGGACCGACTGCAAACATGTTCGGTACAACCTGCTCCCAGTGGCAGAAGAAGACGACATGTCCGGACCGGGCCTGTTCTCCATCCTGTCCGGGCCTTGATCTACATGCGGGTCATCATCGCCACCTTGCGATGGTCCGGGAGGCCAGTGCACTACCAGGAGTAAAGAAGGTCGTTATCTCATCAGGACTTCGTTATGACCTCATCCCTGTCGACGACAGCGGGTACCTCGAGGAGATCTGCACCCATCATATCTCTGGGCACCTCAAAGTGGCACCTGAGCATATCGCCGCACCTGTTCTCTCCCTCATGGGAAAGGCCGGTCCCCAGGCGTTTTTGGATCTTCTTGTGAGAGTCGAAGCGATTAAGAAGAAAAGAGGACTGCATCTCTACCCCCTCCCCTACTTCATGGCAGGTCATCCAGGATGTACTATCGCTGATATGGTCACTCTCGCGGAGTTTATCAGGGACCATCAGATATATACCGAACAAGTCCAGGACTTTACTCCCACCCCGATGTCATCGTCCACCTGCATGTATCACACAGGCCTAGACCCTGCCACCATGGCACCTGTCCATGTCCCGAAAGGGGACGAGAAACGATTCCAGCGTGCCCTCCTTCACTACCGCGATCCCAAAAACTTCCCCCTTGTCAGGGAGGGGCTGCGCCGTGTTGGGAGGGAGGACCTTATTGGGACCTCCTGGAACTGCCTGGTCCCACCTCAATAACAGACAGGCGGACTGATCGGTATGCCAGGGTGGCACCCCCATGAAGGACTGGCCCCTCTCTTACTCCACTCCCTCATTTGTGCAGGGGAGGCACTTGAGGAGTTTTTCGTCGATAATCCGGTAGGCGTTCGCAAGTACGGATGAGTTGGAGATGAGGCCTGATATCAGCACAACCTCCAGGATCTCCTCCCGACTCGCCCCTTTCTTCAGTGCGGCCTGCATGTGGTATGCGGTACAGTGCTGGCATCGGAGAGCAGCCCCTACCGCCATGCTGATCAACTCCACGTACTTCGGGTCTAATGAGCTGGTGGTGGTGACCGCCCCCTTGTAGAGGAGGTGGGAGATGAGGACATCAGGCCGCTCGGCCATCCGCTTAAAAATGAGGGGAGTCTTTCCGTATTCCTCTTCAATGGCCGCCATCCATTTTTCAGCGGTTACATCAACACCCTTCTCCAATATCTGGTTGAGATTCTTCTCAAACTCTTCAAGTTCTTTGTGCATGGATCTATCAGATAGAATCGGTCTTCATCAGGGATGAGAGTAACACTTAGGTCAAAAATTGAACTCCCCGGTTCAAAACTCCAACAATTTTCGCAGTTTTCGAGAACTATTTATGAACTGCCCTGCATATGTTGGATTATACGTTCCCAACCCGGGAACCACAATGGACACAACAGGAAGCTACAATATGGTCCGAAGATTTCTCATCCTGTTTGCCTTTGCCCTCGCTATTGTTGCAGGGTCAGTGGCAGGGGGATATGCCATTATCCCCCAGGGGGGCCCTGAATACGGTCCACCTCACACGAGCAGTACATCAGAGATACCTGGAGAGAGCTCATGCCTCCTGCTGGCGGATCCTGCGATCCTACCTGTATCTGGATCCTTGGCATTTCCGCGCGCATATACACCTTTTGCATGGGTGGTGGATGAACTTCCCTCCCCCATCTCGGTCATTCGGGAGCCACAAGGCGTATCCACCGTTAGTTCGGTGAATGCCCCTCCCTTCCCGGGTACATACCCTGGCATCATGCCATCAGGGTATGCCCCGGTGGCCCCCTCGGCCCAGGTGCTTAACCCTGCGCACCCACTGGGGCCAGGCGGGTGGATGGGTACACAGCCTGTTCCTGGGCCCCTAGTTACCCCCGGGGTCATACGACCTGCCCTCACCCCCCATATCACGACGAATGGGACTGTGGTCTTGGTGGACGGAGGGACCGTCTATGGCATCATTGCGGACGATAAGTCCCAGTACCTCCCTTCAAACCTCCCCACTGATATGAAGGTGGACGGCCTCAGGGTCAGGTTTACTGCCATTAAGCAGGTCCTCCCTGGGGTTACATGGGGAGTTCCGGTTATTATCACGGCGATCTCGGTTCTGAAAGACGAGGGGATCCCCCCTGGTCCCAAGGCATATGATGTCAATAGTACTGGAACCGTCCGCTACATCGACCTGGAAGGGGGGTTCTATGGCATCATCGGCGATGATGGGGAGAGTTACCTCCCCGGGAACCTCGATGAGGCATACCAGAAGGACGGTCTGCGGGTCACTTTTACTGGGATGATGGATGAGAATGCGTCAAACTTCTACATGTGGGGTGTCCCGATAACATTAAGTTCAGTGCGCGTACTCTCTCTGGAGCAGCTGGAACCATCCCCTGTCGTCTATCAGAGGAGTGGTGGGATTGCGGGAGTTGATGATGCCCTCACTCTCTCTGCCGATGGTCATGCGAGTGTGACTTGGAATGGTGGTTCAGCAGAGGAAGTGGTACCCGGCCACCTCCAGGTCGCCCTCCTCTCCTCCCTGGAAGCGGCAGATTTCATCTCGCTCAAAGCGAGATATCCTGCACCATCAGGGGGCGCTGACCTCTTCTCCTATATGATCACATACCGCAGCCATTCGGTCTGGACCCAAGATGGGGGAGTACCCGCTACCCTCTCTCCAGTCATCGATATCTTAAACGAGATCTTCGACCTGGTTAAGGGGAGCGGTCAGGTTCGGGTTGAGAGGGATCTCCTCACTGCCAGTGAGTGGAAACTCACTTCGTACAGGGGAGCGGAGAGATCCCTGGTCCAGATCCCATCAGGGATCTCGGTTACCGCACGCTTTGGCAGTGATGGGACACTTGGCGGTACCGCGGGGTGTAACCTATACTTTGGAGATTATCAAGCGTCACAGGGAACAATTGCGGTTGGTGCCCTCGGAATGACCGAGATGTATTGCGAGAAACCAGACGGGGTCATGGACCTGGAACAGGATTTCCTCACGCTCCTCGGGACTGCGGAGCGCTATACCATCGAAGATGGGGTGCTCAGGATGACCGATGCGAATGGGAGAGCAGTCCTCGTCTTTGAGATTATCGTCCCTGATGAGGATCTCCCTAATCTTATAGGCCCAGTATGGCTGCTCACCTCGATCGCACCAGATGGGGATCTGGTCAGTTCAGTACTTGCCGGCACGCAGATCACCGCAGAGTTCGGTAAGGACGGGACGGTATCAGGTGAAGCGGGGTGCAACCGCTTCTTCGGCCAGTACTCTGCTGATGAGGGGACAATAGAGATCGGCTCTCTTGGGTTGACAAAGATGTACTGCAGCACTCCTGATGGTGTCATGGATCAGGAGCAGGCGTTCATCGACCTCTTCAGTAAAGGAAAGGGATACATCCTCACCAACGACTCTCTCATGATCAATGACAAAGATGGGCTGACGATCCTTACCTTTGCACTCCGACTCAGGAGGGATCCTGCGTGAGGTGAGCCCTTATCCGGGCTTTCCTAATCCCTTTCTTTAAAACCTGTGCCGCGGAAATGCGATTCCTCAAAAAAACTTCTTCTCCACCTGTGATGGGGGCGAGACTCCACATTATTGCGCAGAAGTGAACCACCCCGATGCTTGGATTTGGCCCCTTCTGATCTGGGAGTTAAGACCTGACACACTGGGATCAGGCGCGGGATTGGGCCCGACCCCAGGAAAGGCAGCTTATACCATTAGGGAGGTCTCTGAGAACGGCTTTACCCTGATGAGGATATAGTCGCGCATCCGTGAGGGAAGGACCTCGGCGACGTCACTGACCCGTACCCCCTCCTCTATCTCACACGCTTTCAGCTGACCTGCAAAGGTATCGTATGGGAGTTTGACCCTGAGTCCAGCGACCTGGACTGTGATGGGGGTCGGGGAGAGGACCTCATTGATGGCAGGGATCTGATCCCTCACCACCTCCATCAGTCGGGCGGGTGAGACCGAGAGGGGATCTTTCCCGATCTCCACCCGGCGGCGGTCAAGAACCCTGGTCACCTCGGCCACCACTCCTTCAAGGGTTGCTAACTCTTCAGACTCCTTGGTACGGTGCATGAACCTCCCGATCCCACCATAGTACCCTTCAACCGGGGGGTCGATTATCTCACGAAGGGTCGCGGTGTCAGGTCCCCCACAGACTACGATGGGGACTGTGATCCCCCTCCGCAGCACCGGCATCTTCTTTTCGATGCAGTGCGCGAAGTTCCCGAAGAGGTAGATAGCAAGGTCATGCTCGTTAATCACGTCCCGCTCCTCATCATTCAGCTGAGCGATCCGCTTCCCAAAACCCCGCGCGAGTCCGATCACGTTGGACTTCGCGCCGTTCCTCCGGATGTACTCCGCGATATCGCAGGAAGGGTGGGGGAGGTGGTGGATCTCCAGACTCATACTCACCACCGCAATCTCTGTACCCACGAGGGGAGATGGGGTCACCTCGCCCATGAGGGGTCGTGCCACCTGCGCGAGGAGTTCGAGGTCCTCACGTGGGACGAGGGCCTGGAGGACCACCTCCTGGGCGATGACGTGCTTCTGGATGATCGAACCTCCGAGGTCCTCGATCAGGTCTACGACCTCATCGTGACGGTAGACACCCCCTTTGTAGGTGACTGGGACGAGGATCACAGGGTCTCCCCCATACGTGCGAACTTCTCGCGGATGAGAGGCATGATATCCTCACAAATGGTGTTCTCACTCGCAACGAACCAGAACTTCCCATCCCCGTAGAATTGCCGGCGGACCTTGAACCCCTCGGGCTGGATCACCTGGAGGGCATAGATCAGGTCCTTGTAGAGCGCCTCGCTCGGGTCGATGACTGGAAGTTCCATCAATGACCCAGCGTCCAGATCTACGCCGTGAAGGATGATAGTGAACCGGTCGGGTTGATCGACCCTCTCCTTTCCGAACTTGTCCCAGAGTAGGGTGAGGAGCGGAGCGAGGTGGGTCTCATGTGCGATGCTGATGGTGATGCGGCCTTCCTGTGCGTTCACATCCCCTACATCCCTTACCTGGACAGGTCCCGGTAGACGCTTGGTAATTCCCACTGCAACAAAGAGTGGGACGGTCGGGTCGATGAAGATGTGGAGTTTTGCGATGACCCTTATGAGGTCATGGTCAAGGAGGACGACCCCTGCAATCTTCTGGTAGAGCTCTCCACCCGTCGCTTCCTCGCATTCGACCTCGAAGTACTCAATGGGGAGCATCTCACCGCCCTTTGATGTACCCTGATGAGAGGAGTGCAGAGCCCACCGCCCCGATGAACTGTGAGTGGGGCGGGACGACCATCTCGGTCTTTAGGAGCTGGCCCATCGCGTATACGAGGCCCTGTATCAAAGATGTCCCGCCCACCATGATGACGGGCTCCTTGATGTCCACCTCCTGAAGCTGCTGCTCAAAGACCTGCTCAGCGACAGAATGGCAGGCAGCTGCGGCCACGTCTTCACGACTGCTTCCCGTCGCGAGCGCGTTAACGAGGCTCTGGGTCCCAAATACGATACAGTAACTGTTCATCGGGACTTTTCTGGAAAGACCCGCCATAGCGAGGGGACCGAGCTCGGTGATATCGACCCCCAAACGTTTCGCCGTCATCTCAAGGAACCTTCCACTCGCCCCTGCACAGATACCCCCCATCGTAAAAGACCCTGGAATTCCGTTTGAAACACTGATCGCTTTGTTGTCCATCCCGCCGATATCTATCACTGTTGAAGGTCCGTGCTGAGCCCCTGCAAGGTATACTGCGCCCTTGGAGTTCACCGTCAACTCCTCCTGGATCAGGTCAGCTCCGATTCGCTTGCCGACGAGGTACCTCCCATAGCCAGTGGTCCCCACTGCATTGAGGTCTTCTCTCTGTATCCCTGCCTCACTGATGGCATGTTGGATCGCCTCATCAGCACTTGCGATCACTTCTGTTGTAGGGACCCAGCCAGTCCCGATGATCCGGTCATTCTGCATAACCACCGCCTTCGTGGTGCTTGAGCCTGAATCGACCCCCATTGTGAGGCCCTCCTGGTGCTCTCGCGCAAGGAGGGTACGACGCCGCGCAATGGTGGTGAGGGCCTCCATCCGGGTGAGGAGTGTGCCTGAGGTGGTCCGCTCGGTGAATGAGTAGCTCACCACTGGGAGGTCGGAGTTCTCGTGGATATATCGCCGCAGTTCATTCCTGACTATTGCCGCCTCTGCGCAGCGAAAGCAGGTCGCGATGAAGACCGCATCAGCCTCTACAGTACCCTCCACGAGGGCTTTTGCACGGGCGATCGCCAGCTTAAGGTCCGAGCTCCTCACATCGAGGCCAAATGCCTCAAATGATGACCTGATGTCAGAGAGCTTTAAGTCAGGGAAGAAGACCTCTGCATCCACAGCTCTGGCTGCCTCTTCGATCTCAGATTGTACCCCGCTGTACTCCGGGCCGCAGGAGAGCTGTGCGATACGGACGGGACTGGTCATAGCCTGCCTCCAAGTGAGGCGAGGAATTGATGGATCGCAGCGACGAACTCCTCCCCCTCCCCTTCAGTCCGGGGATAGTTCAGGTCGAGGGTCGGGATGGAACGCTGGCGGATCATGAACTTCACCAGTTCATTGGTCCGCGCGCACCCCATACAGCCGAAGGCGAAGTCTGCATCATGCACGACAATAGCTGCTTCTGCATCTTCGATCAAGGGGCCATAAACTGCCATCCTCCCCCTGACTCCTGAAGGGACTTCGACAGCGGCATATTTGAGGCCACGCTTAGGGTCATCTGGTGTGATCTGGAGGGGAGGAGACTCCAGACCTGGGGTCTGGATCCGCTCCCTGATCCCCAGGGCGGTCCCCAGCGGGGTATGATCGAACCGTGCGACGAGGTCAGAGAGAATGAGGCTGGTTGCGGGATAGATAAACACCTTTGCCATAGGTCATGGCTCCTTTGCTGCGATAATCGCCTTTAAGCGGGCGCTATCAAGACGCCCGGTATGATCGGGAGTGGGTGGGTGTGGTTCGATGCCTGGGTCTCTTGATGGGAGTCGAAGCAGACCCCTTGAGATGTGGCGGATGATGCCCATCTCGAACTCATGGCCAAAGAATCCGGGGCGAGCCCCTCCGAGGTTTGCACGGCACCTTCTTGGGTCCCCAGGGGGAAACCCCCTGTCTTTGACAAAGATGTGGGTGGGATCAAAGCTGCGGATGCGACTAACCAGGTCCTCGACCTCACTTTCAGATCCGGTCACCTGGATGCCGAAGCAGGTCTCTTTTATCATCACGCCCCCGGCGATCTCGTATGCCCGTATGGCAAGATCACCGGGTGTCATGTCAGGCGACTCCACAAAGACATATTTGGTGACAGATCCCCGATATTCAGGTTCATAATCAGCCATGGCCTTTCACCTCCCGCAGATAGACTATCTCTTTTTCTGATATTCCCTTCAGCTTTTCGCAACTGAGCACCCTGCCAATGACATTGGTCCCGTCAAAGGGCTCTGACGTCGGACCGAAGTCGCGGTTGGTGGAGAGCCGGACACCGACGAGTCCCGTGCCTTTTCTGGAGTCGTTTGTGATGGCAAGTAATCCTGCGGCCACCTCTCCTTCAGGCAGGTTCTCTGGGATGATCTTCACTCCTGGTGGAATCCTTGGCTTGAAGAGATAGACGTCCTCGAAGGTGAAGTAGAATGGGACCTGTCCCACGTCATGGAATGAGAGCCCGGTCAACTGTCGAAAGATCTGACAGGACTGAGGTGCGCACTCATCATCAAGGGTGATATCGATCACCTTCTCCACCGGTATAGTGGTGAGCGAAACGGCTCTCTCTGCAAGGACCTCCAAAGTGGTCCCGGGCACCTGGCCGATCACGATACGCGCGCCCTCCCCGTGGTCCACCTTCACCTCGATCCCCCGTATCGATGCAACACTTCGTGCCTTCTCAAGGGGAAGCCCCAGGAGGTCGAACCGTGGAGGAGTGACCTTGATTGCGAAGACCTCTCCTTCACGGGCGAGTCTGGGGATCTCGATTCCATGGACCACCTGGCCGACCACGCTGTGTGTTGCATGCGGGGGGAGGTCTATGGTGTAGATGTAGACCGCCCCACGGGATTTTCCACTTGTCCGGACCGTGACGGTCCCCTCTCGGCGGCCTGACCTGAGTTCTTCATCAACTTCGCTCCCTGCGTGGCGTTCGTCGCGGAGGTGAGTGCTTCCCCGCCTCCCGACTACGAACCTGCCGTCCTGGAGGGCTAGGAGGAGGTGTTCGACAGAGCCCGCGCAGGTTGTGCTGACACTCTCGTCCCCTGTCCCCCATGCTGCGATCTCTACACGGGTAACGACCTGCATCCCCTCCTCAAGGGAAAGGTCAAGGTCAGTCGTTGTGAATGAGCGGGTGGTATCTGCTGCGCTCATCACCTGAGAGATCCCGAGCACCCTGTCCCCTATTGCCCACCGGTCCAGCATGCCCCGGCCGCTCACCACCCGTGCCATTACCCCTCCCCCTGCGGGTGCACCATGGTCTGCGATGTGGTTTTTCCGCGCAAATATGAGGTACGACCGACCTGGGTCATACCCACCACATCCCAGGATCAGATCTCCCCGAAAATAACGGAAAGGTCTCCTTTCAGGGACAAATGCTCCTGTAAATGGGCCAAAGGCGACGCTGTACCGGTCTGACCAGTGTACGACCAGGTACTCTCGCAGGTCTATGACAGGGGCCAGCGGAGAAACACCACTGGTAAACTCAAGGACAACTTCCCCTGCGTTCGTCTTCAACTGGAGGTTCTCGGTGGCCTGCGTGAGTGATCCTCCGGGGCGAATGACTGCGACTGATATGCGCGAGTCCCACTCTGGCAGGAGTGATCCCAGGGTGCTCCCATCAGGGATATCTTTTGGGTCCCCGTCGAGGAGGAGCGATACCATGGTTTCACTCCGTCGCAACCTTGCCCATCACATTGCGCTCCTCTTCGGTGAGGTTTGCGAGGACCTCAGCCGTCTTTCCTATCATCACGATCCGTCCTCCCCGCATCAGGGCCAGGCGGTCACATATGTCTTTTACAAAGTCCATATCATGGGAGACGACGATGAAGGTCTCGTCCATCTCGTCTCTCGCATGTAGGATGGAGTGTTTCACATCGATCTTGGTGATAGGGTCCATCGTCCCGGTCGGCTCATCAAGGATCACGAGTCTGGGCTCCCGGATCAGGACCTGGGCGAGGGCCACCCGGTGGCGCTCCCCCTCTGAGAGCTGGCCAGGGAGGCGTTCCATTATCTCGTGGCTCTTCTCCTCAGTGAACCCTGCCATTCTGAGGGTGATGACCGCTTTTCGCATTGCAAGCTCCTTGGGAAACTCGAGGCCAATCGCATCGGTGAGGTTGTCTAGCACGGTTCGATGCGGGAAGAGGTCGTACTCCTGGTGGAGAAGGCCGAGATAGCATTTTGCCCTTCCCCGGTACTCAATCCCGGCCTTTGTCATGTCCACCCACTCGTCCCCGATCCTGATCATGAGCTCCCCGCTTGTAGGCTCAATGATGCCGGAGATGAGGCGGGAGAGGGTGGTCTTCCCTGCGCCGCTCTTCCCGATGATCCCGAAGATCTCCTTCTCGTTCACCTCGAACGTGACCCCGTTCACCGCTTTGACGACGCCTCTGTCCACTGAGATATAGCGCTTAAAGACATCCCGTGCGATCACGGTCCTCTCCCCAATCGCTGGCTGGCTGAACTCCTCAGTGTCACTATAATCTGCCATGAATCGGTGGATCACAGCCGTCGGGCTGCCGATGAGGACAACTTTTCCGTCTGCAATGAGAATAGCCCGGTCTGCGACATCCTCGATAACCTGGGAGAAGTGGGATGTTACGATCATGCTCATGTTGTTCCGCGCTGCGGCATCAGAGAGCATGGTATGCACGAGGCGGGCAGTCTCAGGGTCGAGGGTGCCGGTAGGTTCGTCGGCAAAGAGGGCAAATGGTTCCTTGGCGAGCTGGCGGGCGAGGACGACCCGTTGCTTCTCCCCTCCTGAAAGATCCCTGGCGATATGCATCATCCGGTGGGAGAGCCTGACCTGATCGAGAAGGTCTGCTGCCCGGGATATGGCGCGTTCCTGTGGGTATTCGATATCGTCGAGGGCATGGAGGACGTTCTCGATGACGCGGTCATTCCCATAGAGCGCAAATGTTCTCTGGAACATGATCGCGCTCCTCCGCATGAGCCTCCTCTGCCGCTCCTCACTACATCCCCAGAGGTCAAGGTCCTCCTTAAAAAGCACTCCTCCGCACACCGGGCATGGAATGCCAGCCGAACTGCCCACATCCAGGTACTCGCATGTCTGACATACTGCTACATGGTATATGATGCGCCCAGCAGCTGGGGGCTGGTCTACCCCCCGCATGAGGTGCATGAGCACGGTCTTTCCGGCCCCAGACCTCCCGAAGATGCCGAGTGTCTCTCCCTCTCCAACTTCGAACGAGATCTCGCTCAGGACCCTCGTCCCATCAAAATCCATCGAAACATTGTCTACGGTGATCAATGGGGTCATCGCAATCCTCACTCTACCTACCTATTCTCGCACTTGTGACATATTACCTTTTATTTATCCTTGCAGGACTGGATCTAATGGAATTTAATGGGTATTTTGGGCCGCCACGATCGTAACCACCTCGCCAACTGTCGTGACAACATGGTCAGCTGCTTCGTAGAGGTCAATGGGCTTATCACCCGACTGCTCTTCGGTGAGGATGGCGAGGTCTGCTTCCCGCATCGCATGGAGGTCATTGATCCCATCTCCCACCATAACCACGGTGCTATACTCCTTCTTCAGGTCCCTCACAATCTGGGCCTTCACCGTGGGTGTTGCAATGCCATACACACGGTCCCGGGGAATCCCCAGGAAATCTGCCATTCGTTCCAGCTTTACCGTCCGGTCCCCGGAGGCGATGAAGGCAGGGACCCCCATCCTGTGGAGGGCGGTGATCGCTTCTTTTGCACCAGGAAAAGGCGTCCCTCCGGTGGTGATCGTGAACTCGATCTCGCGAGTGCCCATATGAACGATCACTCCGGAATTCAGGGTGAGGACCGACTCGCGGCTGCACATCTTCCAGACATACCGGATACACTCCTGGAGGTCTCCGATCGTTGCCGTCCTGTCTGCATAGAGGGCTTTTGCGATCTCATCGGCAGCAACCACCTGGCACATGCAGGATACACCAAACCCCACCCCGCGAGAGGCTAGGAATTCAGAGAGGTACACCTCTGGGGGGGTGTCGATAACCTCCTGGGAGTGGATGTGGAGGACAAGGAGTACACGTTCCGGGTCGCTGAATGTGAGATTCACAGTCTCGATGCCAGGCAGGAGGCGCCTGTTCGGGACGTCTTTTGCAACACGAAATGTACGAAGGAGTGTCCCTGCACTATCAAACACCACTGCAACCCCAGACTTGACCAGGGAACCACCTCATAACTTCTATGTAGTTCCCCATCATTGAAGTTCCTGATATGGCATGACCCTCGAGGAGACCGTGGTTGCGATAAGGGGAATGGAGGTACGGGGCGCCGGGCGTATTGCCCGTCTGGCAGTGGAAGCGCTCTGCTCTCATGCCGCCGCCCAGGAGACTTATGATCTTGCTTCATTCAGGTGTGCTATGGAGCAAGCTGCAAGGACCCTTATTGCGACAAGGCCGACCGCAGTCTCGCTTCCCAATGCGGTCCATGTCGTGATGGCAGCCATGAGGAGAGCAACAACAGTACCTGAAGCTAAGACTCGTATCCATGATGAGGGATCGGCATTCCTATCAGCTTCACGGGAGGCTGTTAAGAAGATCGGAGAGATCGGGGCCAGGCACATCAGGGACGGGGACGTCCTTCTCACCCACTGCAACTCAGAGGCCGCTCTTGCCTGTATCATCGCAGCTCACCGCGAGGGGAAGCGGATCGAAGTATATGCCACCGAGGTGCGGCCAAGGGGCCAGGGCCTCCTCACGATCACCGCGCTGAATGCCGAGGGGATCAGGACCAACTATATCGTGGACTCTGCTGTGCGGTTCTTCATGCAGAAGGTCGACCTCGTGGTGGTGGGAGCCGATGCCGTTGCAGTGAACGGTGCGGTGGTGAACAAGATTGGGACCTCCCAGATCGCCCTCACCGCACATGAGACACGAACAAGTGTGATGGTCGCAGCCGAGACCTACAAGTTTGCTCCCAGGACGATCTTTGGAGAACAGATAGCGATTGAGGAGCGGGACGGCGAAGAGGTCCTCGCAGGAGAGATCTCCAGGACACTACCCCATGTGACGGTGAGGAACCCCTCCTTTGATGTTACCCCGGCTGAGTATATTGATCTGATCGTGACTGAAGTGGGGGCGATCCCACCCCAGATGGCTTACCTCGTCATCAGGGACCACTTGGGATGGGAGATAGGGGCATTATCAGGGAAGACCTGGCCGCCCCTTGTCGGATGTGAGGGGAGATCCGAATGAAAGATGTGGTGGCGACATACTACTTCAGGCCCCGGGGGGACACCTCCCCGGCGCAGGCCGCGGTGGCCATATGTGAGGAGGAGACGACCGGTACATGGACCGGGATCGGGACCAGGCAGGAGTATGTGAAGCGGCTCGATGGGAGTGTCGAGGCTGTTGAAGCCTGTGGCGAGGGATACACCACAAAGATCCATTACCCTTCGGAGATCTTTGAGGTAGGTAACGTGGCCCAGTACCTATCGGTCATCGCGGGAAACCTCTTTGGCCTCGCAAGGCTCCAGAGTGTCCGTCTGCTCGACATCGATTTCCCTGATGAACTTGTGCCTTTTCGGGGGCCGAAGTTCGGGATCTCAGGGATCCGTCACCTTGTTGGCACTACGAAACGGCCCCATGTAGGTACTATCATAAAGCCTAAGGTAGGTCTTGACCCGGGCGACACGGCCGCAGTCGCTTATGAAGCGGCGATTGGGGGGATTGATCTGATCAAGGACGACGAGACTCTAACTGACCAGCCCTTCTGTCCTATCAGGGAACGCGTCCCGGCGGTGATGGCGCAGCTCGATGACGCGAAGGCCGAGACCGGGCAGCAGGTCCTCTATGCGGTCAATGTCACCACGCGGGCAGACCGGATCGTGGAGCGTGCAAAAGAGGCGATAGGTCTTGGGGCGAACATGGTGATGGTTGATGTGATAACCTCAGGGTTTTCGGCACTCGAGGCACTAGCATCGGACCCATCCATCAAAGTACCGATTCATGTCCACCGGACGATGCATGCCGCACTCACGCGAGACCCCTTCCATGGCATCGCGATGCGGCCTATTGCCCGCCTCGTCCGGATGCTAGGGGGTGACCAGCTCCATACCGGGACAGTATCAGGGAAGATGAGCCACTCTGCCGATGAGGTCAGGGGTGACAACGCCGCCCTAATGGCGTCGTTTTATGGGATTAAGCGGACGTTTCCTGTCGCGAGCGGGGGGCTCCATCCTGGAAAGGTGGCAAAGGAGCTTGCCACTCTCGGTACCGACATCATACTTCAGGCAGGAGGAGGCGTTCATGGTCACCCGGGTGGCACCGCATCAGGGGCCCGTGCGATGCGACAGGCAGTGGACGCCTTCTTAGAAGGAATCCCGCCTGAAGAGTATGCCCGGGACCACCGCGAGCTCGCCCAGGCCCTCGAGAGGTGGGGCTTAGGTTGATGGGCACGATCTTGAGGGTGACCTTGTAATGGGACCTCGCAGGCAAAGTGCGGCCATAAAATAAACCTATTCGTCCGAGGGGCGCTCCTCATCTCCTCAATTACGCTCATCTTACTTGCTGGCTCTGCAGTGTGTCAGCAATGGGGCCTTGCTACGATCCAGCCACCTCCCATCATCTTGAGTGTCCCTTTCGTCCCTACCCCGGTAACTGGGGACGAGGCAGACCACCTCGCCTATGATATCGAGGCGACTGGTCTCCAGAGGTCAGGGTACCGTCCTGTCTGCCTTGAAGTTCTCTCCTGGATCTCTGCCAGGGGGACTCTATCATCGGCTTATCCTCGTTGAAGAGGCATTTCTATGGCGAATGACTGCTGTTTCAGGAGCGTTCATTGATCCTGGCCAGGGTTTTCCCATTTCGATAGGTCCTCTGTTCCGGGGCTCCGTGTGGCTTGTCACTGAGACGAGTGGCCCTGCGACCCACCACTTCAAGAGCCAGATCACTTATAGAGGATCTATGAGGGTCCCCCAGAGGTTCGCGTCCGACTGGAGCCGGGTGGATGAGTCTGGTTCCCGGTAGCAAGGCAGTGGCCTTGTCAATGAGACTGGCACTGCTATGGTGAGGAACTCCTCGCAGTGAAGGACGGCACTGTGGTAGCTACAATGGATGGGATCTCTGATAACCCCCGGGTAGGGGAGATACGGGACCTCTCCATCGACGAGCTAGGGATGAACCAGGTCCTCCTGGAGGTGGCAAATGGAACATATGCGTGCTATGCACACCTGCTGCCTGGGAGTGTGCAGGTGATGGCAGGTGATTACGTGAAGGGAGGGGATGTGGTGGGCAGCATAGGGAACTCAGATGCACCACACCTCCACTTCCAGGTCTGTGATGCGCCTGACCTCCTGGGGTCCGAGGGACTTCCGTTTGTGTTCCAGGGATTTGAGGAGACCGGGAGGTGTATAGTGAACACCTATACCGGGAGGTTTACGTGTGTCACTTTCGATTCAGTCCGCCTGCATGAGGGGGAGATACCCGAGAACAACCGTATCATTCGTTTTCCAGAGATCCATGAATAATAGAAAGGATCAGGTTTTATCGAACAGGAGAGAGCGAGAAAGAAGAGGGGGCAGGAGCCCTCAGTCAGAGAACTCTACCCGTGATGACTCGCCGGGTGCCACGTCACTGTAGATGTAGAGTGTCCGGTATAAATAGGGCACCCGGTAGTACCCTGCATAGCCTGAAACACCAACACGTGCAATGTCATTGTCACCATTGTACCTTGATTTCCACCGCACGAGTGACTTCATTGTTCTATAGGGATAGATCTTCCGCCAGTCACTGTTGTAACCATGGTTCTCATAATACCAGTCTGTATAGAGATAGCCATAGTTGGGACCCCCATAATAGCCGAGATCCGTGATGTATAGTGTCTGCCCGGGTCTCAAATGAGCTGTCGCAGTTCTTGTGTTCCACTTCAAAGTCTGACCGTTCGCAATTTTTAATGTCGTGGTATACAGATACACATATGCCTCGGGAGAAGGGCCAATGCTCTCTGCCATGATCGTTCCATCGCCCATCGTGGCAATGATCTGCGCGGCATCGGCAGGGTCGGGGAAGTTAACAGACCAGTCCTTCCATTTTGGAGAGACGGGTGCTGCGAGGGCAGGTACGGCTAGGACCGTGAGGACAAGGAGTGCAACTACCACTCCAAATGCAACTTTTCGCATATCAGATTACCTCCTGTCTGTTCTAACAATAGGTTACTTCCCCCTCTCTGCTTAAAAAAACATCTCTTGATACCTGGTAGGAGTAATAGAAACCTGTATCCTCTACATGAATAAGTACGATCGTCCTGTTATTTCCTGTATAGACGGGCAACAGGCCTGTCCTGGTGAGGTCGCACGTATCTTGTAAATCTTCTCATTGAGGTGTAAAAGCCCTGGAACGACCTCCACCAATTGCCCCTCATCCCTTCGGGAGTAAGGATAGAATAAATATAAAGATGAACCTGGGCGTACTGATGGTTTGGGTCATCCGCCAAGGTTTATAGAGAGAGTTCGGTTATCTTGTTACTTGATCGATCAGGTAAGTGCCGGGCATATATATGTGGGCACATGAACAGACTGTGCCGTCTTTTAGTGGTAATGTGGAGGGCAACCAGGAATACCTACATGTAGGGGGAAGACGAGAAGAACAGGCATGAAAGATAACTCCATATGTAGAAACATTATCCTTGTTTTGTTCATTAATTTCATCCTTATTTATCCCTTGAGTGCCGCGTCTCTTTTATCTACCTCCCCTGTAGAAGATTGTAATGCGTGTTGCAGCGGGGTCGAAGGGGCAGTGGAACGAGTCTCCCCAGAGGTTGCAGCTGCTGACCTCGCACGGATCAATTCGGTCATACAGGAGGAGGGCCTCGCATGGGTTGCTGGTGAAACCTCAGTCTCAGACCTGACCTCTACATCATTCCAGCGTTTATTGGGCGATAGGAGCAGCACCATCTTACTCCCTCAGTATGCAAATGATGCGGGTGCGGTGGTAAAGATCGATGCGCTCCCCGCCTCATTCGACTGGAGGTACCATAATGGCGACTATACGACGCCAGTCCGTGACCAGAAGAACTGCGGGAGCTGCTGGGCGTTTGCCGCAACAGCGGTCTTTGAGTCCTATACAGAGATATCGAAGAGGAGGCCGGGATATAACCCGGACTTCGCAGAGCAGTACCTCCTCTCATGCAACCGTGAAGGGATGAGCTGCAACGGGGGCAGCGTACTCGTGCTCGCATACTTCGTGGACAAGGCTGGAAAGACAGGTGGGGTTGGTACGGTAGTCGAGCGTGCATTCCCTTACCTTGCGGCAGATGGAAGGTGCAAGCAGTGGGGGGGCACGACTAGGTTTTCCGTGCCACAAAGGGGTGGATGGAACTGGCTCTACCGTCCGAACTCAGCGAAGATAAAAGATCTCGTCTACACCTATGGCCCGGTATACGCGAATATGTACGTGGATGATGAGGGATTCTTTGCATACTATACGAGTGGCATCTTCGAGTACCCTGACACCCCTCGCGGAGAGACCAACCATGCCATCACCATCGTGGGATGGGGCCACGACGATACAAAAAACAGGGACTACTACATCGCAAAGAACAGCTGGGGTAAGTCCTGGGGTGAGAATGGGTGGTTTAAGATCTATGTCGATACCTGCAATATCGGGAATAATGTTGGGTACCTCAAGCGGCCCTGACCTGGGGTTTGTAGTGGGATGGTTCACCAGGGGGGAAGAATCCCTCTGTAAGCACTCAACCAAAAAGATCCCGGAAGGTCATGATATCCCTGGAGAATTAAACTATCTCCGGGCGATAACCCACTGCTGTCCTTGGATGTTAACCGGGACCTCACCAGGTGCCGATGGTTGATCCTGGTATTGGGGCGTTCCCTTCACTCCTGGAGACCGGGTTCCCCTGGGTGGTCCATGGGTTCACCTTTGTCTTTGGGGTGGCGGGGGCAGCACTGATAATCTATGGGGGTCTCCATGCGGTCTGGTCCCTCCTCTTTGGAGAGGTGACCAACCGTCAGGGTGGGTACGCACGTATCAGGCGTGGGTTTACCGACCGTATCATCTTCGGCCTTGAGTTTTTCATCGCTGCTGACGTCCTCGCAACAGTACTCGCCCCTTCACAGGAGGAGCTTATTGTGCTGGGGATGGTGGTTGTGATCCGTACGGTCCTGGGATATTTCCTTGCGAGGGAGGCGAGGGAGTACCCCCTCATGGAGACGAAGGGGGAATAGGAACGTTTATCGCTCTTCTGTCACGTTCCCGCATCCCATGGGGGTCGCAGCGCCAACGATGTACTGCACCCCGTCACTCCCGTTGACGAGGTGGTAGTAGGCCTTTTTAGTGGCCAGAGCCCGCTGGCCCCCGAGTGTATAGACATACTCGACCGTCCCTGACCCTTTCATGAGGGCCCCATCGACGATTTCATCTCTGAAGAGTGTACCATTCACGTCCGGCTTGCCCCGTAAGTTCATCCCAACGGTGCGTGGATTGTCTGCGTTTGCGACGCTGTTCACCTGAGAGTCGAATACAAATATGTAGAGGTCGGGGTTGAGAGGATCGCGGTATGGTGCTTTTCCGGAGTTGATGGCTGAGATTGTACCCTGGGCATCCTTTTGGAATGCCCGTGCGGTCAGGTTGACGAGCCCTGCCACGGTCTCCATAGGGACAGGGTCCCCGCCGCATGAACTTCCGGCATAATGGTAGTAAATACGTTGGTACCGGCTTGTCCCACTGGCGTCGAGATCTTTTTTGACAGAATCAACCGCCTCCTGGAGGGCATATACGATGCTGGCTGGAGTTTCACGGTTCAGGGCGAGGTAATAGTCGTGGGTTGCGAAGCGGGACGCTATGGTGATATCGCCCGGATTTTGTGCATACCGACTGATGAGGGCCTTCCCCGGTTCTTCTGAATACGCGATCCCATCGATCTCACTCTTTTCCAGCATACGGACGAGAGTCGCGAAATCGGTCCTTGCAATGACCTGGTCGCTCCTCACCCCCTGATCTTTAAGGTCAAGGCCTGCGATGTCGTCTTGCACCACCCCATATTTCAGGGAACTTATATCAAGTGCAGACCCGTTCGCATGCAACCATCCCTCCCGCATAAAAATGACTGTTTCTGACTGGATTAACGGGCCCACCCAGACGAACAGGTCCTCTCGTGCCGGGGTCCTCGCAGTGGAGAAGACTGCGGTATAGGGGGAAATCCGGGCGGACTGGTATGCTTCGGTCCATGTAGTGAGCCTGATCTTCTGATCAGGGTCACGTACCCCGGCGCTGCTGAGCGCTTCGGTGAGGACGTCCACTGCAATGCCCCGCACCGACCCATTCTCTGCAAAGTTAAAGGGGGGATACTCCTCGGTGAGAAACGTTATGTTCTGGATTGACTTTGTGACGGGTGGTGTCGTTGGAGTCTGCCTGTCAGTGCATCCGGATAGCAGCAACACCACGATCAGCAGCCCAAAAGACATTACAACTACCTCTCTGTGCATCAGTATTCCTCTCCAGGAACGGTGGGCATGAGAGGGGATATAGATCTCCTGCACCCTGGGATAAGGGGCGGTAGAACAATTTTGCAGCATGCAGAATAAGATTGTTCATAGATCACCGGTAAAAAGTGTTCATTCATTAGATACCTGCCTGGGAGTGGATCCTGGGTCAGGCCCTACCTCGATGCCTTCACCCATCAGTTCCCTGGAGGGATTATCGAACACCCCTTTCTCATGCTAGACGGCGCTATCCGCTTGAAATAATGGATAGAAGGCGCGATCTTTAATTTGGGAATACCTTAGAGTACCCTTCGGTGGGCAGGGAGATCACCAGGCGGAAACAATTCGAGGTCTTTGGAGGTCTTCTCATGCAGAAGATCTTTTTGATTCTCATCTTGTATGCGGTTTTACCTACGGAACCCCACCTCTCCATTATCTGAATCATCTCATCCGGGCGGTATGGGCGATTCAACAGTCAATTACGTGGGTGATTGGGTGGGTGCCCCAAAAGATGAGGAAGAGAAGATATTCATGCGGGGGTATCGGAGGAACACTGACATAAGATATTTTCTTTGCCCGTGAGGCTCTCTCAATCACATGACCACACCTCCATGAGACCGGGGAGTCTGAAACTGTGGTCATGTTCAGGATCAGGATTAGCCTGGGGGTAATCTATAACTACTTAAAAAGATATTCCCCTTTTATGCAAGGTGGCATGATAAAGGTATCTCTCCTCTTTATGGGGTTTTTAATACTCATTGGGACCTGTAGCGGGGTGATACCCAGTAATCCTGGATATTCTACAATGGGAGACCCCAAATTCGGTGGAGTCTCTCCCACGTTGGTCCCCGATTCTTTGGTGATGGGAACGGGTGTGTGGAGGGACTCTTCCGTGTCGTTCAGGCGGGTCGCGACATGGTCCATGGCCCATCCCTTTATGGGTGAATCATCCGATATCGGGTGGGATCAAAGGGCCTGGCAGTATTGCGGTGATGAACCGGGTCAGGATATTGAGGAAGCGCGCACACGGGGGGATGAAAAAAGTAGTATATCCATAGAAGGGGTCACGGAAGCTGAAGTCCTCCCACCTGTACTCCCTGACAACAGCACCCTCACTATGAGGCTCGGCGATCAGGATGTCATCCTGGTCGCCCTGGAGGAGAATCCCTCGAATGGGTATTTCTGGAACGCGACGGTGAGCGAGGGCCTTGCAATTGTTAACACCACTCTTATCGAGAACCCTGCCGATGCAGGAGGCAAAGGTGCCGGAGGTCTGCGGGTCTGGAGTATACGACCACTCCGTGTGGGAAACGAGACATTTCACGCGGTGTATGCGCGGGAGTGGGAACCCACCGGGGGAGGTCTCACCTATACCCTCTATGTCGAGGTTACTGGGATGCGGTTTAGTGAGAGGGAGAATGGGGAGACGGTGAGGGTCACCCTCGGATCCCAGGAACTCATCATAGTCGATCTGGTCGAGAACCCATCAACCGGGTACAGCTGGGGGACCTTCATCACTCAGGGCCTTGAGGTGGTGAACAACTCCTATCTCCAAGACGTCGGAACAGAGGGACTGAGTGGGGCCGATGGGGTGAGAGAGTGGACCCTCAAGGCACTCATTCTGGGGAACCAGAGTTTCTCTGCAGTTTACCGTCGTCCCTGGGACCACCAGGGAGTAGGGGCATCACGCTACTCACTTTATATCCTGGTAGAGTAGCGCCCCCCTATTAAGGGAGGCAACTCCCTTTCGCACGTCACCTAGGGGTGTTATGGGGCAGGCACTTCTTCCTGAAAAGGTAGATCTGTCTGAAAGGGACGGTGGAGAGTCAGGTCACCAAGGTTGGGTGGCCAGATCAGAAATACCTCGAAGAGTCTGCAGGGCAAGTCTGTGAGGAATGTGAGTGTACAACTCGTCACTATCTCATTCGGAAATGGTCCATGTCTGCTGTTTTTTGCTCATTCATATGTAACAGGTTCAGGGCACAATATCTGTTTTATAATTTTTATTTAATATTATATGGATTAAAGGACCAGTCAGCGCGTACACCTCGTGGGTGACAGAAACAATCAGTTCTTCCAAATAGTACCAGACCAGTCAAAAGAATATAAAAAAATATAGTATTGGACAAGGTAGCGATAATGCGCACACCACTTGGGTGTGCAGGTGAACTCATTGAATCAAGGTTATGAGGGTGATTCACCTTGCTGCAATTTAGCCATGTACGGTCTTTTTGCCTCCACCTCCTCTCAATATATTTCACTTCTCTCTCAAACAATATAATTGTAATATAATTAACAAGTTTAGCAATATGAGCATCAGACTTCTGGTCCCCTCTGGCTGGAAGTGGAGGGTGGTATCATGCCACTGATCGAGGCGAGGTACTTCCCGGAACCTGTGACCGTGACGATTGTGTGCCGCCCCACCCTTCTGCGCACTACATGCCCATCGCGTTCAAGCCGCGTGAGGATCCCTTTGTTCAGGCGCATCAGGTAGTTGATCTGGTGACGTCGTCGTGCAGAGGTGTCGAGCAGACGGAAGTCGACGTCGTAACCCTCTACCCCACGTTGGTGGAGAAATGCGAGGATCTCATCGGTGGTCAACCCCCCCTCATGGCGGGAGAGTTCGGCGAGGATGATCTCGCTCACATCGTCCGGTCTCGCGATATGGAGGTTCTCGAGCATCCTGATCTTGGTCCCGTCACTGATCGAGAGGCCATGATCATGCTCTTCATCTGGGCTCTCGGCGTACCTGTCAGCCCAGACATAGTAGGCGGTGACATGATGGGCCATCGCTGCAAGGGTTGCTGCAACAGAGGTCAGTCTTCCACATGCCGACATGTTTAAAAAGACCCTGTTCCCCTGGACCCTCTCTGCAATGATCAGGCTGGAGATGCACTGCAGGACCGAGAGGACGTCGAACATGTCCACTCGCACCAGGCGGACCTCAATTCCCATCCCAGTAAGAGCCTCTGTCACCTTCATGTCAAAAAATTCCTGTTTAGCGTTCTTTCTCACTGCATCAGGACCAGTATACCGGCCGGGGTCGATGGTGACAAGGTATACCCGGTTCACCTTGACGTGCTCGAAAGGTTTTACCGCACGGTCGAACTCATAGCCGAGTGGCACAATATGAACCGTTTCTTCAAGTCCTTCCATCTCCCTCAACCTCTGTGAAACCGACGAAATAGAAGACCGATCGTGCAGGAAGGGCCGATGAAGTCAGTTTTGGTCATGAGATAACGGCACTGCCTGGCACCCCTTGCACCCTATGGGTCTCTCTTTGTGGAGAAGAATGGAGGGGTCTGGACTTTGTCCCGCAAGCGCCTACATTACCCGTCGCGCAAGTATCCTGCGAACATATCCTGGTGAGATAGAATGAGAGAGATCTCTGTAAAAAGTATCTTCTCTGATTGAAACGCGTTGTGATCATCGCTTTCTAACCTTAACGGGGAATATACATTAGATAATCTCTACAAAAGTATCACTATGTTTTCGCGAAGGATATTTGAGCAGGGTTTCAGGGCCGCCCTAGAGGAGGAGCTCAAGCGACAGGATATAAGTATCAAAGAGCTCTCACGGAAGGCCGGGGTTCCCCTCCCCACGCTCTACAAAGTCACTGCCGGTGATCGGGATGTCCGCTTTTCAACTGTCCAGCGCGTGGTAAAGGCACTTGAACCGATACGGCATGATTTCATCGCAATAATTGCGGTCAAGTTCCTCCTTGAAGAGGTGGAAGGGCAGGAGATTGAGGTGAAGGGGAGGAGCTACCAAATTCGAGGGTATACGGCGAACTCTATCGAAGAGTGTATCGTTGCTGCGGTGAAAGCCGAGAAGGAAGGTGCAGCTGGTATCGTCTGTGCCCCGGTGCTCGCATCAATCGTTGAGAAAGTGGTCGACATTCCTGTTGCGATCATCAAACCAAAGCCTACGACGGTGCTAGAGGCAATCGACACTATTGCAAAGCGTATCTGATAGCGAGTTACCTTTAACCAAACCATGGAACCATAACCTGATATGCAACACTTCGTGTTGCATAGCCATCTATGAACCTTCGTTCATCGCTGACTTTTTAGGAAAATTCCGGCCAGCTCACACTTGGGGCACTTCAAACCCGATATTCTGTTCTGCTGTTGGATGGTGATCCAAACTTCCTCACAACCGGGATGCTCCTCCTCAATTATGAGGGGGAGATTGCGGTCTGCACCACAGATACGGGGGAACCTGTGCATCAACTGGTGCACGAGGGAGGGATCGATGCGGTCGTCGTATCAGACAATATGCCCGATATGGGCCCTTTCACACTCATTCCCTGGGTACATTCGCTCGATAGGGTGATCCCGTTCCTGCTCCTCACCGACAGGATAGATGACCCGGGATGGATCAGAACTCTCGAATCTGGCGCTGACTGTATTCTTGATAGAACAAGTGATTATGAGCATTTCTTCCGCGAGATTGCTATAAAGATCAAGGGGCTGATAAGGGAGCGGAGCACGACTATTGCCAAGGCCAGTGGCATTGGAATCTATGATCTTGTCTTTTCCCACATACCCGTTGCCTGTGCAGTTCTTGCAGTCGTTTTGGACTGCGGGGGAATGCCAGTCTAATATACAGCATTATCTGGGCAAACCCTGCATTCCATTCCATTTTTGGGAATAAGTGCGGAGATGTCATCGGGTATAGCTTCACGGAAATCGTAACCGACCTGGGAGGTAATTGCCTCGCCCTCCTGGGAAGAGTCGCCCTTTCCGTACTGGAAGAACGATTTGAGGTCTCCCCGCAGGATAAAGGCCAAATTAAGACCCTGCTGGCATTCAAGTGCGGGGAGGGAATGATAGCAGTAGTTGCCTGTGATACCAACATCACGATTCGGGAACGGGAATATATCAGATGGCATGATTCCCTTCATGGGAAGATCGTAAAGATTGCATCCGGATTCCTCACTACGTCGCTCAATGGTGCCATTACTGGAGCCCTTGAGCGGCTCGGGACCGCAGCTGGAGTGAGCCGTGTCGCCATCGTCCAGTGGGGAGGTGACCCCGGCAGTAAAGACCTTATTACACCGTGGTTTGGATGGGAGGCAGCCGATATCAGTTCAACGGGGACTGTCCTTCCGCACCATCCCATCCCCTTGCGTTCATTTGGAAAGACCCGTCTTGAGGACGTATTGCGTGGGATGCGAACTGTGCAGGGTCTTACCACCAAACTCGAGGGAGCTGAACGCCTTGTACTCGCATCGGCAGATGCACAGTCTTTCCTTCTGATCTCTATCCCGATCGAGCGCGGTGTATGGGGCTTTATCAGGTTATAAGACTGTCACAGTGCAAGGGTTTGGACCAGGGAAGAGTTTGAAGCCCTGGAGACTGTGGCCAATATCTTTGGCGGGGTGTTGCTACGAGAACGGACTGCCACTGCGCTTCGTGAGCGGGAGGCATGGTTCGAACAGGCCCTCAATGCTGCTAGAGTAGGGACATTTTAGATTGATCTTGTCTCACGGAACATTCAGTTATCAGCCCAGGTGGCAGAAATGCTTGGGTACTCTCTGGATGAGATCGGGACAAGCTCAGTCGATGTGAGCTAGCTCATACACCCCGATGATCGTGTTTCAGTCCTTGACGTAATCATCTCCCAGGCTTCTTGTGGCGATGTGGTTAAAAAGGCTGAAATGCGGATGAGAAATCCCGAAGTAACGAGTGGCGGTGGGTTCAGGTGACCGAGAGGGCCTCCGGATGCAGTGGGGGCAGCACATCTGGGCGCATTATAGGTGTCGTTGTTGATATCTCTTCGCGAAGGAAGGCTTAAGAGGCATTACGAGAGGCACATTCCAAGATCAACCTCCTCAACAGCATCACTCGACATGACATCCTCAACCAGCTCATCATTCTTCAAGGATACATGGAGATATTAGATGATGATTTGTTAATTCCTCTTGGTCAGGGGTCCATGGAGGATCAGCTGACAACTCGACTAGGCGACAGAATCAAGAGTACTTCGCACGGATGCGGCGTGCTACTGAGCAAATCACAAGGATCATCTGGTTCACGCGGGACTATCAGGATATCGGGATCCTTTCTCCCTACTGGCAGGACCTCTGCGACGTAATAGAGGCCGGACGAAAGGAACTGAATGCTGAACAAGTCCTGGTTTCAGATGAAATCAGGGGTATTTCGATATTTGCCGACCCTATGATCGTCCGGGTCTTTTACAATCTCATTGAAAATGCATCCGTCACGGTGGCTCCGGATTTACCAGGATAATGTTCTCTGCCATGGGAAGACGCCACAGGTCTTACAGTATGGTGCGAGGACGATGGGACCGGAATAAGTGAGAGTGATAAAGAGAAGGTATTCGATAGGGGGTACGGGAAGAACACGGGCTTTGGCCTCTTCCTTGTGCGGGAGATCTTCGCAATCACCGGGATTGCCATCCGTGAGACCGGAGTGCCAGGGGAGGGGGCACGGTTTGAGATCCGGGTTCCGGAGGGGTGCTACCGCATACCGGTGGGCGCAGTCCGGGCACCATGACCATGACAGACCGAAACTGCTTGGTTCCACAGGAAAACCCACATGAGGCTTCGCCTCATGCTTAACCTATACAAGTCTTGAATCATGTCTCCGATTTGAATTCTATCCCAAATTTCATGGAAAATTATATTCAGTGGGGGAGGTTTCCATATTTATCAAATAGTTGGCCGCACTGATACCTCCGAGATATTGAAGGCATATCTGATCATGATGTCCTGGATAGTACCCTTTCCAGGTACTGCAATCGTGATGTCTTCCCCTGCATCAGATCGCTCTTGAGCCCATTTGAGGAGACTTTTCCAGTCTTTTGCAGGTGAGTCGTTCCGCACCACGAGACCTGATCCCTCTGTGTTGACCGGCATCAGGATACCTATCGGCACTCCCTGGTCTATTGCCTGGATCACAGGGACTGTACCTGATAGTGCAAGGTCAAGAGTCCCGTTTGCGAGGAGGTCCATCAACTCTTTTCCGTTCCTTGCCGGGACCAGGTGGATCTCTGCAGCACTACGATTCCCGAAGATGAGGGATGCTTGTTTCGGGGTCAGACTTCCATCCCCTTGAGGTTGGAGGGAACCATATGCACCCTCCACTTCTTCACCCTGCATCACCGCGATAAAGAGGGATGCATGGTGGTTTGTAGGGAGATACCCTATCCGGACGCTCCCTCCCAGATCTGGAACCTGGAGGAGGCCTCCGCTGGCGAGGTCCTCATGAGCGCGCATGGATGGGGCCGGATCGAGGAGCATAGCCAGAGTATTCTGGTCCTGGCTGTCACGGAGTCTACCCATAAGGGTCCCCTGTCCCCTCATCGCATAGACGAACCTCAGTATTCCTTCACGCCACTGGGCGGTTGGTTCGGTAGAATACTTCATGCTGGGATCAGAGCCGGCAAGGACTTCAGAGTTGTATACATCAGGTTCTGTGAATGTCTGCCCCTTCATCCCCCCAAGCCAGGTGGCCACGGTGTTCGCACTCTCTCCCGGGTGTGCGGTGGCGAACTCAGATGAGCGGATGAGGACAGAAAGGATACTCTCGGTGAGCGCTGGGTTTTTTTGGACGTATTCAGACCTCGCCACCAGGACACAGCAGGGGTGATCACGCCATCTCCCTGCGGGTGGAAAGTCTCCTGAATAGACTGCGACCCTCCCTGTACCGGTGAGGGGTTCGATCACATCATAGGGATGCCATACGAAATATGCGTCTACTTCACCTCTTTGCAGTAGTCTTGGCATATCACCAACGGTTGGTACATATGTGAGGTTCACGGTGGTGTTCTCTGGATGTGGCAGGGTCAAACACCCTCCCAGCGACATCACAACGAGGAGCAGGCCCCCAATGACCAGACCGAGGAGGATCGATCGCATATTAGGAGTTTCTTCCCATGAGAATAAACAATACTGGTCTTCTTGGTTGTACCCGTATGCAGAGGATTCATTTTTTATTCAGTGGGTGAAGTGGAAGATCACGCTGGTCCTACCCTCTCTCGTTCCGGTTGTGACCCGGTCTGCGTATCGGCCTATGAGGAACCCTGCCATCTGGCTGAGGCCTGCACCGCCTGCGAGGATCTCATCCTCTGTGGGGGGCCCGTCAGGTACAACGAGCGGTCTTCCATGGTAGAGCACTGTGATGTCGAGGTTATACTCATCGAACCGCGCTTCAACTGTTGCAGGACCTCTCACCGCACCAGAGAGGGTGGCCCACTCAAAGAACGCAGTGAGCGCAAAGGAAGCCTGCGTAACCACCTCCCGGCGTGCTCCCCACTCTTCCCCAAGCCCCTCCATCCAAGGGAACAGTACATCTCCTGTATCTTCTTGGCAGGAGACTTCAAGGGTGACTCTTGTCCCTCCCCCAATCCTGAAGATGAGGGTGAGGCAGACCGCGAGGGTGGTAGCGAGGGTGAGGGGTGTTGCGACGATCCCGCTGATGAGGGGGTGGGAGATATACCGGAAGAGGTCAGGGACTGCGAGAACAGAGAGGCCGAAGATGAAAGAGAGGCCGACCACAAAGACCCTCCGTATGTCCATCATGCGTGAAGTCAGAATCTGAAATCCGGTTACCACGAGGAAGGCCGCTGCATAGATCATGATCGCCCCGATGACAGGTTCAGGCATGAGGATGAAGAATCCCGCGATAACCGGTATGAATGCGCAGATAATGACAATGGCCCCTGCAACCAGCGCAATATAGCGTGACGTGGCCCCGGTGGCGAGGGAGAGCCCGATATTACTTGAGGATGTGGTGGGGGCCATCCCTCCCAGGAGGCCTGAGGCGATGACCGAGACTCCCTGCGCGAAGACGCCCCTCCCGATCCTCTCCATATCTGGTCTATTCCAGGCTGGGTCATTGATCTTTTCACACGAGGTGAGATCACCGATAGCCTTGAATGTGCCTGCAAGCCCCATCAGGAGTGATAGGAGGAGGAGCCTTGGATCGAGGGCCAGGGAGAGATCGGGGACGTGGGGGAGTGAGAGGAGCGGAGCTCCGGAGAGTATGAGGACCTCATTAGGTCCCAGCAGGCCTGCAGCAATAGCGGCCATATAGCCAGCTGCGACCCCCACGAACACTGAGAAGAGGCGTAATATGCCTTTGCCCCAGACACTCAGTCCAATGATTACCCCAATCGTGAGGACTGCAATCCAGAACGGGGTGAGTTCTATTCCGAGCGCTGTGGTGCGGAAGAAGAACTTCATCGCGATGGGTATGATTGAAACCCCTGCCATGACCACGACGAGCCCGGTCACTTCAGTGGGGAAGAGGGACCGGATGGAGACCAATACCTTTGAGAGTACGGTCTGGATAACCCCACCAAGTACATTTACTGTTGCGAGGAGCG
This sequence comes from Methanomicrobiales archaeon, assembly GCA_026394765.1. Lineage (GTDB taxonomy): Archaea > Halobacteriota > Methanomicrobia > Methanomicrobiales > Methanospirillaceae > JAPKXQ01. Next base: position 49,839 of record JAPKXQ010000056.1, read on the forward strand.
CGAACCCACCCATGGTTATCGCCTCAATTGAGGTGGGGATGGTGAATGCAGCTGCGTATGAAGGGCAGAGGAACCCAGATCCGACTCCCTTCCGGCTTATGGCCTGGAGAATGGTCCCAATCCCGATTGCCAGCATTGTCATGCTCACAAAGAAGGCAGCCTCTGCATTGGTCCCTTGAATTGCCCTGACCACTATTACTGGGAAGATAAATGAGGTGGCGATGATGAAGACGTGCTGGACTCCAAGGAGGAATGAGGTGGCGGGAGGGGGAATATCTTCCACCCCAAATATGAGCTGGGAGGGTTTTCGGGTCATTTTGAACCTTATGCACCAAGCTACCCGAGTGTTCCACTTGGGTGTATCAGATCCCCTATAGACCATGGCACCATGGGAGGGAATATCGCAATTAGGGAGAATGGGGGGGAACTTCTCATGAACCTATGCCCCCCGGGTCTACAAGGTCTACTTCATGCAGGGTCGCCTTCTATGGGGTGTTCTTCCCCGGAAACGGGGGGAAAGGTGGTGGTACAGAATCCCCAGAAGATGGAGATCACGTCTAATCTGCAGGTCAGAACTATACTGTTATCCCAATGTTCACCCTACCGCTAGTCCATGCGAGCCGCAGCATTCAGGTTCAGGATCTACCTCATTATCCTCGCCTCTGTGTTTTTGGCTGGATCAGTCGGGTTTATTGTCATCGAGGGCCTCAGTCCCCTCGATGCGGCATATTTTCTCATTGTTACGATCGCAACCGTGGGGTATGGGGACATCCACCCGGTTACTCCTGAAGGAAGGGCTCTTGCTATCTTTGTGATCATTGCAGGTGTCGGGAGTTTCATCGCAGTGGCCGCGGATGGTATCGAGATGATGATCGTACAGCGGGAAGAGCGCGTGCGGGGGCGCAAGGTCGCAATGATCATCGGGGTCTTCTTTGCCGAGGCAGGCGTCCATCTACTCCGCACCTGCAGGAAGGCCGTGATAGACATTGACGCGGTCCGAAACGACCTCCTGGTAAAGTCTGATTGGGATGCTGCACGATTCAGCACGGCAAAGGCGCACCTCTCCTCGCACAAGTTCCCTGTTGATATCCACCGCGTAGACCTCCCTGCGCTCAAACACTTCCTTGGCGCCAGGCGTTCATTCTTTATCCAGCTCCTCCAGCACCCCGCCCTCTTTGAGCACGAGGACTTCACCGACCTGATCACCGCGGTCTTCCACCTAGAAGAGGAGCTGATCGCCCGTGATGATTTTAGTACACTCCCAGAGAGTGATTACGCTCACCTCTCCAGCGACCTCCTGCGCGTATTCGGTCACCTGGTCCTCAGGTGGCTCGATCATATGGGTCACCTCCAGGAGCACTACCCTTACCTGTTCTCCCTCGCAGTCAGGACCAACCCTTTCGACCCCGATGCCTCCCCTGTCATTACCGGTTGAGGGGGGGGCTTATGAAGAGTCGAAGAGTCTTATAAACCTTATCAAGCGGAATATCGAGGACATGTCTGCCCTGATCGATGGTCTCCTCACTTACTCCCGTGCCGGGAGGCATACCCTTGATATTCAGGAGATTGACATGGGGTGGCTCGTCCAAGAAGTCTATGATGAGATCATGAGCGGGCATGTCGGACGGGATGTCAGGCTAACCCTCCATCCCCTGCCATTAATGCATGCTGACTCTTTCCTCATCAGACTTGTCTGGCGAACCTACTTGAAAATGCCATCAAGTTCACCCGTTCCAGGAGTGTTGCAGAGGTGGAGGTGGGAGTCATGGTTCTGGAAGACAAGCAGGTCTCCTATATCCATGACAATGGGATCGGATTCCCGATGAAGTATAAAGAGAAGGTCTTTGATGTATTCAGAGACTACACCGGTCGCATGAGTACGAGGGCACTGGTGTCGGCCTTGCGATTGTCCAGCGGGTCGTCACTCGCCATGGCGGAACGGTCTTTGTGGAATCCGTGGAAGATGTGGGCACTACGTTCTATTTCACACTCGAATGAAAGGAGAAGAGGTATCTCAATCTTCAAGTCCATGAGTCTTTTGCACAATCAGGGAATCAGTCCGGCTAAAAAAATAAGAAACTCGGCCTGTGTTTGTCGGGATGAAGACCATCTCGTAATCAAGGGCTATAATTGAATGCCTGTGAGGTGAAGATCCAGGCGCTCCCACCAGGTGGCCCTAATAAGAGATCCAAGCACCTAATGAATAAAAAGAGTGAGGACCAGAGTGCATGAGAGGGGTTTCATGACAGGTAACATCCATCCTGTCAGCCATCGATGGTAAAGGAGAGGACACGCGCTTCCATGATTGACTTCCCCTTTGATCTCCTCCTCAATCTCATAATCCCCCTTGCGCTTGGGATTGTCGACTTTGCGATCATCATCTACAACATAGCGGCTGTGGTTGTGATCATCTTCTATGAGCGGCGGAACCCTACTGCAGCACTCGCCTGGGTCCTCGTCCTCCTCTTCATACCCCTACTTGGATTCCTCCTCTACCTCTTCTTCGGGAGGGCCCTGTACAAAGAGCAGATCTTTGGGAGAAAGACAGTACGTGACGAGGCGCTGATCACACTGGTCAGGGAACAACTTGACCATATTGGCACTGTCCAGGTTCCTCCAGGGTATGAGAAGACAGAGCCCTTCCTCGGGGTGATGCGAATGCTTCTCGCCCTTGACCAGGCTTTCATCACACTGGACAACAAGGTGCAGATCTTCATCCGGGGGACCGACAAGTTCGAAGCGTTCTTTGCTGCGATCGAGGGTGCGAGGTCCTTTATTCACATCGAGTACTACATCATCCGCAATGACGACCTTGGGAGGCGTGTGGTCGCAGCCCTCGCAAAGAAAGCCGGTGAGGGCGTATCTGTCCGACTCCTTGTGGACGGGGTGGGGGGGAATAAGCTCCCCAAAGATTTCTTTGCAGCACTCACCTCATCAGGAGGTCATGTCGCAGTCTTCTTTCCCGGGGTGATCCCTGGGGTATCAGTGAGCCTGCGGATGAACTACCGGGACCACCGGAAGATCATGGTGGTGGATGGCACGGTTGGGTTTATCGGCGGGTTCAATATCGGTGACGAGTACCTCGGCCTTGACCCACGTTTTGGCTTCTGGAGGGACACTCATTTGAGGATCGAGGGCTCTGCAGTGCACGGCCTCGAGATCCGGTTCCTCATGGACTGGAACTGGGCCACAAATGAGGAAATCGGGGTTGAATCCCACTACCTCCCCCCTGTCCAGGGGACAGGGAAGGCAGCGATTCAGATCGTCTCGAGCGGCCCTGACTCCCGGAACCAGTCGATACGTGACGGATATATGGGGCTGGTCGCATCAGCACGGGAGTCGGTGTACATACAGACCCCCTATTTCATCCCTGACGAAGCTGTCTTCCAGGCGATCCGCCTCGTCGCGCTCGCAGGTGTCGACGTCCGGATCATCATTCCGGAAAAAGCCGACCACCCCTTCGTGTACTGGGCCAATCGTTCCTATCTCGGAGACCTCCTCGAGGCTGGTGTGCGAGGCTATGAGTACCTCGGTGGCTTCATCCATGCGAAAGCGATCGTGGTAGACGGTGTAGCAGGCGCGGTAGGAACTGCGAACTGGGACATACGCTCATTCCGTCTCAACTTCGAGACGACTGCGTTCTTCTATGACGAGGATATGGGCGATGAGATGAGTGGGATCTTTTTAAAGGATCTCTCGTATTGTAGGGAGATCACCAGGGATGAATACGAGCGCCGTGCGAGATCCATAAAGTTTCGGGAGGCAATCTCCCGTCTCTTCTCATCCCTCCTCTGACCGGGCGTGCCAGGGCATCTCCCCCATCATTACGCCTTTTTGAAAGAGTGGGGGTGGACGATCCCATATCTCGTGCCTCTGATGTCTCGGGGTGTATCCCGCCAGCTTTTATGTCTTCTTTCTCATTCTGCATCGTACCCCCCTCGGCGACCATTCAGGAAGGTACCGAAGATCGTTATAAAAACCCAGATATCTTTTGGCAGGGTATACTGGGCTATGCGCGAGATCTCCTCCTTCACTCTCATGCTTGTAGTACTGGCTGGAACTCTGCTCCTGGCGGGATGTTCACAGGAGGGTCCCATCACTCCTGCCCTGCAGACGCCCACCGCGCTCCCTGCAGTGGCTCCTTCTGGCCCCTCAATTGCGGCGATGGTGGCCGCTGTTGAGCGTGCTTTTGAGTATGCGCGGGACCATGGAAAGGAGGCCGCAATAAAAGCATTTAATGACCCATCGGGGCCGTTTGTCCAGGGGGACCCCTATATCTTTGCCTATGACCTGAATGGCACCACCCTCGCCCTTCCGTTCCAGCCCGATCTGATCGGCACAAACAGGATCGATATGAAAGACCCGGACGGAGTTCCATTCATCCGGGAACTCATCAGAGCAGCATGTGACGGGGGTGGCTTCGTATACTACCGTTATCCTAACCCTGCGCAAAACTATACCGTCCAGCGAAAGATCAGCTATGCCATGCAGGGAGGCCCGGACTGGATCCTTGGGTCAGGGGTCTATGAAGAATTGGACATCTCAGGCCGGGTCACAACTAAGTTTTAGAAATCAAATTTTTCTATCGCGCATGATCTAAACTACAAAATTATGGAATTGATACTATGGCGTCAAAATAAGGTTGTTTTTTAGATAATTAAAATCCCTCAAGATTGCGTTATTTCACCTATTCATATCGAATGTGGCGTTACTATGATAGATCCGTAGTGGTATATAGTAGTGGAACGTTACACTACGTTATGAGTTATATCCGGAAGAACATCCGACATAA
>JAPKXQ010000067.1 GCA_026394765.1 Methanomicrobiales archaeon
AGCATGAGGCGAAGCCTCATGTGGGTTTTGATTAGAAAGAGAAGTTAAGCGACTCTGCCACTGCTTTCGCACCCTTCCAGCTCCAGGGGGTCTCTCCGCCCTGATTAAGTCATACCTCATTCTTTTATCATGGGGCGTTTATGGATTGAAAAGGGTTTCGTACCTTCTGGGAAGACCCTGCATGTGAATAATCTGAAGAGAAGGTCAATTCAATAGCAGTAGGAAAAAACAGAACCAGAATTTTTTAAAAACAAGAGCAGGGTTCTATCGCCCTGCAGTTGATCCTTTGATCTCCCCCGGACCCCTCATCGTCAGCGCGATCACGATCCCAACCACCGCTAGCACCGCGACCACGGGAAACACCCCGACATAGGAACCTGTTGAGGCTCTGATGAACCCCGCGAGTTGGGGCCCTGCGATCGCACCTGCACCGTACGCGAGGAAGACAACACCATAGCAGCGGGGGTAGTCCCCTGTCCCGAAGAACTGCGCTGTCGCAGCGGGTGCGATCGCGAGCCATCCACCCAGGCATCCCCATAGGACTGCGAACGCGACGATGTACACCACCTGGTTCGGGAATAGCACGAGTGCGGTCGATGCTGCCGCTATCAACACAAACGAAAGCACCGCAGTGAGTCGCGGCTTGATGCGGTCAGTAAGCGCCCCAAAGACAGGTCTCCCACCGCCATTGAAGACCGCAAACACCCCTACAAGTGCCGTTGCGAGCCCGGTCTCGATCCCGACGAGTTCGATCCCCACCGGCTTTGCGATCGATATCGCCATAAGCCCTGCGAGGCACCCGATGAAGAAGCAGGCCCACAGGGCGTAGAAGACGGGCGTCCGCAGCATCACGGCCCGGTTGTACTCACAGGCTGCCCCGGCACCACTCGTGCCTGCAGGAGGGCTCCACCCCGCGGGCTTCCACCCGGTCGGGGGAAACCGCAGTGGAAGGGACAAGAGGATGGTGAGAACGACAAACGCGACACCGAAGATGCGAAATGTCGACATCACCCCGATTGTCCCGATGAGGTAACCTGCGAGGTTCGCGGTAAAGAACGCTGAGAACCCGAACCCCAGGAGCGTGAGGCCTACCGCAAGCCCCCTCCGGTCCGGGAACCACCGTGCTGCGACCGCGACCGGAACCCCGTAAGTTATCCCAACTCCTATCCCCCCGACGACCCCGTACATCAGGGTCAGGACCGGGACGCTTGTCGCTAATGAGGCGAGGAGCCACCCGATGCCGGTGAGGACCCCACCGAGGATGGCTACCTTTCTCGGACCCAGGGTCTCGATGTACTTCCCGGTAAGGGGCATTGCGATCGCAAAGAATGCGAGGAATACTGAGAACGGGAGGAGGACCTCTCCTGCCGTCACGCTCTGTCCAAGCGTCCCTTTGAAGTACTCAGTGAGAGGTCCTACAAAGACGCTCCAGGAGTAGATGCTCCCCAGACAGAGGTTTATCACCATACCGAGCACGATGAGGCCCCAACGTCCCTGCTCTGGCGCGGCTCCTAATACCCTCAGTGACGAATCAGGTACAGTCACAGTCATACTGCCCTCTTTTTTTTTTAAAAAAAGGAGTGAAGAGGACCTCCTCACTCCTCCAGGGTCGAGATGTCACCAGGGTCGATTCCCAGTTCCTTTGCCTTCAAGACCCGGCGCATGATCTTCCCGCTCCTGGTCTTGGGGAGCTTCTCCACAAACTCAATCTCCTGGGGCATCGCTATTGGCCCTAGTGTCATCCTGACATGGTAGATCAGATCTGACTTCAACCTGTCACTAGGTGTGTGGCCTACGCGGAGGATGAGGAATGCTTTGATGGTGTTTCCCTTCATCGGGTCAGGTTTACCTATCACTGCCGCCTCAGCGACCGCCTGGTGGGAGACGAGTGCGCTCTCCACCTCTGCGGTCCCGATGTTATGGCCAGATACGATTATGATGTCGTCAGCCCGTCCGATCACCATGATGTAGCCGTCATGCCCCTTCACTGCGAGGTCACCGGCTGTGTAGCATCCCGGGATAGTCTCCCAGTACTTCCGGTACCGCTCGTCGTTCTTAAAGACCGTCCTGAGCATTGCAGGCCAGGGCTCTTTTATCACGAGGAAGCCACCGGTACCCGGGGCAACTGGTATGCCCTCCTTGTTCACCACATCAGCGACGATACCAGGAATCGGCTTTCCCGCAAACCCGGGGCGCATCCGCTCCCCGATCATGGTTGTGATCATCTGCATCCCGGTCTCGGTCTGCCACCAGGTGTCCACAATCGGGCATCGGTTGTCTCCTATGAACTTGTAGTACCACTCGAATGCCTCCGGGTTGAGCGGTTCGCCAACCGATCCCAGGACACGGAGGGACCTTATGTCGTACTTCGATGGCCAGGTCTCCCCCACCTTCATAAACATCCGTATCGCGGTAGGGGCGGTATAAAAGACCGTGACCCCCAGGTCCTGCACGATCCTCCAAAACGATCCCGGGTCTGGGTAGTCAGGGGTCGTCTCGGCGATGACCACTGTGGCGCCTACTGCGAGGGGGCCATACACGATGTAGCTGTGCCCGGTTATCCAGCCCGGGTCGGCAGTACACCAGTAGACATCATTGTCCTTGATGTCAAAGACATGGAGGCTGGTATAGTAGGTCCCAACCATGTAACCGCCGCAGGTATGGACGATCCCCTTCGGTGGACCGGTAGAACCAGAGGTGTAGAGGATGAAGAGTGGGTCCTCGGAGTCCATCACTTCAGGGGGGCACTCCTTGGGTGTCCCATTCATCATCTCTTCAAAGTCTATCTCGATCTCTGGATGGAGTTCCACGGGCTGGTCCTTCTCACGCCGCAGGACGACGACTTTCTCCACGCTAGGGGCGTTGATGATCGCCTCTTCCACTGTTGTCTTGAGCTGTATCGTCTTTCCGCGCCTGATCGCGACATCTGCGGTGATCACGACTTTTGCGTCCGCGTCATTGATCCGCATGTTGAGTGCATTCACCCCGAACCCGCCAAAGACGACGCTATGAACCGCTCCAATCCGCGCGCAGGCGAGCATCGCGATGATCTGCTCTGGAACCATCGGCATGTAGATGCAGACGCGGTCTCCCTTCTGAACCCCGATCCTCTTCAGACCATTGGCGCACCGCATCACCTCGCGATAGAGCTTCATGTAGGTGTAGATCCGCTCCTCGCCCTCCTCCCCGCGCCATATGAGGGCCACCTTGTTCCGCCGATGGGTCTCGATATGGCGGTCCAGGCAGTTATGGGTGATATTCAGTTGTGCCCCTAAGAACCACTTCGCATATGGGTAGTCCCACTCCCGCACCTTGTTCCAGGGCTTGAACCACTCGAGGTGGCGGGCGATCTTTGCCCAGAACTCCTCGGGGTCAGCGAGAAACTCTTCGTAAGCCTGCGTGTAGTTCTGGGTCCATGCATGCTCGCGGTATGAGGGGTCAGGCGTATAGTACTTAGCCTGCTCGACGAGTTTGACATCGAACGACTCTGTCATTTCATTCACCCAATCTCGTTCTTTCGTCTCCTGGACGTCCCGGTAGGCAGAGTGCACCGCACCCCGCCCCGGATATTGTAATGATTAATCATGTTAATATTTCAACCCTATCCCCCCTGGGGTGCCCCCGTCTCCTTCAGATCTCTTGAAATTCGGGGAAAGAAGCATTGAAGTCGCATCGAACCGATACCGGTGTATGGAGATCGCGATCATCGGTGCGTCAGGCTACGCGGGGGGGGACTTGATCCGCCTCCTCCTGGCGCACCCCCGCGCCGAGGTCACCTGTGCCACCTCCCGGAAGCTTTCTGGGACCCCGGTAGCAAAGGTCCACCCCCAGGTCAGGGGGCTGTCTAGTCTCGTCTTTTCGAGCCCTGCGACCGATGAGATCGATGTTGATGTCGCCTTCCTTGCAGTTCCCCACACTGCTGCAATGACATATGCCAGGACACTCCTGGACCACGGGGTCCGCGTAGTCGACCTCTCTGCCGACTACCGTCTCCCCAGGTCGGTCTTTGAGGCGGTCTACGGGGTGCCCCACACCGACTGGTTCGAGGTGCCCTATGGCATCCCTGAGATCCATCGGGATGCATGCCGGGGTGCGAAGTTCATTGCAAATCCTGGATGTTTCCCAACCGGAGCAACACTGGCCGCCGCACCACTGGCGAGGTCTGCCCACACAATAATATTTGACAGCAAGACCGGGGTATCAGGGGCCGGGGACAACCCCTCTGCCACCACGCACTACCCTAATGTCGGGGACAATGTCAACCCCTACAAGTGGACGACCCACCGCCACCTCGCCGAGATGCGCCAGGAGATAGCTGGTCTTGGATCAGACGCCCGAGTCTACTTCACCCCCCACCTGGTCCCTGTCAACCGCGGCATCTTAACGACTGCTCACATCCTCATGAAAGAGCCTATGGCCCAGGAAGAGGTCATTCGCAGGGTCCAGGAATTCTACCGCGACGAGTTCTTTGTCAGGCTCCAGACCCCGATACTGGCCGCGGTGCGGGGGAGCAACTTCTGCGACATCGCAGCCGAGAGCGAGGGAGATCGCGTCGTGGTCGTTTCAGCTATCGACAACCTTGGTAAAGGTGCGAGTGGCCAGGCAATCCAGAACATGAACCTTATGTGCGGGTTTGATGAGCGAGAAGGCCTCACAGGGGCCGGTCTCCTTCCATGAGCGGTGGTGTAACTTATGCAGGTAAGAGACGTGATGACAAATGACCCTGTCACGGTGGACGCTTCAGCGTCAGTCCGTGATGCGGCGGCAAAGATGCGCGAACGCCATGTGGGGGGCCTTCCAGTCCTTTCCGGGGGGGTCCTGGTCGGGATTATCACCGATGCAGACATCCTCAAGCTACTTGAGACCGGGAGAATATCAGACGACCTCTGGCTCCCCTCCCCTCTCGAGGTTATCGAAGTCCCAGTACGGGAGTTCTTCAACTGGGAAAAAACGCGGGAAGCGCTCTCGAATATCGGGGAGACCCAGGTGCGGGATGTGATGAGCAGGCCTGTCCACACCGTGAGAGAGGACGATGAGGTGGAAGACGCCGCGGCAGTGATGCTGCGCCACAGGATAGCTCGCCTCCCGGTAGTCCGGGGCGCAACCCTCGTGGGTATCGTGGCGCGATCAGATATCGTGGCCGGGGTCGCAGCTCCCTCCAGGGAGATCACCTGATGAAGAGCATCTGTGGTGTTTCAGGTGTCCGCGCTGCCGGAAAGAAGGAGAAGAAGTACGGTCTTGCCCTAGTCTCTGCCGAGGGGTCGGCGGCCGGTGTCTTTGCTTCAAACCTCATGAAGGCAGCCCCGGTCAGGCTCATGGAGGAGCGAATCACCAAAGGGCGGTTATCAGGCGTTATCGTGAACAGTGGGTGCGCGAATGCCTATACCGGGACAAGGGGTATGCGGGATGCGCAGGAGATGGCAGAGATCGGGGCCGGAGCTCTTGGCATTGACAATACGGAGATTGGAGTAGCAAGTACCGGTGTCATCGGCCGCTACCTCGACCTTCCGCTCATCCGCCGCCAGGCTGAATCGATCTCCCAGTCCCTTTCGCGGTCTGAGGCTGCCGAGGAAGCAGTTGCGCAGGCGATCATGACAACTGATCTCACTCAGAAGCATGCTCTTGTGGAACGTGAGACCTTTGCGGTGGGTGGGGTCACTAAGGGGAGCGGGATGATCGCCCCTAATATGGGGACCATGATTGCACTCCTCTACACCGATGCTGCGATCGAACCACGCGAGCTCAAAGATGCGCTACGGACAGCGACGACCCGGACATTTAACCGGGTCGTGGTGGACGGTGATGAGTCCACAAATGACATCCTGCTCTGCACAGCGACCGGGAATGCGGGAAGGGTCGCACCTGGCGAGTTCGCAGAGGCCCTCGAGGAGTGCTGCCGCTCTCTAGCAGTCCAGATCGCCGCTGACGGTGAAGGGGCCTCAAAGCTCCTGGAAGTAGTTGTCCGGGGCGCACCGACCGAGGAAGAAGCAGCGGTGGTGGCGCGGACCGTGGTCGGCTCCCCGCTTGTGAAGACTGCAGTGTATGGTGAGGACCCCAACTGGGGCCGTGTGATAGCAGCTGCGGGGCGGGCAGGTGTCTGGTTCGAACCCGACAGGGTATCGCTCACGATCGAGGGCGGGGGGACCATAGTACCCCTCGTTGATAATGGCACAATCGTGGTCGACCTTGCGAAGGCAAAAGACGCGATGGGGGGAAAGAAGGTCGTATTTTCCCTGGACCTCGGTGCAGGGAACGCCACCGCAACGGCATGGGGCTGTGACCTTACCGAGAGGTATGTGGAGATCAACGGGAGGTACACCACATGAAGCGGGAAGATGTCCTTATGGAGGCGCTCCCCTATATCCAGCAGTTCCATGGGAGCACGATGGTTATCAAGCTCGGTGGCCATGCGATGGTCGACCAGGCCATTTTGGAAGACGCCATCCGGGACGTAGTCCTCCTCCAGCTCGTGGGCATCAAGACCCTCCTCGTTCATGGCGGGGGTCCTGAGATCACTGCGAAGATGAAGGCATTTGGCAAGGAACCGAAGTTCGTCAGTGGTCTTCGGGTGACCGATACTGACACCCTAGAGGTCGCGCTCATGGTCCTGGTCGGCAAGATAAGTACCAGTATCGTCTCTTTAATCGCGAAGTGCGGAGCTCGGGGCGTCGGTCTCTCGGGCAATGACGGAAGCCTCATCCTTGCAAGGAGGATGGACCCTAAGAGGATCATGGTCGGCGACGTGGTCCACGAGGTCGACCTCGGTCATGTGGGGGAGATCGAGGCGGTCGACCCCAGTGTCCTGACCACCCTTCTCGAGCGGGGGTATATCCCGGTCATCTCACCGATCGCGATCGACCGGGGAGGAAAAAGCCTCAATATCAATGCTGACACCGCTGCGGGTGAGATCGCCATCGCACTCGGGGCGCAGAAGTTGATCAGCATGACCGATGTGGACGGGGTTATGGACGCACAAAGGACGAAGGTCTATCGTCGCCTCACTCTGCCGGAAGCAGACGCCATGATGGCGGCAGGCGTCATATCTGAAGGAATGATCCCGAAAGTTACTTCAATCACAGATGCGGTGCGGCGCGGGGTTGAGAGCGGCCATATCATCAATGGCAACGAGGGCCATAACCTACTCCTCGAACTCTTCACTGACGAAGGTGTTGGCACCATGGTCGTCCAGGCATGAAAGGAGACGGGAAACCCGACGTGGCGGCGTGTGCTGCACTCGCCGCGCTCATACTCCTCTCTTTTATCAGCATAGGGTACGCTGACGTCCCTCAAGACCGTGTCACCCTCGTCTTATTTTACAATCAGCATTGCAGCGACTGTCAGCGTGCGCTCACCTTCCTGAGTGGCTTTACAGATGCTCACCCGGAAGTTACCATAGATGCCTACGACCTCTTTGACAACGAGACAAACCGCTTACTCTTCCAGGAGTTTTCCACGCGCTACGGGGTGCCCCACTCGCCGGTCCCAACTATCTTCACCGGTAGTGGGCCGCTTGTGGGCTATGAGGCGATAGAGAGCCGGCTTTCAGGGGTAGTCGAAGAGTTGCAGGGGAACGCGTCGTGGTCACCGCCTCAGGTCACAGGACCAGTTGCGGGGTCCACAACGTATGCGGACATCACGGTTCCTGTCATCATCACTGCCGCTCTCATTGACGGGATCAACCCCTGTGCCTTTGCAGTTCTCGTCTTCCTCTTACTCTCCCTCGCGGTGGCTGGGACACGGGCACGGGCGCTTGCGGTGGGGTCCGCCTACATCCTTGCTGTCTTCCTCTTCTACTTCTTTTCAGGTATCGGGCTCTTTACCGTGATCCAGATTGGGGGCGTCTCCCGCATCCTCGCAGTGGTGGCGATATGCATCGCGTTCCTTGCCGGGGCCCTCTCGATCAGGGACGCATTTTCTGGGGGAGATGGGCCCCTCCTCTCCATACCTTCGGGCCGGAAGGAGCAGATCGAGGGGTATGTCAGGCGGGCGACTCTTCCTGCCGGATTTATCCTTGGGGTGCTGGTGGGGATATTTGAACTTCCCTGCACGGGCGGGATCTATCTTGCCATCATCTCGCTCCTCTCCAGCAGGACCACGCTCCTTGCAGGCCTCCCGCTTCTCCTCCTCTACAATGCGATCTTCATTTTACCTCTTATCGTCATCCTCCTCCTGGTCGTATTTGGGGTACCGGTAGAGAAGATGGAGACCTGGCGCACGTCCCACCGCCGCGCGGTCCGGGTCCTCATGGGCCTTGTCATGATAGGTCTTGGGGTCTTCATGCTCGTGACCCTGTTATAAGGGGATTGATAATAGGGTTGGGGGTGCCCCCCCGGGGCACATCCCGCGATATCAGGGGAGGTTGCCGTCCCCGGTACACTCCCGTTGCCGCTCCTCACTCATCGCGATCAGGACTTCAAAGACCTTCTGGACCGCGACCGGGTCGATCTTCTCTTCGACTGCAGTGTCGAATACGTACTCGAGGACCTCGTGCACCCGCGCGTGGTCATGGATCGGGATGCCTTCGTTCACCTTCACCCGCGCGATCTGACCGGCCAGGAGCTGTCTCTTTGCAATGAGCCCAATTATATCCCGGTCTATCCGGCTGACCTCATCCCGCAGCGCGTCAATTTGCATACACTACAGTACCTCCGGGCGGGATGGATATACCTGATGGGTCAGTCGGGCAAACCATAGTAACCGCCCGGAGCGCACCTGAGTTGAGTTAAGCGATTACTATGTGGGAGCGTATAAGTCGGAGGGAGCGTCTCGACCTCTTCATTGCGTGGCTCGCGATCTCGTTCGCGTTCACGCTGGTCTTTGTCAGAGAGGAGCTCGTTGGCAAGGTGGATGTCCCGACCTTCCTGATCTTCTTTGCCATTGCGGCAGTGACGGTGGGAATTGGTTTCGTGGCCCACGAGATGGCACACAAGTTCACTGCGATGCGGTTTGGGTACTGGGCAGAGTTTCGGAAGGACAACCTCATGCTCCTCTTTGCAGTCCTCCTTGCAGGCCTGGTAGGAGTGGTCTTTGCAGCCCCGGGGGCTACCCTCATCTATGGGAGTGCGGTGAGCCGGTCTGAGAATGGGAAGATATCAGCTGCGGGTCCAGTCACAAACCTCCTCCTTTGCATCCCGTTTGTAGTACTGCTCCTGGTTGCAAAAGAGAATGTGCTCCTTCTCTTGGGGACGATTGGGCTCCAGGTGAACGCGATGTTGGCCGCATTCAATATGCTCCCTGTAAGTGTCCTGGACGGGAGAAAGGTCCTCGCCTGGAACCCTGCGATCTTTGTTGCACTCATTGCCGCTTCTTTTATCCTCGTTTACCTATCTCTCACCAGGTTCTTCATGTAATATTACGGTCATGGGCAGGGTGCCCAATGTGGGGCACCCCGTCTCCCGGGATGGTGCAGACCAGGGCTCTAGCAAAAAAGATCCTGTGTCAGCCCTCGTGCCAGGTCTTTAAGAGGGCTCGCTGGGGGATGCCAGTTGGGTACTAAGGACCCTGACCACCGCCCCGCCCTTCATCTTCGCATTGTGGATTGCAGTCGGGTGGGATCTGACACCCCCATACTGGTCCATACCGTTCGCTAGGACATTGTCGTAGTACTCAAATCCCAGGTCATGGAAGAGCGCTGTTATCACGGGAAATGCCGCATCAAAGACATGGTTCCCAGGGAGCCCTGCAGTGGAGAGAAAGACTCCTTTATGCCGGGTCGTATGGCCGGGAGGAAACTTCAGGTTCTTTATGACGAACTGCCTTGCCCAGAGGTACTGCGCCCGGTCGATCAACCCTTTCAGCTCTGCAGTGATCCCCATGCTGTAGATGGGGGAGGCAACCGCGAGGCAGTCCGATTCCATGGCTCTTGCGAGGAGCGGTGGCGCATCGTCCCCAAGGATACAGACCCCGTCCCGGTGGCATGCATTGCACCCCCGGCAGGGGACGTAGGCGAGGTCTTTTAAGGCCACCTTCTCCACCAGTGCCCCGGCATCGCCCGCTCCTGTAAGGAATGCGTCCAGGAGGGTCTCGGTGTTCCCATGCCGGCGCGGGCTCCCCGCTATCCCCAGGACCGTGATACGCAACAGGCTCTACCTCCCGAGACGGGCCTTTAATTCGTCGACCAACTGTATTCCAAGGGCATCTGCATCTGCTTTTGCATTCGGGTGTCTTCTGATTGCACCCGCCTCGTCGACTCCGTTTTTCATGAGATAGAAGAGGTCGCGGTCAGCCACATCGATCACATGGAAAAAGCACTTCACTGACGGGACCGCAGCGTCAAAGACATAGTCCCAGTTCTGGCCTGCGGTTGAGAGAAAGACGCCTAAACGTTTTCCTTTTCGCTCTGGGGGGACAATTGGGAGGTGTAAGACATACTTTCTGGACCGAAAGACCTGTGCCCGATCGATGAGGGCCTTTGCCTGGGCGCATATCCCCATGCAGAAGATCGGGGCAGCGAGCACTATGCAGTCGGCCTCGATCAGCTTATCATGCAGGGTGTCCATCCCGTCCCTCTGGACGCATCGGTTCAGCTTCTCACAGGCGTTACACCCCCGGCAGGGGTTCACATCCGCCTCGGTGAGTGCTATCTTCTCGACTACCACGTCTGGAGAATCAGCCATCGCGCTGATCACCCAGTCGAGTAGGGTCTCGGAGTTCCCATGCCGCCTGGGGCTTCCGGCGATTGCAAGGACACGGATCGGCATTGATGAACGTTTTGCATGTGGTGATATAAAAAAGAGGAAGGGCGTTGTGGGAGAGTTCAGATCTTTTTGAAGCAGAGGTACCATTCCTTGCACTCGTACCCTTCGGTGAGGCGCTTCTCCATACCCGCCTGGGTCTTTGGGGCCGGTACCACCACTTTCTCTCCTGGCTGCCAGTTTGCTGGCGTTGCTACGCCATGCTTGTCAGTGGTCTGGAGGGCCTTGACAAGCCTGATGATCTCAGGGATGTAGCGCCCGTTCGTGAGCGGGTAGTAGATCATTGCCCTCATGACCCCCTTGTCATCGATAAAAAAGACCGTCCTGATCGTCGCAGTTGAGCTCTGGCCAGGGTGAATCATCCCGTACTTCTTTGCGACCTCCATCGAGAGGTCGGCAATGATCGGGAAGGGGACATCTACCCCCATCTTCTCTTTGAGGTTTCTCACCCACGCGAGGTGGGAGTGTACGCTGTCTATCGAGAGCCCGAGGAGCTGGACATTGAGAGATTTTAACTCCTCTGCGACCTGGGAGAATGCGATGAACTCTGTGGTGCAGACCGGGGTGAAGTCTGCCGGGTGGGAGAACATCACCACCCACTTCCCGCGGAATTCAGAGAGTTTTATCGGCCCATGGGTCGTTTCAACCTCAAAATCAGGTGCTGGATCCCCTATCACAGGGAGTGTCACGCAGTTGTACTCACCACACATAAAATCTCACTCCATTCATGCATCCGTCATGATCTCATCGAGCTGTGCCTTTCCGTACACATATGCGGGCATCCCCGCAAGGAGGAACGCCACGCGGAGCGCTTCCTCAACCTCTTCTCTCCTGACACCAAGCGCTGCGGCTCCCGCAATTTGGGCACTGACCGCGTGCTGGTCACGGAGTGATGCGGCTATCGCAATTGCTATCAGTTTCTTGGTCTTCTTCGAGAGTGCACCATCGCCCCAGATATGCGACTCCAGCTTCATGACCATGGAGTACATCTCAGGGTCGTTCCTGGCAAGCTCACGAAAGAACTTCGGGACCTTCCCGATCATCGATTCAAGATCTTCTAGGTCGCGTTCCATTCCATTCACTTCCTGACCTGCATTGGCTCACCGCAGCAGACGAGTTCTCCGCCACCAACTTCGTTCACGGTAACGACGTTTCCGCAGATCTCACAGATAAAGACCTGCCCTGCCTTTGACACATTCACCATCTCGAATGTTCACCTCCGTTCCAGAATCATGCTATGGGAGTATACTGCACCAGCCCTAATTTATATGCAGCGGTGGGGGAAGTGAAGTCTATTCAGGCCTTGTCAAGGACCAAATTTTTTTAGTAAAATGAGGGTATGATCGTGTCCCCTACCTATCAGGGGACTACCACACAAGGCCTGACTATACCCCTTCTGACCTGGGCTACTGGTTACTCTTCCCGCGTTTTGGTGGGTTCACCGCATCGGCGGGGGTCTTCACATCGGGTCTGACATGCGTCATCGGCATGCACTGGTACTCTTCACAGGCGCACTGGGGGCACTTCCGGAGGTCCTGTTCGACTGCATCGAGACCTATCTCACTACCACAGTCGATGCAGACATACTTTCCGGGACCGACCTTGGATCCGGCCATTACGGTCTTCTTTTCGTCCAAAAGCATCACCATCCCCTTGTATTGCCGTGAATCTTATATATCGTTTGTGATCTCCTGTCGCTGCAAAATCAGATTCCTGGAAGGTGAAATGAACTTTAAGACCCATGTCACTTTGTGCATTCGGAAATCTTTTAGGGTCGAAGAGGCGATTGGCTAGTTCGTGAACGAGCCAGTCCGGGTCTTGGGACTCCTCGGAAGTCCCCTGTCTGATGGGAACACTGCACGGCTCCTCGCGTCAGCGCTCGCTGGTGTGAGAGAGGCCGGGGGCGAGGTAGAACGGGTCGACGTCCCGACCCTCGAGTTCTCGGCATGCGAGGAGATCATGTACTGCAGAGACAACGATACCTGCTGGATTGAGGACGCGGTCAGACCGATGTACCGTAGCGTAGCGGACCTGGACGGGGTGATAATTGCCACTCCTATCATGACGATGGGCATTCCGGGGAAGCTTAAGTCCTTCATGGACAGGTTCCAGGTCTTTTTCATGGCAAAGTACATGAGGAAGGTGTCCCTGGTACCTGCTGCCAGGAGGAACAGGAGGAGAGGCGTATTCATCAGCATCTGCGGGATGGATGGCGAGCATATCTTTGCCGGGGCAAAGACCTCGGTAGAGGCATTCTTCGACATCATCGATGTGCAGTACCACGATGAGCTCCTAGTGAGTGGGATGGACAGGATCCAGGACATCAGGATAAGACCCGACCTCCTGAGTGCGGCACATGCAAAAGGCAGGGACCTCGTCCTCTCTATCAACTCCCAGGCACTTCTGACCCGGCAAGATCAGTGAGGAAGAATTATCGGGTGAGAAGATGAGTAGAAGACGATCGATATGAAGATCCAGTCCGGACGAATGAAGCGTGAATGGGGCTTGGCTGGGATATGGGCCGTGACTGCAGGGATTCTTCTGCTCTTTGTCATGGCGCCCTTCGCCCAGGCCGCCTCTGTCTCTCCCGAGGACCATGGGGTGGATTTCACCGCATCCAAGGTGAAAGGTGTTGTACCTCTCACCGTCGGATTCACCGACCTCTCTACGAACAGACCAAAAGGGTGGTTATGGGAATTTGGGGACGGTTCGAAATCAAATTTGAGAAACCCTGTCCATACCTACTATACTGCGGGGGTCTACACAGTCAACCTCACCGCAGGGTCATGCTGCAGCCCATGTCCGTTCTGCGCTCCTGCTACTGAATCAAAGGTGGCTTACATCACTGTGATCCCTCGCGCTCCGATCGCTGACTTCACATTGAAAAATTCAAATAAGGGTTATGCAGGGTCTACCCTCTTTCAGTTCAAGGACCTGTCCTTGAATGACCCCACCTCATGGAGCTGGACATTTGGTGATGGGACGACGTCCATCCGTCCTAACCCTACCCACATGTATACAAAACCCGGTGCCTACCGCGTGGCGCTCATCGCGTCGAATGCAGGGGGGAGCTCTTCTGCGGTGAAGGACCGCTACATCCTCGTCTATAAGTGATGGCCCGGGTTGGACCACCTCCTTTTTCTTGCATGTGATCCGGCTCATGCTGTTAAATTAGGTCTCAATTGAGGAGTCCCCGCTCTTTGAGGCTGCAGAAGCGGCCTCCTGCGATGATGATATGGTCCAGGAGGCGGATTCCAAGGATCTCTCCTGCGTCCCGCAACTGGTGGGTGACTGATATGTCCTCGCGGCTCGGCTCCAGGCTGCCTGAAGGGTGGTTGTGGACACAGATTATGGATGCAGCCCGGTCTGTGATGGCATCGGCAAAGACCTCACGCGGGTGGACCAGGCTGTGGTTCAGGAGACCGATGGTGACTGTTCGCTGTCCGATAACCTCCCCGGCCCCGTTAAGTGAGATGCAGATGAAGTGCTCCTGGGGGCGATCCTGCAGAAAAGAGACCAGTGCCAGGACATCTTCTGGGGTCGTCACCCGCTTGTGGGTATCACGTCTGAGAAACCGGCGGGCGAGTTCAAATCCGGCTACGATCTGAACTGCCTTCACCTTCCCCATCCCAGCCACTGCAGCGAGCGCAGTGGTATCCAACTCTCCAGGCCTCCTTGTGAGGAATGCCACAACGTCTTCGGCGATAGTTACCACATCGCGTCCTTTGACCCCCTTCCCAATAATGGCAGCCACGAGTTCCTGATCGGTCAGTGTACCAGCTCCCCGCGCGAGAAGCTTCTCCCTGGGCCGGTCGATAGCCGGGATCTCTTTCATCCTCTTCCTTGTCACCATGATCGGTTGCTTATCCCTGGGGATTTGTGCACACCCCGGGGGCATAATCGTCGCGGTCAGGCAGGGGCACAGGAACAATATGGTTATGGGTAAAAAAAACGCAACGTACACGTATGGCAACGACAGAAAACACAAAAGCAGCCTATTCAGGAGAATCTGAGGCAAACCGGAAGTATGCAGCTTTCGCAGAAAAGGCAGATGAAGAGGGGTATAAGACGGTTGCGAGGATCTTCCGCGCAGCGTCTGAGGCTGAAGCTATCCATGCCAAGCGCCTTCTCAAGGTGATGGGTGCGATTGGTACCACTAAGACGAACCTTAATGCCTCGGTTGCAGGTGAGACTCACGAATACACCGAGATGTACCCGGCCTTTGTAAAAGAGGCCGCGGATGAGAAGCAGAGCGACGCAGGTATCGCGTTTACGTACGCGATGAAGGCTGAAGAGGTACATGCAAACCTCTACCGTGACGCGCTCGCAGTCATCGAGAAGGGAGTGGACGTCGCGGCAAAGAAGGTGCTACTCTGCCCTGTCTGCGGCAACATCTTCCTTGGTGACCCTCCTGACCGCTGCCCTATCTGTAATGTCGCAAAGAAGATCTTCAAAGAGATCGTGTAAAGGATAGGCATAGATGGGCCGTGTGGGGGGCTCTTACCCCTCCATGGCGCCCTGCGGCTACCACCCCGGCCAGAGGGTGCGGGGGTTGTTTAAATTTGAGGATATTCTGATGAAGACATTATTGAGGGTTATTGGATCAAAGCCCGTCGCCCGGGCCTCTCCTTTCCTGCTGTTTGTGCTCTGTATGCTCATTGCCGGTTCAGTGAGTGCAGGACCTGATGACCTGGGGGGCGAAACTCTCCTCCTGAATTACTGGTGCAATGCATCGGGAGGCACGCCAGGGGCCTGTAATGACCTCTCCGCGCTCCATACGAGCATTGGATCTTTTGTTGTGGACGAGATCTCCCTCTCTTCGGACAGTGCCGTCCAGGTGGTCCGTCTCCCTGCAGGGGTCAGTCCAGAAGATGCCATCTCCCGCTACACCCGGATCTCATGTGTCGCATATGCAGAACCAGACTCCCGCGTCACCCTCGACCTGGTCCCCAACGACCCCCGCTTCAAGTCAGACCAGTGGGGGGCTAGGCGGGTCAGTGCGCCCGGGGCATGGAGCCTCACCACCGGGAGGAGCGGGGTTAAAGTAGCAGTCATCGATACCGGAGTCGATTACCTCCACCCTGACCTCAAAGGAAGCCTCTGGACAAACCCAGGTGAGTGCGGGCGCGACCTCCGTGGCAGGGACAAGAGGAGCAATGGAGTCGATGACGATCAGAACGGCCTGGTGGACGACTGGCGCGGATGGAACTTTTCAGGAGATGATAACGACCCCTATGATGAGCATGGCCATGGCACGTTCTGTGCAGGCATCCTGGGGGCTAGGGGCAACAACGGGATTGGAATCGCCGGGATGGTCTGGAGGGGCACTATACTCCCTATAAAGGCCTTTGATGCCGACGGGACTGCTGCTATCAGCACCCTCATCCGTTCGTTTCACTATGCCGACCGGATGGGAGCGCGGGTGATCAGCTGCTCCTGGGGTACCAAGTCTTTTAGCCGGGCGTTACAGGACGTCATCGGGGCCACCCAGGCAGTCGTCGTCTGTTCTGCCGGGAATGAAGGGGTGAATACCGATGTCGTTCCCCACTACCCTTCAGGCTTTTCAAGCAGCAACATACTCGCGGTTGCGGCCACCGATCCGAGTGACTCTCTTGCAACCTTCTCCAATTATGGCAGGAAGACCATCGACATCGGTGCACCGGGTGTTGAGGTCATCAGCACTACCCGGGGTGGAACTTATGCATGGGGGTCAGGGACCTCAGTTGCAGTCCCCTATGCATCCGGGGCCGCCGCCCTTGTCCTCTCCAGGTACCCCACGCTGCAGTACGACCAGGTGATAACGCAGGTCCTTATGTCTGTGGACCAGGTCAGGGCCCTCAACGGGAAACTGAAGACTGAAGGGAGGCTCAACGCCCGTAGTGCGGTCGTAAAAAACCCGTATCCGGGTCCGATGAGTACTCCCACCTTTGCCTGACCCCCCCCTCTCTTCTCCATCCGTGCGGTTGCAGCATAAGTCCCTTGCAGCAGCTTTATCTAACTCTGCAGGAACCTCGAATTATGCCGGAAGTCACAGTGTACTCCACCAAGAACTGCCCCTACTGCCGGATGGCCAAGGCTCTCCTTGACCGGATGGGAGTTCATTACCGCGACATTGACGTAGGCCTCGACCGCGATGCTGCCGAGCAGGTAGTAAAGATCTCGGGCCAGTACGGCGTTCCTCTCATAACCGTCGATAAAGAGGTTATCGTCGGCTTTGACGCTCCAAGACTCCAGGAGCTCTTTGGAGACGGTGCTGATGGAGAGATATATGATGTTCTTATCGTGGGGGCCGGTCCTGCCGGGCTCACCGCGGCGGTATACTGTGCCCGAAAAAGCCTTCGTACTGCTGTCGTCACCGAACAAATTGGAGGCCAGGCACTTGAGAGCTGGGCGATCGAGAACTATATGGGCTATCGCATGGTGAGTGGGGAGGAGCTGATGAAAAAGTTTGAGGAGCAGGTGCGGTCGCATGAGACGGTCCACCTGGAACTGGACCGCATCACGTCCCTTGTCGCAGGTAACGGGGACTTCCTCGCGACGACATCGGGTGGCAGGGCGTTTCATGCCCGCGCAGTCATCCTTGCTCAGGGTAAGCGGCCGAGAAAGCTCGGTGTCACCGGTGAAGAGAAGTTCCTTGGAAGGGGCCTCTCGGTATGCTCAACCTGTGATGGCCCCCTATTCAGGGACAAGACCGTTGCAGTCATCGGGGGTGGGAACTCGGCCCTCCAGACTGCGATTGAGATGAGCGGGATTGCGCGTGAGGTCCACCTTGTTGTGCGGAGTGCGGTGAAAGGAGACGAGGTCTACAGGAAGCAGGTCGATGAGAAGAAAAATATTATCACCCACATTGGATGGGTGCTCACGGACCTTGTGGGGGACAACATCCTCTCCGGGGTTGTGATAAAAGACCCTACTGCTGGAAAGAGGGAGCAGTTCGCAGTGGAGGGTGTCTTTGCCGAGGTCGGGTGGGAGCCCAACACCGGCATCCTGGATGGCCTTGTAGCCCTGAACGAAAAACGTGAGGTCACTATTGACATCAACTGCCATGCCAGCACCCCTGGAATCTTTGCGGCAGGTGACATCACCTCAGTAAAGGGTAAACAGATCGTAATCGCAGCGGGTGAGGGTGCAAAAGCAGCCCTCGAGGTCTACGAGTATCTTATGATGCAGGGATGAGGGCGCCCTTTCACAGCAATGCCGTGTAGACCGGGGGGAAGTCTTCTGGCCATAGTATGCTCCAGCGTAGTGTGTGCCTGCTGTGTCAGGAATATCTCGTACAGGTAAGGGTACCGCCCCTCCTGCACCTTGATGCGTAAGTACAGCCCACTCATCAGGTATGCAAATCCCCACCCCCAGGAAAAGTATCGTTCTTTTCCTCCTTTTCACCCTCATTGTGGTCACGGCATCTCCAGTCGCGGCAGGAGCGGGCGGCCCTTTAACTATCCGGAAGCCCGGGGTCTACACCCTCACCCAGGACATCAAGGCCACTTCAGGGCTTATCGGGATCGATATCCGCTCTTCGAATGTTGTCATCGACGGCAATGGTCACAGTGTCACCGGCGTTGGGAGACGTGAGAGTTACGGGGTATGGGCACATGGGTCTGCACTCAGCAATGTCACGATCCGGGACCTGTCCGTAGTCTCCTGGCAGTACGGGATAGCCTATGATACGGTCCGTAATGGGCGCATTGAAGACTGCCTCATCGAGAGCAGCACACTATATGGAATTCGCCTCACCAGGAGCAGGGAGAATCGCATCACCAAAAACACAGTGAAAAAGACAGGGTACTGGGCTTTGAATGTTCAGACCGGAAGTGACAGTAACGTCATTTCGGAAAATACCGTGATCAACAACCCAGTCGGTATCAGGGTCCAGGGATCGACTGGGAATACCATCTACAACAACTTCTTCGATAACGATATCAATGCCGGTTTTTGCATGCCTCTGCGCTCGAATGCATGGAGTGTATCCCCCAGGTCTGGGACCAATATTGTGGGGGGTCCTTCGATCGGGGGCAACTACTGGGCCCAGCCAGACGGTCGGGGCTTCTCTCAGGTGACTCCTGACCTGAATGGCGACGGGTTCTGTGATCTCCCCTATGCGATCATAAGCGGAAATACCGACAGTAAACCCCTATACCGGTCATGATCCGGGCCCCTGGGGTTTTTCCGCCCCCTCTTGAGCGGGGTCCGGTCGAGGCTAAGCACGAGACCATAAGAAAAATCGTACACCTCGTCTTTGGACTCGCCATCGCGCTTATGGTCCAGGTTACTGGCTCGTACCTTGCCGCAATAGTCCTCGCGGCAGCTCTTATCGTCGGTCTTGCACTTCAGGACGCCCTCACACGGGGCGTGTACCTCCCCGGGATATCAGCCCTCGTAGGAGTACTTGAGCGTAAGGATGTCCCGGCAGGGAAGGGTGCGGTGCTCTTCATCGCGTCAGCCCTTGCCTGTACGCTCATCTTTCCTTTGCACGCGGCGGTTGGGGCAGTTGCCACTTTAGCAGTCCTCGACGGGGCGTGCACTCTGGCAGGCCGCCGTTTCGGCCGTCACCGCCTCTCCTCGGGAAAGTCCCTGGAAGGGGCGTTTGCAGGGTTTGCATGCGGAACTGCAGTCCTCCTCCTCTTTGCACCACCTGCTACTGCAATCGTCGCGTCAGCCCTTGCAGCCGTCGTAGAGGCCTTTTCACCAGTAGATGACAACCTCACCGTCCCGTTCCCGGTCGGGGTGGTCCTCACTCTATCTGGGGTAGGCTGAATTTAGCGCGCTATCTCCCGCCCTTCCTCTCGTCTGCCGTCCGGTACCCTTTTAGGAGGAGGGACGCGATGTTCTCCACCGGTCGGTCCGTATGCCCGCTGATATGGAACTCGCAGAACGGGCAGGACGATATGACTGCTTCTGCACCAGAGGCGGCGATCGCCTCGCCCCGGCGGGACCCGAGTGCGGCTGCCTCGTCAGGGTTGCCTGATTTCACACCGCCTCCTGACCCGCAGCAGATCGCTGGTATCTCCACCAGGTCGGCGACCTGGGTGATGAGGGCCCTTGGCTGGTTCCTGATCCCCTGGCCCCTAAGCAGGTGGCAGGGGTCGTGATAGGTGACGCGGAGGAAAAGATGGGCTGGGGGCTCGATATCATGTTCGGTGAGGACCTCGTTGATGTCTAATACCTCAAACGGGGTCGAGTAGTCGTTTTTCAGTGTGGTCCCGCAGCCGGCACACATCGTCATCACGCGAGATATCCCGCGGGTGACAAATGCATCGATGTTCCTCTCTTTGAGTGTCGCGAGAAACTCGGTCTGTCCTGTCCTTATCAGGGGTGAGCCGCAGCAGACCTGTGTTGGTGGGATGACCACCCTGATCCCGTTCCTTGAGAGGACCTCCATGGCGTCCCGGGCCGCCGCTGGGAGGCGGAGGTTGTACATGCACCCCACGAAGAACCCTACCACACCCCGCTCCCTGATCTTGGGCGGGTTATCGATGGGGACCTCTTCGAGAAAGCCCGGAGCGGTCCGTGTAACACTCCTGCCCGTCTCCCGTATGAGGGCTGCTACCTCACGGTGGCGGGGCAGGGTGAACCCGCGCGTTGATGCGTAGGCACGGAGCCGCTCGATCGCTTTACCTGGGATTGCGATCTCCTTAGGGCAGGCTTTCCAGCACGCCTGGCAACTTGTGCAGGTGAAGAGCCCTGCTGCGACGGCCTCCTCGATCCGGTCACGGGTGTCACGGGGATCTAATGTGAGGCGCATCTCCTGGCGCATCGCAGTCGGCCCTGTAAATGAGGTCACCTTCATTGCCGGGCATACCGAGACACATGCGAGGCACTCGATACAGCTGCGCAGTGGCTTGATCTCTTCGACGACTTCGCAGGGTAAAACGATCGCGTCCCCCCTTGGTGCGAGGAATGGGACTGAACGCAGGGTGGGTGCGAGATCGGTGGTCAAGTCCCTTACCACCGGCAGGTCGAGGGGCTGGACTGTCATACCGTCCCGTGCCTCCTCCATGCATGCGAGGACCGGTTCACCGTCCACCCTGACCGCGCAGCTCCCGCACTGCCCTGACCCGCAGCAGTAGCGGTATGAAATTGAGGGATCGATCGTGTCGTGGATCGCATGGAGGACATGGAGGACCCTCGCCCCTTCATACACCTCCACAGTGTAGTCGTGAAGGTGAGGTGCTTCATCTCTCCCGGGGTCGAACCTGGAGACCTTTGCTATAATAGTCTTCACGTGGCAGACCCCCTGACATCGATCCCCTCTCTGGCAGTTGAGATGAAGGTATGTCCGTAAGGTGAGGATGTTGCGTCCCAATTCTGGGTGATGTCCCGCCGTACGTGGGCCCCCCGTGATTCAGGCCGCAAAAGGGCTGCCCGCACGATCAGGGACGCAGTGGTGCACATATTCTGCACAGTCCTGCATTCAGCGAGTTGTAGCGCCGTTCTGGCTTTGAGCTGGAGGTTACTGAGAGAACAGACCTCGGCAAGCGCCAATTTCAGTCCCTCTTCGGTCCTGAATATCCCCACATTGTGCCACATCGCCTGTTGAAGGGTTCTGCGGACATTCGCAGGGTCACACTCCCCCTCGTACAGCCGGTTGAGCCGCGTCTCAATCACCTCGACCTGGGCTCGGTCGATCTGAACCACTCTCTTCTCTGATCGCCCTGCCGAGTCTCCTGCCCGTCGTCCAAAGACCTGGGTATCAGCAAGGGCATTGCCCCCGAGACGGTTCGCACCATGGACCCCTCCGGCCACCTCTCCACAGGCGAAGAGGCCAGGGAGGCAGGTTGCTGCCGAGGGTGAGATCTGCACCCCCCCCATGAGGTGGTGCGCGGTAGGGGCGACTTCCATAGGTTCACTCCTGATGTCTACCCCGAACTTGAGGAACTGCTCAAGCATCACCGGAAGCCGCGCTTCAATGACTTCGGGTGGGAGGTGGGTGACATCGAGCCATACCCCGCCACGGGGAGTCCCCCGCCCTTCTTGGACCTCAGTCGCAATCGCCCGTGCGACCACGTCCCTGGTCGAGAGCTCCATCCGGTCAGGATCATACCGTGCCATGAACCGCTCTCCTGCGCCATTCCTCAAGACACCCCCTTCGCCCCTTACGGCTTCGGTGACGAGCCTTCCGCGTGCGTCATAGGGGTACACCGCCCCGGTCGGATGGAACTGCACCTGCTCCATATCGATCAGAGTGGCCCCAGCCTCGTAGGCCATTGCGTACCCATCACCAGTCCCGCTTGAAGAGTTGGTGGAGACGTCGTACACCCGAGTACCCCCGCCGGTTGCAAGGACTGTCGCATCAGCAGAAAAGAGTCGCAACTCCCCTTTTTGGTCGAGGCCTGCGGCACCACATACGCGCCCATTTCCAGAAAGGAGTGAGATAGCAGCTACTTCCTCGACCACGTTCACATTGGTGGTGGCGAGGTGCTCAGTGAGGGTCCTTATCATCTCATGCCCGGTCCGGTCCCCTGCATAACAGGTCCTTGGAAACCGCTGCCCACCAAAGGGACGCTGAGCTACCTCGGCACTGTCATTCACATCAAATACCGCCCCCCAGCGCAGGAGGTCAGATACCCGTGCAGGAGCCTCATCGACCAGAGCGCTGACAAGCGCAGGGTCATTTAAGAAGGCTCCGCCCTTCATGGTGTCTTCAAAGTGGCACGTACTTGAGTCTTGAGCGCGCAGCACCGCATTGTAACCGCCCTCTGCCATCGTGGTACACCCGCCCTTTCCAGTGAGGGTCTTTGAGAGGAGGACCGTCTCTCCATGGGGTGAGGCCTCGATGGCAGCCCTGACCCCGGCTCCGCCACTTCCAATTACAAGGACGTGGCAGTCACTCACGTCAAAAGACCGCATCTTCTTATTGGGATGGGCCTTATACTACCATAAAGAGCTTGGTACGAGGTGAGGGGGCTAAAATGAGGCTACTTATGAAATTCGGGGGCACTTCTGTCGCCGATGCAGGATCAGTGCGGCGTGTTGTTGAGATCGTATCAGAGCATATCGCAAAAGGGGATGAAATCGCCCTTGTGGTATCGGCCCAGCGGGGTGTTACAGACCAGCTAATCGCGATCGCAGACGAGGTGATGGAGTGCCAGGGGACTGAGTGCATCGGGCCGTTCATCGAGTCGCTCAGGCTCCGCCACATGCGTGCCATCGAGGGTGCAGCCCCAGACCATATCGACGAGGTACGGACTGCGGTGGAGTCGATTCTTGTCGATCTGGCCGGTATACTCCATGCAGTGCACCAATTGCGTGAACTCACCCCACGATCGAGGGACTACATCATCACATTCGGAGAGCGGCTCAATGCCCTCGTGGTCTGCACAGCAATGAAGCAGGCGAAGGTCCCTGCCCTTGTTCTCGACGGATGCGAGG
The DNA here is from genome assembly GCA_026394765.1 of Methanomicrobiales archaeon. Taxonomy (GTDB): domain Archaea; phylum Halobacteriota; class Methanomicrobia; order Methanomicrobiales; family Methanospirillaceae; genus JAPKXQ01. The sequence goes on from JAPKXQ010000067.1 coordinate 23,067, forward strand.
CAGGGATCGTTACCACAGAGCAGCATGGCGAGGCAATGGCCCTTCCGGCAGGGGAAGCGAGGATCAGGAGCAGGCTGGTCCCCCTACTCGGCAAAACGGTCCCGGTTATCATGGGATTTATGGGATGTACGGGTGGGGGGACTGTGACGACGCTTGGGAGGAGCGGCTCTGACTATTCGGCCGCTATCCTGGGTTCAGGGATTGATGCCGATGAGATCTGGATCTGGACCGATGTGGACGGCATCATGAGTTCAGACCCCCGCCTCATAAGTGATGCCCGTGTCATCCCCTCCATCTCCTACCTGGAGGTGATGGAGCTCTCCTTCTTTGGCGCCAAGGTGATGCACCCACGTTCAATCGAGCCTGCAATGAGAAAGAACCTCCCTGTCAGGGTCAAGAACACCTTCAACCCCGCGCACCCGGGCACTGCCATTATCAGGAAGGTCACATGTGAGTCGCGGGTGGTAAAGGCGATCACGTACATCGACCGGGTCGCAGCGGTAAATATCAACGGTGCCCAGATGATAGGCCGCCCGGGGGTTGCCAGGGCGATATTCTCTGCCCTCGCTGAGCATGAGGTGAATGTGATGATGATCTCCCAGGGCTCATCTGAGGCCAATATATCATTAATAATCGAAGATTCCCAGGAAGAGGTGGCCATTGAAGCGCTCCGGGATCTTGTCCACCGCGGCTTGGTCCGGGAGGTCACCTCGAACCGTGATGTCGCGGCAGTCGCCGTGGTTGGGGCCGGCATGATAGGTGCAGTAGGAACTGGTGGCCGTATCTTCACTGCGCTTGGGAACGGCGGGGTCAATGTGATAATGATCTCACAGGGGTCATCAGAGGTGAACATCTCCTTTGTCGTGAGAAAGGAAGACGGGCCCCGTACAGTGCGGATCCTCCATGATGAGTTTCGCCTGTCAGAGGAATGCCATGAGTGAGGTGACCTACCGGGACGCGGGAGTCGACATAGACCTTGAGGGAGAGGCTGTGCGCGCTCTCCTGGCAGGGCTCACTCACAAGCGGACCGGGAGATTTCCCATGTGCGGTGGTCCTGGCCACTACGCCGGCTTGATCGATCTTGGTCCCTTCCTCCTCGGCATGACCGTGGACGGTGTCGGGACCAAGATGCTCGTGGCCGACCGACTCGGTGACTGGACCACGGTTGGGATCGACTGTGTCGCGATGAATGTCAATGACCTCTATGTCATGAACATCGAGCCGATCGCGTTTGTCGACTATATCGCGACTGACCGGCTGGACCTTGCAAAGATGACGCAGATAGGATTCGGCTTGAACGAAGGTGCACGTCTCGCTGATATCTCCATTGTGGGGGGCGAGACTGCAACACTGAAAGGTCTCGTCACCGGCCTCGACCTCGCAGGCACTGCGGTTGGAGTCCAGGACCGGGAGAAGATTGTGACAGGTGAAGAGATCAGGCCTGGAGATATTATCATCGGCGTTCCCTCAAGCGGGGTCCACAGTAACGGTCTCACCCTCGCCCGCCAGGTCGTCGCGATGTACGATGCATGGGACGAACGGCTCCCTGGTGGGGGGACTGTTGCGCAGGAACTCCTGAGGCCGACCAGGATCTATGCCAGTGCCCTCAGCGTCGCGGCGGCGGTGCCGGTCCATGGGATGTGCCATGTGACTGGCGGGGGCCTCCAGAACTTCAGGCGACTCTCTAGGTACGGCTTCTCGTTCTCACACCCACTCCCACCCCAGTCCGTGTTCCAGTGGGTCCAGGAGTCTGGGGGGGTGAGCGAAGCTGAGATGTACCGCACCTTCAACATGGGTATGGGCTATGCGTTCATCGTATCCCGGGAAGCTGTGGATGGCGTCACATCGATTGTAAAAGACGCCCGCGTCGTTGGAGAGGTGACAGAGTCTTCGGGGCTATGGCTTAAAGGAACAGAACTCTGAATTGAGGCTTAATTGGTCCCCTCATCCATCTCCTCCTCCTGCATGGCTGAAGGAAGATCATAGTCAGTCCTCTTCGCGCGGTCGGCGAGGATCGCACTATTCCCTGAAGGGTCCTTGATTATCAGGGTGAAGGGAACCTCGCCTCTCCTTGCCCTGGAGAGGGTTCCCTGCACAGCAATCGCTGCATCCCGTTCCTGGCCATCAGTGGTGGCGATAACCCCTGCAACCACCCCCTCGACCCTTGCAACCACTCCCTCCACATTCGAGATGAACCCTTCACAGGCAGGGCCGGGGTCGATCCTGACCCCGAGTTCAGGGATAATGATCGTGCCCTCCATTCCTCGCACGACCCTCGAGCTGAGGTCGTCTTGCCCGCATACTGCAAGCTCCCACCGCGAGGGGCCTGGGGATTCTAGCACCTGCGTATCAGTGAAGCGGTAACCGCAGCTCTCGCAGTGCGTCGCGATGATAAGGATGGGGGAGAAGTGGGGGATAGTATACGACTGGTATACGAACTCAATAGGATTTGAGCATACCGGGCACTGAGCAGGGACCACCCGTTGCATCAGACCCCGCCGATCTTATCGCGGGAGATCTTGACTGACATCGGGGTGACGACGACGTACTTCTGGTCTCCCAGCCCTATGATGTCTCCGTTCACGTCCTTTGCGACCTCTTTTAAGTCTTTTAGCACCCTCTCATACATCACTTTGTCCAGTTTCAACCTGCTGATATCGACAATTACGATATTGCCCGAGTAGACCTCGTCTTTGATACGCGGGCTGTCCTTAATGTCACTCACTGTCGCTATCTTCACATACAGCGCCGGTTTTTGCTCTTCCCCCTCCTCGTAGGACTCGAGCTCGAGTTCCATGTAGTCCTCTTCAGTTGCGGGCTGCTTCTTCCGCAGGAGCGAGTCCAGGAATTTGGCCATGGGAAATTCTCTATCGATAGTTATTTAATGATATCTCCTCTGACCTGTCGTTTTTTTAATTCTGAGGGAGGTGTGGCGAGATCTTGTCAGATCTCAAGGCTCCAGAGGGGGTCTCCCACATGGTGGAATGTCTTTGCTGCCTTCCCCACCTTCATCGCCCGGATATCCGCGGTGTCTGCAAGGGCGATGGCCACTGCGAGAGGTTTTCCATGCCGCACCTCTGTCACCTGGACTGGTGACCCTCTCTTCACGTCATCAGTGAGCGATACTATCCCGGGGCGCATCACATCTGCCCCCCCAGCCACGTAGCTCACTGCCCCCTGGTCTACCACAATATTTCTCTCCCTGATAGGGTGCGCGAGGAGCCCGCGGAGGGTCGGAAACACCCATCCCTCGGACATCATCAGGAGTGGCTGCTTTCCAACCATAAAGACCCTGAGTGCGCTGTCGGTCTCGACCACCTCAACCGGGCCCCCTGAGAAGAATTGCGAAATATCCCCAATCTCTGCAGCGAGACGTTCTTCGAGGTCTGTGACCAGGTCTTTCCTGAGCGTATGTCGCTTTTTAAGCGTGATCCGCTTCATTTGGACGAATAATCTGCCCTCTTCCTATGAATATCCATGATACCTCCAGACCGTTTCCCTGTAGTGACCACGTCGTTGAGGGGTTATGCGGAATCAGGTGCTGCGGGTCAGGGAGTCCCTCACATTTATCTACCCTGTCCGCGCACATGTAGAATACTCTTACTGGGTTCCATTTGGAGATTTTTATGACCAAGAGACCACTGGATATTCTTGATCAGGTTCTCAACCGCCAGCCGGTGATAGTCTCGCTCAAAGGGGGGAGGGAGATCTGTGGAGTTCTCCAGGGGTATGACGTCCACATGAACCTTGTCCTCGACAGAGCAGAGGAGAAAGAAGGTGAGACGACCAGGGGCATTGGGACCCTCATCGTGAGGGGTGACAACGTCATCTACATCTCGCCCTCAAGGGAAGATACCGCTAAGGAGTGACAATCGATGTCGAAAGGTACACCCTCAATGGGGAAACGTCAGGGGAAGAACCATCTCGCCTGCAGGCGGTGCGGTCGGCTATCATACCATCGCCGTCATAAAGTCTGTTCTTCATGTGGCTTTGGAAGGTCAGCACGCCTCCGCAGCTACCGGTGGGTGAACAAGAGACCTAAGATCCCAACCCACTAGCGAACTAATATGTGCGGGATCGTTGGCATCAGGGATGCTGGCGGGGTCTCGTTTCCTATTTTTTACGCGCTCTACGCACTTCAGCACCGGGGTCAGGAGAGCGCAGGGTTAACAACTTTTGATGGGACTACCCTGAACACACATAAGGGTCAGGGCCTAGTGGCTGAGGTCTTTAACACTGACCTCCTTCATGGCCTCAAAGGATCTGTGGGGATTGGACACGTCAGGTACCCCACAACCGGAGCGAACAGACCAGAGAACATCCAGCCCTTCACCTTCCGTTTCCGTGACCACCTCGTTTCTATTGCGCATAACGGCAACCTCGTCAACACATCTGCGCTGCGGGCAGCATTCGAGCAGGACGGCCAGATCTTCTGCACCTCCACCGACACCGAGATCATTGCAAAGGTGGTGATCGGAGAGCTCTGCCGTTCTGGTTCAGTAGAGGACGCGGTAAACCTCGCGATGAGGGCGCTGCGCGGGTCCTACTCAGTCATCCTCCTGATCGATGGGGACCTCTATGCCTTCCGTGACCCCCTCGGGATCAAGCCCCTCTGTTTAGGAAAGACTCCTGGTGGTTATATCGTTGCATCTGAAAGCGTAGCTGTTGACGCTCTCGGTGGTACTGATCTCCGTGACGTGCGTCCCGGTGAGCTCTTGAAGATCACGGCCGATGAAGTTATCTCTCTCCAAATAGCGGTCGCGAACCGATGTGCTCACTGCATCTTTGAGTACATCTACTTTGCAAGGGCTGATGCGGTCATGGACGGTGCCCTCGTGTATGATGTGCGGGTGAGGATTGGGGAGATGCTCCACCAGGAAGAGCCAATAGAAGTCGACTGCGTCTGTCCAGTTCCTGACTCAGGGACTGCTTATGCAATCGGCTTCTCCAGGAGCGCGGGGATCCCTTTCATAGAGAGCCTCATGAAGAACCGCTATATGGGGAGGACTTTTATCATGCCAACACAGCGGCAGCGGGAAAGTGCGGTGAGGATCAAGCTCAACCCTATCCGTGACCATATTAAGGGTCGGTCCATCGCCCTTATCGATGACAGCATCGTCCGTGGGACAACATCACGTCGGATCGTGGAGATGATCAGGGGCGCGGGAGCGAAGGAGGTACATCTTCGGATCGGTTCTCCTCCGATCATCGCACCCTGCTACCTTGGGGTGGACCTGCCAACAAGGGATGAGCTGATCGCGAGCAGCCGCTGCAAGGAGGAGGTGGCGAAGTGCATCACTGCGACCACCCTGCACCATATCACCTTACGCTCTCTGGTCGCAGCGATAGGAATAGAGGAAGGGGGGCTCTGTACAGGATGTCTCACCGGCTGCTACCCTATCCGTATCCCTGACGAGGTTGCAGACCAAAGGACCGTTGACTTCGTTGGCGCGACATTTCAGACGAGCCTTGGCTTCTATGAAGAGAGTTGAGAAACGATTGAATTGATAAAAGACTTCATTATCAGTCTTTTTCATAGCGAGGGATGGATTTGAACCATCGATCTACGGGTTATGAGCCCGTCGGGATATCCTGACTACCCCACCTCGCTTTATTGGGGGACAATATACGCAATGGTCGTTGATATAGTTAACCAATGTTTGGATCAAATGTAGGGAGACCACCCGAGGTTTGATGCATGCAAAGGAAGAGATCTCTCATATGGATGAGGAACTGGCCCGGATCCGGGAGAAAAAGATGCACGAGATGCAGGAGAGGTCCCGTATCAGAGGGACTGCAGGGGTAATATCCCTCCATGGGGGCGACTTCTCCCGTGCCCTCCAGAAGTACCCTGCCCTTGTCGTCGATTTCTGGGCTGAGTGGTGTGGACCCTGCAGGACGATCGGGCCGATCATCGAACGCCTATCAGGAGAGTTTGGAGAATCAGTCGTCTTTGCGAAGGTGAACACTGATGATAGTCCTGAGATCGCCGGGCACTTCGGCATATCCGCAATTCCAACTGTACTGCTCTTTGGGCATGGCCAGCTCATCGATCGGATCATCGGAGCGCAACCTGAAGAGACATTTCGGGCACGGGTGAAGAGGGCGTTCTTTTCTGGTGAAGAGGACTCCTGAACGTGACCCTCCAACTGACAGCCGGACTGCGCGCACCTGTCCTATCATGAGGCCCCTGGGGTTGAAATATCTACAGGGCAATAATTAAAGAGGAAAATTCGATCTTCTCCATCCGTCGGCGCGTTCTTATACAGGCGTAAGCCCATTGCAAAGGAGTGGTCGGGTGGAGAGGAGATACAGGTGGTTGTAATGAGTGAGGGTGCGGGTGAGGATATACAGACAGTTATCCTTGAGGATACGTCAGATTACCTCAATGAGCTCTCAGAATACCTCGAGGTCCTCAGTAACAGTCAGCGCCTCAAGATTCTGAAGATCCTTGAGAAAGCTCCCCGCGACGTCAGAAAGATCGCTTCAGAGATCGATACCAGCTATGAGAATACCAAGAAACACCTTGACAAACTTTTGAGTGTGGGGCTGATCCGGAAGGAGGCAGGACTCGGTCAGCCGACCTCAAAGGGTATCCACCCGGTATGGAAATACTCATTAGTCCCGGGTGCCATGGAGGCGATAGTGCGCAACCTTGGCATGTTCTCAAATATGCGCATTCCACTCTCCCACCCCGACTTGAAGAAGCGGATCGAAGCGGTGCGCGGTCAGGTGACATCTGAACTCCAGATGGCAGCACCCTATGTGATGGTCCTTGGGGGGTCTGATGATGGCAAGGTGTTTCCCCTGACCGGAGTCCAGGTCCTGATCGGGCGGGTCGATTCTGATAGCGGTGAGAAGATCGACGCAGGGCGAGATGTGATCCTCGCGGCAGAATACACCGCGGTGACCCGCATCTCAAAGCCGCATGCTCGCTTTGTCATGGAGAAAGGGACCTGGAGTGTGGCCGATGCGGGTAGCACCGGTGGTACCTACTTAAATGCCAACCTCCTTCAGAAGAGTCAGATCGCACCCATCAGGGACGGGGACCTTATCGACCTCGCCCGGGGCCCATCCGGGGCAAGGCTCCTCGTCCTCCTCCCCGAGGGGGGGTAGGTGAACAGGACCTGGCATTTGGGTTATCGATGATTCGCCGGCATGCACCAGTGGGGGTATACCCTCTTGCAGCCCTCTTCGTCCTCCTCATGGTACTGGCAGTCCCCAGTCTGGCAGCTGCACCACACACAATTAAGGCTGTGGCAGGCAAGTATGGTTCCATTGAGCCATCAGGAAACGTAGTGGTTCAGGATGGGTCATCGCAGTCCTTCACAATCACCCCTGACCCAGGGAGTGCCATAATCGATCTCACGGTGGATGGGAGATCGGTCGGGCCTGTCCCCTCGTACACTTTCTATTCAGTCAATTCGGACCATACCATCCGTGCCAACTTTGATGAGCCCGCAGGATCGGTCATGGTGCGTTCAGACCCCAGGGGGGCCGAGATAATTCTTGACGGGACAACAACTAGTGAGAGGACCGACTCGATAATAGAGGCATCTCCCGGTCATCACCAGGTCACCCTGGTCCTCGACGGGTTCCTGGATGAGACCTTCTCGATCACGGCGATCGCCGGAAAAACAACGCTTGAACAGTCTAGGCGCCTCACCCCAGGCCAAATGACGACGGTTCCGACAACAATAACGACCACTGTCCCAACGACGGTAGTAACCACGGTACCTACAACGATAAAGACAACAGTTCCGACCACGTTAGTGACCACTGTTCTGACAACGGCAGCAACCACGGTACCGACAACGATAAAGACAACAGTTCCGACCACTTTAGTGACCACGGTTCCGACGACATCGGCTACAGAGCAGCCGACGCTAACCACAACCACCCTCTCGCCGATCTACTTTGAACCTACCACCGGATCCTTCACGGGGACTACCGCTCCCACGCAGTCTGGGACTCAGACCAATCTGACTACCCTGGAATCAACTACCTCTGTGACATCTATTGGTCCCACCCTCGAAGAGGTGGTTCAGACTCCCATCATGCCCGCAACAACCAATGAGTATCGGATCGTTGAGTCAACGACACCTGAACCGCCGATCTTTATACCTGGTCCTTTCTCTCTCCCGGTAGTCCAGCCTGCACCAGGGAACACCACCGGCATCCCATTCCCGCGTGATGTGGGGGGCATCCCGGTCGCACTCCTCCTCCTCATCATCGCTGCCATCCCCCTCACCCTACTTGCGGTCCATGACATACCTCCGCTCCTGGGTGGTATTGGGCGGATGTCTGCAGCATTCCGGGTCCTTGGGGCAGCCTTCTACATCGCCGGCGCACTCGCCTTCCTTTACGCGCTTCTCGGTCTCTGGGAGAATGGGGGTGCCATCAGGAGCCCGCTCATCCCTGCGGTTGCCATACTCATCCCTGTCATCTCGTTCCTCGCCCTCTCCTCACTCACCCTCGGCATCACCACCGCCATGGGAGTAACGCCTGGTCTTATGATTCGGGTCCATACAGGCATCTCCCTCCTCATCTTTCTCACTGGGGCCGGTGTCCTCTTCTCCTCGCAGTCCACGGGTCAGGCTCCTCTCCTGGTGCTCATGGGTGGATCAGCGCTCACTTCAGCCCTCGCGCTCTTTCAGAGCCGGAGGTATGCCACGAAAGACTCTCGTCTGGTTGACATATTTCCGTTCTTTCGGGGATCACCCGACCTCTCATTGAGTACTGGCAGCCCGCAAAACGCCCAGGAGACGTTCCTCTATTCAGACGAGGCTGCACTCCCGGAACAGATCAGAGACCGTTATTGCGAGGTTGAACTCCTCGGGCTTGGTGGAATATCCCGCGTCTTTCGGGCTCGGCGGCTGAGTGACGGTGCGCTTGTCGCTGTGAAGATTCCTATCAGTGCAGATGAAGCGACGGGCCGATGCTTCATGAAGGAGATAATGGCCTGGGAAGGGCTCCGTCACCCAAATATAGTGGAGATAGCTGAGGTGAACATACTCCCTGTCCCCTTTGTCGAGATGGAGTACGCCAGGTCCACGCTCGCTGACCTCAAATTTCCGATAATGACAGGGCGTGCCGTGGTGCTGATCGCAGGGATTGCAGGGGGGCTTGCATATGCCCATGACCGGGGGATCATCCACCGCGACATCAAACCTCACAACGTCCTCCTCACTGCAGGCGATATCCCCAAGATCACGGACTGGGGCATGAGCCAGGTGAAGGGCTCCTGCATCGTCTCCACGGTCACTGGCTTCTCCCTCGCGTACGCCGCACCTGAGCAGGTCAACCCCGGGCTTTATGGAGAAACGGATGAGAGGACTGATATCTACCAGCTCGGTGTCCTGTTTTACGAGATAATTACTGGAAAGATACCTTTTATCGGGGACGACCTTGTCAATGTCTCTACCGCGATAGTGCAGGAGCCCCCAGTTCCCCCTTCACATCATAATCCCGGGGCAAAGGTCGTGGAAGAGATCATTTTAAAGTGCCTTGCCAAGGATCCGGCCGCACGGTACCAGTCGGTACATGACCTCCTCGATGACCTCGAGCGGGTGATTGGGCACGAGCTGGGCCCGCCATAGATGGGTGAAAGGTGGATCCTGAACAGCGTAATCTGATCACTACAAAACAACGCATTCACAAAATAATCTTTCAATAACCATCAGATTGTTAAATCGAGACTGAATCAATGACTAAAAATTTACTAAGTGTAGTGTTCAATTGGTAACTACAAGATA
>JAPKXQ010000055.1 GCA_026394765.1 Methanomicrobiales archaeon
CCTCTCCAATATCGGGATCACTGTGTTGGGGACATTCCAGAACCAGCAACCCATAAACGGGATAATGTACTACCTTGCCCCAGTGAACGGGCCTGATGACTGGATGTGGTGGATCAAGGACCTTGGCCACCCGGCATGGGAGATCATCACCCGACTCGGTGTGGACACGGTGTTCATGGTAGTCGGTGGGGCTGTCTTCGCCCTCTTCTGGATCAAGACTGCAGGTCTCGACTCCAAAGACGTAGCGCGCCAGATCCAGCTATCAGGGATGTCCATCCCGGGTTATCGGCGTAACCCCCAGATACTCGAGAAGTACCTCGATCGGTATATCCCCCGTGTCACAGTGATAGGTGGGGTCTTTATTGGGGTGCTCTCGGTGGTGGCAAACCTCTTTGGAGTCATTGGATCGGTTAGTGGTACTGGGCTCCTGCTCACGGTGAGCATCACGTACCGCCTATATGAGGAGATTGCAAGCCAGCAGATCATGGAGATGTACCCCTTCATGCGGACATTCTTCGGGAAGGAGTAGCACAGCATGGTACCCGCATGGTGTCAGGGAGTGGAGTATGATAGTTTGGGGATCTTACACCCTTCATGTCAGGAGGATGAGGAGATGGCCAACTTCGCTCCATGGTACCATCAACCTGGCGGGTGCTAGGGGCATGGCATTAAGCAGATAGGAGATGGTAGGCATGGCAGAGCGGCAGTATGGTGGGATCCTCGCCCTTGTCGTGGCGATGGTCATGGTTATGCTCTATGGAATAGAGCCAGTTAGGGTCGGGGTCGGGAGTACAATAGAGGCTGGTATGGGCCCTATTGTCGATATTCTCGGCATACCCTTCTTTATTTTTATCCTTGTCCTCTCTACGATGACTGGTCTGTACTCCTCGATCATCCAGAAATATACTATCGACTATGAACGGATGCAGGATGTCCAGGCCCGTATGAAGGAGTTCCAGCGCGAGTATCGCGAGGCACAGCTCTCACAGGACGAAAAACGGGTGAAGAAGCTCGAATCTAAGAAGGATAAGGTCATGAAGGAACAACTGGAGATGTCCCAGCAGCAGTTCAAACCAATGGCCTATATCATGATAATCACTGTCCCGATCTTCTTCTGGCTCCTCTTCAGGCTCGGGACTGCCACAAGTCCCATAACGATGCCCTTTTTTGGGACCCACAACATCGCGGACTCTATTCTGGGGCCGGTTCCTGCCTGGATCCTCTGGTATATGATCTGCTCTCTCATGGTCAGCCAGGTTATACGAAAAGCGCTGAATATTGGGGGAATTTGACCCTTTCCACATGACTTAACGGAGTGCTATGAGGATTTCGGTGAGCGGCCTGCCGGGGAGTGGTACCACCACCCTCGCACGGTGTATCGCCGGGGAGACCGGGTTACCCCTAATCTCTGCGGGAGAGGTCTTTCGAAGAATGGCGGATGAGCAGGGTATGGACCTTGCGAAATTCGGAGATCTTGCCCGGACAGACCCGACCATTGATCGGATGATAGATGAGAGACAGAAAGAGATCGCATACCAGCAAGAGGGGATCATCGTGGAGGGGCGGTTATCCGGTTGGATGGTCCCAGATGCTACCCTGAAGGTCTGGTTGAAAGCACCCCTATCCTGCCGGGTACAGCGTATCTCTATGCGGGACAGTGTCGATGCGTTCGAGACTGCGATGGCACTCACCACTGAACGGGAGTCCTGTGAGGCCGCTCGATACATGGATTACTATTGTATCGACATTAGTGACCTGTCTCCCTATGACCTTGTGTTGGACTCTTCCCGCTGGGGACCTGACGCTCTCGTCGCGATCGTGAGCACTGCTATCGGGTGTATCGATCACGATTGAATTATTTGGTGCCAGGGGCTTTTCGGGTGGCAGCACGGTCCTTCTGACTGGGTTTTTGGAGGATGGACAACTGAACCATTACCGGTCTTACCCTAGTAGAGGTCGGTAACATTGACCCCTCCACAACCCGGACCTTCAGGGGTCGAGGTCTCTATCGTTCCTGCATGGGATGAGCGCGCTATTGTAGCACTCTACCGTGCAGGTGGCTGGTGGAAGGAGGAATGGAGCGAGTCAGAGATCAGGCCCCTGATCGCGAAGAGTGCTGCATTTGCCGTCGCAGTGGACCTCTCATCGGGAGTGACTGTTGGAATGGGGCGTGTGATATCAGACGGTATATCAGATGCCTATTTCCAGGATATCGTGGTGCTCCCTGACCATCGCCGCAAGGGGGTGGGAGAGAAGATCGTAACTCTCCTCATCGACTGGTGCAGGGCACGCGGCATCTGCTGGATCGCGGTTGTGGCTGGTCCAGAGACCCAGTCTTTCTATCAGGGGCTGTTGTTTCAGGAGATGGTGGGGTTCACCCCGATGCAGTACAAAGGCGGTGCTTGACACCATGCTCTCTGGCAATGATTTTCACCCGGTGACGCTTGGAGAACGCCCCCGCTTTATCGCCCATTACTTGCGCTATCCCCAGGTCCACAGCGACAACACCTTCACCAACATGGTCTGCTGGAACCACTATGCACATTATGCCTATGCGGAGAAGAACGGTTCAATCCTCATATCAAGTACCATCGGTGGTAAAACTGCATTTCGTCCTCCAATTGGGGTGCATGATGATGAAACTCTTTATGATCTCCTCTCGCTCGCGGTATTAGATGGAGATGAGACACCTCTCACCCTTATCGATCTTGATGCGTTTGATTGGATCCATCAGGTGTACCCTGACCTGCCCCTCCATCCTGACAGGGACCATTTTGAGTACCTCTACTCTAGCAAGGACCTTTCAGACCTCTCTGGGAGAAATTACCTCTCCATCAGGCGGCAGATCAACCGCTTCATGAAGAACTGTACACCTCAAGTTGAGGTGATGACTCCTGAACACCTCTCCGAGGTCAGGGCATTCCTGGTCGAGTGGTGTGAGTGGAAGAACTGTGAAGGTGAGACTTTTCTCTCTGCTGAGAAGGATGCCACCTTCTTTGCAATCGATCACTATGGGGAGCTCAGACTTTCAGGTCAAATTATCAGGGTACATGATAAGATCGGCGCGATGGCTCTCTATGAGCCCCTCAATGCCACCACCGCAGTGGTACACTTTGAAAAGGGCCTACCTGACTGCGAGGGAATATACAAAGCCATCAATGCAGAGACCGCAAGGGTTCTACACAGTTCCTTTCCTCTCATCAACCGGGAGAGTGACATGGGCCACCCTGGCCTTCGCGAGGCAAAGACGCGCTACCATCCTGTCGGCTTCACTGAAGTTTATTCAGCGCGGAGAGAGGATATAGAAAAGGTCCTTTGAGACCCCTGCGCAAAACTCACGAAAACCTCTCTGGTGCGCGGTGCCGGTGAGGGCATATCCTCCCCTGTGTGATGACGATTATTATTTACCTAAAATTTGAACGTTATTCTTTGAAAAAAATCGATAATGGCAATTTTGCATCGGGATCTCCTGGATTGGGATAAGGATAATGTTTAAATTCAGATCTAGCAACGATCTGAGATCATTGTTCGCTATTGTGCGGATTACAAGGAGTGCATGAAAATGCTTGAAGCAGTGCAGGAAATGTCTGTCGGGTCAATACCTGACGAAGATATAATACGGAAGTTCAAGCGTGAGAACGCTTGGGGCCTCTGTACGAGTGTGGATCTCAGGGACTGTGACCCCGCCACTATCAGGGATCCTGAGCAGTTGCGACGGTTCATCATAGATCTATGTGACCTGATTGATATGCACCGGTTTGGGGAGCCGACGATCATCCACTTCGGACCCAATGATAAGGTTGCAGGATATTCCATGACGCAGCTGATCGAGACTTCACTCATATCAGGTCACTTTGCGAATGCCACCAGCGCAGCCTACCTGGATATATTCAGCTGTAAGGAGTATGGCCCTAAAAAGACCGCCGAGTTCTGTCGCGCGTTCTTTGGTGCCCGTTCTATGACGTACACCGCGGTCTTGAGGTACTGAAAACACCACCTATCTGGAATAGTTGTTCTCGCGCATTCGAAGGGAATGGCTCAGTATGAGAATTAACCTTCTTGCGAGAGGAGCCGCTGGAACCACGCAGTGATCCGTTCTTCAGCAGCCCTGTACCCCCCGTCTATGAAGATAGCGCCGATAATGGCCTCCATGGTCTCTGCGAGGACATAAGGCTCGTTATCGGCACCCTGTCGGCGCTCCCCCACACCGAGATGTATGTGGGGGCCAATTCCTAGTTCTCTCCCGACCCTGGCGAGTACTTCCTCCCTCTCGAGGTCACGCTTCCGCCTTGTTATCTCGTCAGGGGTTGAGGCCCCATGTCTGATGAGCAGGTCTACGAGTACAGTCTTTAACACGGCATCGCCAAGAGTTGCGTAGATCTCCTGGTCTTCGCAGGGAACTTTTCTCTGGCGCTGCTCGTTTGCGAACGCCTTCCGAGTCAGTGCCCTTGTTAGAGGCTCCCTCTGGCAGAACAGGTACCCAATCTTTCCTTCGATATTCATTATGAGATCGACCTGGATGATACCACCAGATTTGCGAACGATCCCACAAATATCCTCCTGGTAGATCCCAGATTTGGAACCGGCTTTTCTCCCAATTTATCGCCACTCTAATTGAAGGGAGACGGTTCTGCATTTACAGTGTGATGAGGGAGACAGCACCGTCCGCTATGATCTTTATCGCTATCGAGGCAACTAGCATGCCGAGTACTTTTGCCATGATATCGGTGACGCAGTCACCCAGGAGGCGCTGGATCTGCGGGGAGAACTTAAGGACGATCCAGGTGGCCAGGAGTGAGAGTCCAATTGCAACAGCTGGAATCGCGATGCCATAGTCCCTGGAGAGTAGTAAGACGGTGGTGATAGCGCCTGGTCCACAGAGGAGCGGGGTCCCGATCACGACCCCGGCCGGGCTGCTGGACTGGTCTTTTGACTTTCCGATCTCAACTCCGAGAGCCATTTGCATCCCGAGGATGAATAGGAGGATACCACCGGCAACCTGGAAACTGGGGAGGGTGATCCCGAGGACATCAAAGATGAGGAAGTTGAAGAGGAGGAAGGAGTACATCAGGCCTCCGGCGACGATGACTGCAACGAGTGCCTGGCGGTTCACCTCTGCCGGGGAGAGCCCTCTGGTCATCGACGTGAAGATGGGCACGCTCAGGATGGGGTCGAGGATGACAAAGAGTGCTGAGAATGAGTATAGAATGGCGGAGAGGGCGTCGACCATCACCATGCTACTCCACATAGGAGTGGGCGGGGGAAATACCCGTTGATGTTACATCGTACAAAATTGAAATCTCTCGCACCCTTGTCTGAATGAGAAACTATCAGTTAACATGCGAATTGCAGTCACCCTTAAAGGGTGAGTAACTCTTGATCTGGCTCTTCTGGTAGGGGGTTGATGCCAGATCTGGGGGGGTCCGGCAAAAATTATAGAACCGAGCACCTGATCAAGAGCTACAAACACATTTCTCTTATTCGCATAAATTGTTTCTCTTTGATGCATGTGCCCCGATTTGATGCCCCCTTTGGAAAGGGGGGCATATGGAGGGGGATGATCCCCCCTCCTCTGATTGGGAACATCGGTTAAGGCCCCCATTGTTCTTCCCTCACCTGCGGTCTACAAGGCGGCGTGGCCTGCCCTTGAGCCGTGAAAGTTCGAGTTCCCCGGGCATTTTGAAATGGAAGAGTATCTGGAATGTCCCATCCGCATAGGCGGATGCGAGTCTGGGGCGGTGTGCGAGGAGAGACTCCCGAATATGATCCTCGATCCCGGAGATTTTTTCAGGTACCGGTCCGCTTGTCTCGAGACTTACCCTGAGGACTGCGTCCCCTTCTTCATCCCCGGGATAGAGGAATGCTTCATACTCTCCGGTGAGGAGGTCCATGTGCTCAACAGAAAAGACGCCCCGCTCGATATCGACCTTGTTAAATGGGGTCCCTGCAACCCATACTGTTTCAGCCTCACGCTGGGGGGTATAGATCCGCAGATGCGTCCTTCCACAGTGGCATCGGTCCCGGGAGACCACGCCGCTGGTGTCTTCGGTATCATAGTTGATCAGGAGGTTTCCACAATGCTCTCCAGGGGCGAGGAGGGTGGTCAGGATGATCCTTCCGCATTCACGATCAGAAACGAATGACTTGAGGAGGGGGTCATAGAGGTCGAGGTGTACAAGGTCTTCAGGGACATGGAGGCCACTCTTCTGGGAACATTCCCCGCACATTGTACCTTCAGTACTTCCATAGGTGTTGAATGCCTCGCACCCCCAGACCTCGGAGAGGTAGGCGCGAGACTCCTCAGCAAAGCTCTCGCCCCCCACTACCAGGCGTTCTACTGATGAGTCCTGTGGGGGGATACCTTCTGCGGTCATTCTCTTTGCAAGGTGGAGGAGTTTGAAGACACTGCCCACAATCGCAGTCGGTCGGTAAGCGGTGATCATCCTTGTGGGAAATGTACACTTCCCTGTTGGAATCACTGCCATCCCCACGTCACGGGCGGCAAGTGTCATGGTATTTGCACCCACGTTCATCCCATAGGATGTGCACATGATAACCCGATCTCCGCGTGAAAACCCCTGTGAGACAAATATCCGAGCATATTTTTCAGCATAGCGGCTCCAGTCGTCCCAGGTGAGAAAGAAGCTCTTTGGAGTGCCACTTGTCCCGCTCGTCTCATGGACTGTGAATATCTCTTCCCACACGCTGCTGCGAAACGCAAAATCGGGGGCATACGGGGGTTGTGCCTCGCGGAGTGTCGCACCAGAGATGATGGGGAGATTGAGGAGGTCCTCATGACATTTGATGGTATCAGGGTCGATCCGGTGATCAGAGAACCACCGGCGGTAGAAGGGTGAGTGTTCTGCTGCATAGTGGATGGTGTGGCGTATCCGTGCATCTGACAGTGCATCCAGGTCATCTCTATCCATGGCCTCTACATCCTTTCTGAAGAACAGATCGGGTGCCATATATCGGCATTGGGTCGTCTGGACAGATGAGATTGTCGACAAGGACTGGTCTCTCTCACTGGTATCGTATCCCCTCTGAAACCAGGGCCCCCACGTGAGAGGTATCTTTGGGGCTGAAAGAGAAGTTAGATCACGGTACTACCTGAGGTAGGAAATTCCACACGGGTTTCCAGTATCCATAGGTTTTTGGTCTTACCAAGCTACCCCTTTATCTGTCTGGTGTCCGGGCGCCGCATGCGAAAGTGGCTGCCGGCATCAAAGGAGAGACCTAGATGACAGCAGTGAAGAGGTACCGATGTAAGGTGTGCGGGTACATCTACTCGCCACTCCGCGGTGAACCGCATAATGGCATCCCTGCCGGGACAGCATTCGACGACCTCCCAGAGACCTATGTCTGTCCCCTCTGTGGGATGGAGGGCAAAGGAAGGATCGGGACATGGGGATTTGAGGAGTGGATCCCGACCAAGTACATCTGCGCGGTCTGTGAGTACGTGTACGACCAGAGGCGGGGAGAACCCCGCCATGGCATCAAGGCCGGGACGGCATTCGAGGATCTCCCGGATGACTATATCTGCCCAATATGTGCGCTTGACCCCAAGATCAGCACGCAGTATGGCAAGGTGACCAAGCAGGGCTTTAACCCCCTCTATGACTGAACTGTTCTAGAGAAGGCCAATTTATTATTTTTTCCTCGGTCATGACCCGGGTGGGAGCCCCCCGAGCTTTCTGATCGCTTCGCGTGCAGCATGCCGAACCTCGAGATCATCGTCTTCAAGTGCCCTGGTGAGGGCTGGGATTGCTCCCTGGTCTCCCAGCGCTCCGAGTGACTTGGCCGCCGCCTGTCGGACCGCGTTCTTTCGATCATTTAAGAGAGCAAGTATGGGTTGTACTGCTCGTATATCCCCAATCTCTCCCAGTGCACTGCATGCTCCCTGTCGGACCCAGCGGTCTGGGTCCTTGAGGGAGATGATGAGACCTTCTATTGCTGATAGATCGCCAATGGCACCGAGTGCATTTGCCGCAACCCATACAACATCAGGAACTGGGTCGTTGAGGAGTTCGATGAGGGGACCTGTAGCACGGGGATCTCCGGCCCGGCCAAGGGCCTCGGCTGCCCGCCACCGAAAGGTCGAGTTCTCGTCTTTGAGCTGTTTGATAAGGATCTGAAAGTTCTTTTCGTCCTGGTCTTTATGCACAGACATAGCAACTCACCTCTGTCCCATCTGGGTTGTGCCCTGATATGACTTCTTCTATCCTGATCTATGAACCATTTGGCTTCACTCGGGACTTGATCCACGTTCGTATCGTAGTATTTGGTGTATATCGCGTCCTCTTAGTAGTGTGGTGCCAATTTTTCAACTGGGACAAAATTAAGCGCTCATCTGGATGATTTTGGTCTTCTCCAATTATCTGACATTCTCTATGTAAGTGCTGCAATCCCTGTTTTCTGTGGGAGTACCCCTTTTGTCTGTAGTGACTCTGAAGAGATGCTTGGGATAATTCAATCCATCAGATGAAAATCTACTGGGTTAAAATACATGGAAATAGTGGGGCGAAATTTCAGCATGTATAGATTATTGGAGTAATACCCCGTTTCCGGGAGAAAAAAGAGGTTTTAGATGAGCTTGAAGATCGGGTGGTTCTCTGCCTTGCACTCGATCCCGAGCTGGCGGGTCGCTTCCAGGACGACGATATCAGTGTATGCCTGGGCGGTGATTATCGCTTCCACGTTCTCGATTGGGCCGTACATGATCAGGTCTGCACCGAGCGTGCTTGCGATCATGTTGCAGCCGATGTCGGGTGCAGACCATGCAGCCTGTATGACACCGTCCAGGCCACCCTGGTAGTGGTGTAGCAACTGCTCTAGGTAAGCATCTTTTCCCTTCAGGCTCTCTGCAAGTTTCGAGGGGTTCTTCTTGGTCCCCTTCCAGCGCTTGAGCCAGGTCCAGGAGACGGTCATGTTGTGGTAGGCACCGCCGGTGGGGTACCCATGGATCGCTTTACATGCGAGGATCTCCCGGTACGAACCCCCTGACCCGAGACCGAGCGGGGTAGCTGCGGTATCAAGGATCGGGCGCGTGACCCCGGCCTCTTCGGCGATCTGGATCATACCCTTGGTCTGTCCCGCAACGCCACCCTCAACGAGCACCTTCTCGCGTCCTGCGACTGAAGGGTCTGCCGGGTTGAAGGCGAGGACGATCGCGGAGTCCACATCACTGTTCTTGATGGCTTCTATGTTTTCAGGCGGGATGGAACCGTTGATCGAGTTGTAGATCGCACGGTTCGCAAGGCCCACCTCAGTCACATACTTGCATGCATGGGCGAGCGCCTTGGGCACCGAAGAGTCCATCAGGAATGCGGTCTTGTTGTCGATACTGTCGAACCAGCTGATGTAACTCTCGAATGCCTCGGGAAACTCACCTATTATCTGGATGAAGTGGGGGATCCCGGTCATGTCAGAGAGTTCCTGGCAGCGGTTCCAGAGCGCCTCGGCCTTGGGCTTGTCAATGGTGCCCTTGTGGTCGTCGAGGACAACCTCGTGCTTGTTGTAGAAGATCGATGCACTGAGCACCGTGGGGTATTCACCGGGTTGTCCACCGATCTTGGTGCCGTTGAAGTCCCAGACCTTCTGTTCTTTCTCAAACCTGAACATACTAACTCATACCTCCTTTACATCATCATACTCAGTTTCGGGAGCAGGACCAGCAGCATGACAAAGACGATGAGTCCTGCAACGAGACCATAGAGAATTCCGATATCACGGCCAATCTTTCTGCCCACACGCTGGGCAATCTCTGCGTCCACGAACTCTATCTGCTTCTCAACCTTATCGAGACGTTTTTCGATCTCGAGGAACTGTGGGTTCACACCTGCAGCAGCGACCTCAGCCCCTGCAGTCTCCTTGACCTCGACGACCATAGGGTCAGCGCCGAATGCGCCCGGGTCTCTTGCCTTCAGTTCGTTGATCTTGGCCTTGATGGTTGCGAGGTCCTCACTCTCCATGATGTTGACGACCTCGATCTGCTCCTGGAACCGCTTGATAGCGTCCCCTGAGAGGTTCTCGATGAAGGGGATTGCACCTTCGGCCCCAACGACCCTGCCATCCTTGACGCCATTCTTGTGAAGGGCGATCATGGTCTGGCCAGAGAGGTGGCCCTTCACCTCGGTCCCACAACAGAGCATGAACCGAATGTTTGGGTTTGAGATGATGTTTGCAATGACTTTCTCAAGGCCGAGGTTCTCGGTCTTGCAGGACCCGCAGACCGCCGCCCCGCCATCACAGATCCCCTTCTCATCGAGGTGGGACCCCATGGTGACGACTGCGACCGGGCTGTTTGCGTCTCCTGCAAGGAAATCGCCCCGGGCGATCGGCCATCCGCTTGCTGGTGATTTTTTATCTGCCATTTATCTTCACCCCAAGAGCAGTACGGGCAGCACGATCATTATGAGGCATATTGCCAACCCGATAGTGAACCCGATCACCCCTGAATACGAGACTGCCGAGTCGACCTTGTTGGTACGGGCGAGGATCTGTGCCTTGTAGCGGATGTTCTCCACCATATTCTCAATTGCGACCATTCTGACTGGTCCAGCAATATTTGTGCCTTCTTCTGCCATCTCCACTCACCCCCACAGCAGGAACCCGAGGATGGCGAACGAGACGATAAGCCCGATCATAACCCCCTCGATCTTTCCTGAATATACTCCGGCGGCGAACTTGTCGCGGTAGCCGATGTCAGTCACCATCTTCTCGATGACCTTCATCCGTGCGTGGATAAGGGCCAGCTCTCCAGAGAGCGGGCGGACTTCTCCGGTTGCCTCCTCAGCCCCGCCAGCCTCCTTGACCTCGACGATCATGGGGTCAGCGCCGAATGCGCCCGGGTCTCTTGCCTTCAGTTCGTTGATCTTGGCCTTGATGGCACCGAGGTCCTCACTCTCCATGATGTTGACGACCTCGATCTGCTCCTGGAACCGCTTGATAGCGTCTCCTGTTAGGTTCTCGATGAAGGGGATGGCACCTTCGGCCCCGACGACCCTGCCGTCCTTGACGCCATTCTTGTGAAGGGCGATCATGGTCTGGCCAGAGAGGTGTCCTTTAACCTCAGTCCCACAGCAGAGCATGAACCGAATGTTGGGGTTTGAGATGATATTTGCTATGACCTTCTCAAGTCCGAGGTTCTCGGTCTTGCAGGACCCGCAGATTGCCGCTCCGCCATCACAGATCCCCTTCTCATCGAGATGGGACCCCATGGTGACGACTGCGACCGGGCTGTTTGCGTCTCCTGCAAGGAAATCGCCCCGGGCGATCGGCCAACCGCTTGCCGGTGATTTTTTGTCTGCCATTGTTCATCCCACCTTTAAGAGCTGGAATGCCACAATACCGGCGATCAGGAGCCCGATTGCCATCCCATACCAGAATGAGGTCATGCCCCCCGCAATCCCGAGGGACTTATCCCTCCCTGGGAAAGTCGCAAGGAAATCTCCTTTACCTGAAAGCATGTTCACGAGGTCGTTGCTGATCGCTTCGATGACCTCCACCTTCTCGATGACGGGCCCGAACGATTCGCCCGCTGAGGTCAGCAATCCGACCATCGGGTCGACCACGAGACCATACTCAGGTAGTACCTGGATGTACATCAGTGACCCTCCACCTCAGGAATTGGCTTTGAATCGAGCCATGCTGCAGCATCCCTCTTTGCCAGCTTGAAGAACAGGTCATAGGTGTAGATCCACCCGAGGAATGCGATGATCACCGAGATGAGTGCTGCACCCGTGTCGATCAAGCCGATTGACATGATTGCAGCCATGAGCATGGATAAGAACCCGCACTCAAGGGCGAGGATGAGCATCCGGTCCTGGGTCCAGTTCGGTCCAAGGCAGGCATTAAACGGGTGCTGGATTGCAATCCCGCCAAGCATGAACGCAACCGCAAGGAGACAGCCTCCTATAACTGACCCCATGTAGTTCGGGACGTTTAGTATCCCTGCAAGGGGGAGAGAAGCACCAGTAACCAGGCTTTGGAACGTGAAACCACCGGTCATCAGGGCGGCTAAGCCCATCAGCACGAGAGCTCCGATGATCGCCATCTCTATGATGGACTGGATCATGACTGGGATCTTCATCCCCAGTACGTTGTTGGCGACGAAGCCTAGTATCGCTCCGATCACTGCGGCGAGAACGACGGCAACGATGGGCGCTCCCACACCAAACTGTGTGGCAAGGAGCATCGCGATGACGCCGGAGCCGAATGACATCATGCCTGCAGAGGGGACACCAGTCCCGATGCCATAGCTGCAGAGGTGCTTAATCGTATGACTACCCCACCAAAGCGCTGCGACTGCCGCGAGTCCTCCGAAGAATGCGAAATACGGGGGTGAACCCGCGGGCAGGAGTGTGTTTAAGTACGTGAGGTATATGAAGACAAGGGAGGCTACCAGGCCCTTCACCAGGATGGTGTTGTGCGGTACTCCGCCCTGAATCACTTCAATTTTAACAGTCATCGCGATCCCTCACACCGGTACGAATACTATTGCAAGTGCAGCGACGCCACAGAGGCCGGATGCGATCGCCGACGCGATCAGAGCCCTGGGGAACCGCTTGAACTTGGGGTCATGCGGGCCTTCGATGGTTCCGGTGATATTGTAGGCAGCGAGCACTGCGTTAATCAGGAACATACCGACTGCAAAGATACCGGCGAGCGAGATAGCGATCGGCAGAACCCCTGCAGCACCCGCCTTGTCAAAGACAGTCATCTTTGGCAGGACCTCCTGATAGACATTGAGGAGCATTAAGTAGATGAGCGTGCCACCAGCCCCGCCAAAGATCCCTCCGATCACACCACCGACGAACGATATGAACGGGAGGCCGTGTCCTTCAGTCCCCTGGGACTTGAACTCGGGCTGGGTGTCACCCGTGAGCGGGTCGACCTTGACCTTGCCTGATGCGGCCGGGATACCCATTCCGAAGATGTAGATGAAGTTGACGAAGAAGCAGGTGATCGCCATCATGAGGCCTCCACCCACTCCACCGGTGATGACTGCAACGAGGAGATCGGGATTGGTCTGTACGGCCCATGCCCATGCACCACCGAAGAGGCCTGCGAGCCCGGCTCCTGCTGCGAGCATCGCAACACCAGTTGCAATACCTGGCGCCTGGCCCATCGCGGCCGGTGCACCGCCTACCGGGACAAAGTGGACACCAAACGCAATGAGGAGTCCGCCTACTATGATCCCAATAAGGGCGATCAACGCTATCTGGCCCCCGATAGCGTACATAATGCCGATAAGTATTATCAGTACCACGATCCCGATTCCCGATGCGACGGGGTTGAGGCTCGCTCCTGATGCTGGCTTTGCTGCGATCGCGGTCATGATGATGCCTCCGCAACAGGTGCCGTGTATGGCCCGTAGTTCTTTCTGGCCCATACCTCGATGTAGCGGTCGATCGCTGCAAAGATGATGATCATGATGACGCCGACTACAATTGCTCCCCATCCAGCCCCGATCGGCTCAAAGAGGATCGTCCGCCAGATCTCGAGGAAGACAATTAACCCAAAGCAGACCCCTGAAGCGGGACCGGCGAGCTTTGCGGTGAAGAACCCATTGTCGAGTGAGTTTCGCTCACCGGCCTCAGCATACCGGACGATGTTGCCAGAGGCGGCGATTGGCACACCTGCACCAAACTTCTGTGTCTGATACTGGCGCTCTTTCCCATAATAGGGATTTCCTGTTGCAGAACCTGCTGCACCGAGCGCGATTCCCCATACAAGGCCCAGAAGCGGAAGCGGGAATGGATGCCCGAGTGCCGTGTTAATGAGGAAACACATCGATACGGTTGCAAAGATTGCAACGAACGCATGTGCCATGGTCACAGTCGTCATCGACTTAAGTATGTCGATGTAGACCGGCTGCCCGAACTTGGCTAGGCTCGCGGTCCTGCCAAGATATGCTGTGGTTGAGTACACCCCCTGTACAAAGGTGGTAATACCACAGCCAAGAATAATTGCAAGAATTGGGTTCATCGACATGGCCATGAACGCCCATGCGAGCCCGGCGCCCAGTGTGATCCAGAGGCCCCATGCTGGGGGCTCACCCGCGATCGCCTTGTTGAAGATGCGGTGGATGTACCCCATCTGGGGGGCGAGTTGAACCTGAGAGTTCGGATCACCCTGTGACCCAATATCAGACTCAACATCCTCCGCAGCACCAGCGATCGTGGCGAGTGCTCCGGCCATTGCGGTGATACCTATTTCAAACACTAGTGGAATGTCAGCCATTTAGCCTCCTCCCTGCGTGCCGAAAAGTGCAAGAGAGTGTTCAGCATACGTTGCCACTCACAACGAGTACAAACCCTTTGTGGTCATGTTAACAGTTGGCTATAAAAGAGTTAAAGGTTTCGAAATTTTCTCCAAATAACGAAGAATATTAGGATTATTAAAAAATCGTGGTTTCAACAGCGGTTTTTTGTCAAGCAGGTTTTCATTAACAACAAAAATATTTATTTTCTGGAAATCTGTCTGCACCACGCATGAGTGTTCAGGCAGTATATTTTCACAGTATAGGGGAATGCCTACCTCGTCCGGATTATCCGTACCAAAGAGAACTGAACAAGGCTTTGATTGGGATATTGGTTTATAGGGCTACGGTGGTGTCCACGAACCAGCTCGCAGTGATGAGGGGCACGGTTGGGGCCGGCAAGACAAAGCTCACCGCGTCCTTTGCGAACCTCGCGCACCCCCCTTTTCTAATCGTTGACTTTGGTGTGGATACGGCCAACCTTACCCTTCTCCTTCAACCAGGGCTGTTATGCACCTTGCTCTTTATCGGGATGGACACGGCGCAGGTAGATTAAGATCATTGCCTCCGTTGCGGGGTGTGATTCGGTGCGTGCTATTTCAGCTCAATCTCTCTCAATGGAGAGCGCGTAAGAATCGATCCATTTGAAGGCGATGACGAGGGGAATGTTGCATCGCATGCCTTGTGGGGGCAATAGCAAGGGAGTGGAAGATTTCAGGGACAGTATTTAGGGACTATCTAATCTATGATACTGCATGGGGGTCTCCGGGTTCATGACAACCCAGGTCCCAGGGAGAGGGAACTTTGGGTTCAATTTGCACTGATCATTACTGGGGCCAGGGATGGAGGACCTATCCCATCACCAACTTGCTACTACCTCTTTTAGGAGGTGGTTGACAGAGATATTCGCGCAATACTAGGGGAGGGACCGTGGTTCGGATGCCATAAATGGGGGGTATCGCAAATGTATGCTGCAATCTACCGGGTCTTGAATTGAGGAACACTGTTTATTACCATGAAATAGGGAAAAGAATCAGGGTATCATGAAGAATGCCTTTCATGTGATGCTCATCCCTACCTTAGGTTGTCCTGCGCGGTGCAGCTACTGCTGGAGTTCTGAGCCGGGATCTCCAATCATGCGGGTGGAAACAGTCTATGAGGTTGTGGAATGGCTTAAAAATTTTAGGGACGACCGGGTGACCTTCACATTCCATGGCGGGGAGCCCCTCCTCGCGGGAGCCGATTTTTACCGGGAAGCACTCCCCCTTTTATCGGATGGTCTGGCTCACATGAAACCTGAATTTGCGATGCAAACCAACCTGTGGCTCCTCACCCCAGAAATTGCTGATATTCTCGCAAAATACCATGTCCCGCTCGGGACCAGTATCGATGGGCCCAGGGAGCTCAATGATCTGCAGAGGGGGGAGGGGTACTTCGATAGGACGATGAAGGGCTATGAACTTGCTAAGGCTCATGGTCTGAAGGTGAGCTTCATCTGTACTTTCACCTCCCATTCTGTCAAGCATAAGGAAGAGATCTTCAATTTTTTCAAGGACCATAGGTTCACCCTCAAGTTGCACCCCGCACTCCCGTCACTACGCACTAATACTCCTCACCTGTGGACGCTTGACCCCGGAGAGTACGGTGACCTCCTTGTGTACCTCCTTGATCAGTACCTCGAGCATATAGGTGAGATCGAGATCATGAATATCAATGATCTCTGCAGGTGTGTATTCACCCGAAGGGGCTCTGTCTGCACCTTTGTGGACTGCATGGGCAGCACCTTTGCCATCGGTCCTGATGGGGCCATCTATCCTTGCTACCGCTTTGTGGGGATGCCTGACTTTGTGATGGGCAATGTGGAGGACCACCCTACCATGGACGACCTTTCGAAGTCGCCTGCATGGAAGTTTATGCAGCACTATCTGGACATTGTAGAGCAGGCATGCGGGGAGTGCAGTCACATCAGATATTGTCGGGGAGGGTGCCCCTACAATGCGATAGTGCCAACAGATGGCAAGATGCATGGCGTGGACCCCCATTGCACCGCGTATCGGCGCGTGTTTGATGAGATCAGTGATCGCTTCAACAGTGAACTCTTTGGGTCCTCAATCCTGGAAGGAGGCCCCCTTTTGGGAGGTCCAGAGCGTGCCAAAAGACCTGGAATCATGGCCCTGATGCATCGGACCATGCTCAGGTGATCTTTTTTTACATCCTGTATCACCCGCCACGATAGCAAGAACCAACTCCTCGTGCTATGGGTCTAATCGAAATCACACAAGAGACGACCAGTTATCTTGAGCTACTGCATTTCATTGCGCGGGAAGAGACCATATCCTCAACTATCCAACAGCAGATCGAATTCACGAAAATTATGAGGATATCGGGGTCCACGCCCCCAGGTGGCAGGAAATTGGTATTTAGCCAAAGGCGCTGCGGACCCACCTCCCTTTTAGGGAGATCGAGATATCGGTTAATGTTGGGGGACTTGAAGTCCTCGTTGACCCTCTTCTCGAAAAAGTCTTCAAGAACCTGATCGACAACTCGCGTCGCCATGGGAGCAGATCCAGAATATCTCATTCTCTTCGATGCAGTATGGTCAGGATACCCTCGCGATCGTATACGAAGATGACGGTATTGGCGTGCACGAGACTGACAAGGAACGGATCTTTGAGAAAGGTTTTGGGAATAATACCGGCCTAGGTTTGTTCCTCTCCCGGGAGATTCTCGCCATTACCGGCCTCTCGATCAAAGAGTCGGGTGTTTATTGTAAAGGTGTCCGGTTCGAAATCCTGGTGCCGAAAGGAAAATTTAGGTTTTCAGGTTGGGTCACAACTAGAAAATGATGTGATTGCCTATAAATCCCTGAAGAAAATATCCACAATTTGAGGTTATTTTATTGTATTCATGAGATTATGACCCAGCTTGTTTGTACAACCTATTTTGTACAATCAATAGCAGATATGGGATAATAACTACCGTTGTATCATTATAGGATAATAGTTTGATAGATCACTTCGTTGTGGTTACTTCCACAGGATCGATATTCGCATCGATTATGCAGTCGAATGAAATTGTATTAAGCCACTGGGCTTTTTCAAACATACGCATGAAGCAGACCCCGATAACTGACACACCGGGGTGTTTGTCAAGAACGGCTTTCACCTGCTCTGCTTTCACCGGTACGTTGGGCATTGAGAGTCCACCCATGACAACGATAAATTTTGGTTTCAATGTTACAGGTGCCATGCGGATCTGCATGCCAACGTCATCGACATGACTGATCTTTTTTGCCCTGCTCTCATCTACGAAGGGAACGAAGACCTGTTCGGGTTCGAGCGATCTGATCGCGAACGCGAGGAGCTCGACAAACGGCGTGCACGTCCCCGGAACACCGTAATACACGATCTGGTCGCCTTTTTTCAATCCCTTTGCACCGACAAATTCCTTGAATGGGCGCAGGATGCCCGGGACACCGTGGAAAACTTCAGTAGTGGCCATGATAGATCAACATTCTTATCTAAAGATGATAATGGTTATCTGGTCCTGGCAGGTTTTTGTGGGGTTTGGGAAGAATTTGAGCCTCTGTTAAGCAGAAACCTACCATTCGAGGTGCATCCCTACACCTGTTTCCTGCATCGGACAGTAATTTGCCAGCGCAAGTTTCGCCACAAGCGATGTGCAATGGCAGGCGTGTAGAGCGTTGAGGTGAAGATCCCGCAGGTACTCTCCCGTCATTTTCATCTGCTTCAGGTCAGGGGATAGGAGGTGCAGTCCCCCGATGATATCAACAACCCGATCCTCCCCGCAGACTTCCCGGGCATACTCCGTAATGTTGCAGATCCCAGCATGCGAACAGCCGGTGATGATGATGAGCCCTGTATCCGAGCGGAACACGAGGGCGGAATCGTCGAGAAGAAGGTCGGGCACGATAGTGCCATCGGGCTGAACAAGCATCCGCTTTCCTGAAATTACCTTTTCGAACGTGAACTTCCGGGGGATCTCGCCCAGGAAGACAAGGTCCTCAGTTATCCAGACCGGACGATCGGACAGATTCACCGGGTACTGACGTCGGACTTCCTCTTCATTCAGGATCGAGCCGTTGTTCTGGAGCGGGAGATTTTCTTTTGGGTAAAAACAGCGGGTGTGAGCAATCAGTTCTGGTAATTGGTGCGTTATAGATTCGATCTTTGCTTCAGTGAGGTGCCGTGCGAGGGCGACCAAACCTCCCGTATGATCAAGGTGGCCATGTGAGAGCACGAGGTAATCAAGATTCAGCAGGCTGATCCCCATCTTTGTTGCATTGGCAAGGAATGCATCGGAGTACCCAGTATCGAACAGGATCTTCTTTTCTTTTGTTTCAAGGAGAAAAGAGAGGCCGGGTTCTCCCGTGAAATACCGGTCCGTAAGAGTGGTATTATCGACAAGAACCGTGAGGGAGAGCCGTGGAGTCATAGAGAACCATCATACGAGTTCAGGAATAGTTCTTTCGTTTTTAAAAATAACCTTGGGAATCGGCGGAAGGAGAATAACATTTTTCATTAACCGTGATTCATATATCCAAGTAACGGTGAAAAC
Source organism: Methanomicrobiales archaeon (assembly GCA_026394765.1). Classification (GTDB taxonomy): domain Archaea; phylum Halobacteriota; class Methanomicrobia; order Methanomicrobiales; family Methanospirillaceae; genus JAPKXQ01. The sequence goes on from JAPKXQ010000055.1 coordinate 18,842, forward strand.
CCCCCGTGCAGGTGTTAGAGCGATGATGCAGGACACAGCGACTTTCCTGGAGCTTGTTGATGATGTCAAGATCAGTGAGTTGATCAAATGCGCTGGCAATAAGCGCTGCGAAGCCAGTGGCGTCCACCTAAAGGATGGCTATCTCCACATTATTTTCGATGACGATTCGCACCTTTTGCGCCTCAAGCTGGATTGGCGCCAAGCGGGAGAGGAACCAGTCTTGCTGGAGTTGAAGGGCACGGCAGCGGGTTATGAAGATATCACGTATCAGTCATCAACCAACCGGTGGTATTGCCTGATCGAGACTGCCGAAATGCACTCGGGCATCTTCATGCCGCGCATTGATGAGTTTGACGAATCGTTCACCTTTATCAAAAGTTACTGGTTGAACTTCCCGTTCAAAACCAGCAGCAAGGGTTTCGAAGGCTTGTCAATCCTACGCTATGCCGGGAACGATTACCTGCTCGGTCTTTGCGAGGGAAATAAATGCAAAAGCGGCAACGCCGGAATTGAACCGGGAAAGGGACGTATCCAGGTCTTCAAGTTAGCTTTGGAAAACTGGGAGCATGTCGGAACCATCCGGCTGCCAAAAACGGTGCTTTTCAAGGACTACTCCAGCCTCGATTTCTGCAACGGCTGTCTGACGGTGATCTCGCAGTCTTCATCGGCCATGTGGGTTGGGCGCCTTCGTGCGGAGCCGGCCGGCTTCGAAGATCTGTTAAAAGACGATGGAGAATTGTTTCTGTTCCCACACGATGAAAAAGATCGGATTATGTACTGTAATCTGGAAGGTGTGACATGGCTTGGAAACGACCGGTTGGTGGTTGTGTCGGATAAAGCGAAATCTGATCAGTCCAATCGCTGTGCCCGTAAAGAACAATCGATTCACATCTTCAAACTATCGGCTGTCAGGTCTGCCCACGAATTAAATCGATATGAATAGTTGAATCAAAAAAAGAATCAGACCATACATTATAACGTGCTGCTATAGGGATTGTACGTCAAACATCAAATTTTTAGAAGTACAGTCAATTGTGGGTTTTAAAAAAAAGTTTATGTTTTCCACTGAACCGCACTCCCGTCAAGGGTCGTTCCATGCAGGCCATATAAGGGAGGGTACGGAATACGATTCCCTTGAATTCTGGACAAACCGGTTAGGGGATGACCAAATTGGGGGATGAATAATTCCCTGAACGGATCGAAGAAGCTGGTAAATCCCTAGACTTGTCCATATCCCATTAAGACACGTGATATTCCCCTTCCCTGTATAAGTATTCCATCACTATGCCGGTGCAGCGTGAACAATGTACAGAGTAATACATGAGTTTCGGGTAAATCAAAAATAGCGACAGATTAAGCAATAGAAGTTTAAAATACTTAAACCACGATAAATTATTATGGTGTTACAGAGTCAGCAGACTCGTGTATCTTCAATTCTTCAGGTTATGAAAAACA
>JAPKXQ010000009.1 GCA_026394765.1 Methanomicrobiales archaeon
GCTTCTATTTTTTTTATTGCTGCTATAATTGTTGCAACTCGCTCGTCGCCTGACAAACGATTTAGTTATATATGTATAATAACTTATAATGGTTTCGGTTATCTTGGTTTAAATTCTCTATTACCTGAAAGTCATGTAATACTTGATGAAATCTTCAGCAGCGTCGACTTCCCCGCACCATTCCTCTCGATAATCCCAATAACTTCGCCCTTATTCAGATCAAACGAGACATTCTTAAGCGCCCAAAATTCATTCTTGGATTGAGCAACTCCTTGTTGTGTCAATCTCCGGAACGGCGCCCTTGCAGCACTCACCATCGCGTCCCAAAGCGTGAGGTACTTCTTCTGGGGGTCACCGATTATGTACTCTTTCCCAAGGCCGCGGAAGCGGTTGGCGAGGTTGGGATTTGATACGAAATACGGCTTCCCATCTCTGGTTTGGAAAGCGTACTGAATCTTTCCGCTATTCACCACCGCTCTTCGGCCGGGTGACTCGGTAAATGCACCGTAGCGCACCCTGCCACATCACCTTGGTGAATGGCAGCGTTCCAGACATTACTCATGGTAACACTGCCCCATGGAGAGGGGTCTTTCCTCTCCTCTTCCCCCCATTATCCTTTAAACTTCCCCAGGATCTCAGTCTGTTTTATCACATGGCCCTGTAATTTCGCTTCAAAGGACGCCAAGTTGAGGCCTGATTTTTTTATCATCACATTCAGAGCATACAGCCTGAAACGGTAGTGGTGGGTGACTCCTGCCGGAGGGAACGGGCCCCGGTACCCTCTCACACCATACCCATTGACCCCCTGGCGATATGACCCGCCACTCGAACTCCCGATAGGGATCTTTTCCTGGAGACTTACGAGGGACGGCTTGATATCATAGATCAGCCAGTGGCACTGGTCCATGTAGTCCATGTCAGTCATCACAAGTGCGAAGCTCTTAACGCCACTGGGAGCGTTCTTCCAGGAGAACTGCGGGGAGCAGTCTTCGCCATAGTACCCAAACTTTGCAGGAATATTTCCATTATTTCTGAATGCCGATGACGTAACCTGGAACGCAGCATCGAGGGCCACGGCATCAGTTCCGGGCTCTGCCACAGCGATCGAAGGAATACAGGACGCTATCACTGCGAAGAGTACGATTACAATTAGCGCATACGAAGAACTGTTCATAGATTGTAGTAGTAGCAGGCCTACTTAAGTATTACGTGGCCCCTTTCACCGGAATTATCACAAATATCCCCTTTTCAACCGGGTGCAATCAAGTATCACTCGGAATTGGGTATCAGGACAAAATTCCCACTCATTCCAGACTTGTGCAATGAGTGGGAGGTAGAGGTCAGTGACATCGCCAGCACCGTTGGATACACGCACCAAGGGACCTGCAGACTGGTATTATTCAGTGGTCCACCATAAAACCGCAACCCGCGCTTACGCAGCGCAAAGATGAGGTCATGGGTGAGGGGGTCTTCATGAGTATTACCAGTCAGTCACCCGAATCATTATATCGCAGTGCTGCGAGTCTTGACACGGTATGACCGGCGAGGCCCGTCTCCATGGAGTCTTCATGGCAACTGGTATTGGTGGAGCAGCTCCCGTAGTTGTTCTTGAGGTAAATAATGACCAGTACCTCCCGATCTTCATCGGGTTCTTCGAGGCCATCTCTATTTACCAGGCAATGAACCATACCACTTCGCCCAGGCCCCTTACCCATGACCTCTTTGTCAGCCTCTTCGAGAGGCTCGGGGTCACACTCCTGCGTGTGAATATCGACAGCCTGGAAGAGGGAGTATTTTATGCGACCCTGGTCGTAGAGGTGGATGGGTGTGAGGAGCGACTCGATTGCAGGCCAAGTGATGGTATCGCGATCGCAGTTCGTGTACAGGCGCCGATATGGGTCGACCCAGTCCTTATAGTCGCCGCAGGGGTACCTAAAGAAGGACTTCCCGACCTCTCTGACCTCACCGTATTTTTGAACTCTAGCCAAGGGGGGTGAGACCCGTTCGGTCAGCGGCGGCGGGCCTTGAGCTCATGAAATACCTCGGAAAGATCGATCCCTGCCGCCTGCAGGGCGACGAGGAGATGGAACTGCAGGTCTGCGGCCTCTGAAATGATCGATGCCCGGTCCCTGTTCTTTACTGCGAGTATGAATTCAGTCGCCTCTTCCCCCACCTTCTCAAGGACCCGATCGATACCCTTGGGGTCTGTCATGAGCCGGGAGACATAGGACTGCGGGTCCGGTCTGGCGATTCTGTCTCCGATGACGTCCCAGACCTCCCCGAGGACCGCGGCTTCTTTCATTCCTCCTCTAATTCATCACTATGGTCTTCCTCTCTGGACTCATCCCCGGGTTCCACCTGGATGTCGTTGATGGTGCAACCAAAGAATCGCATGGTGAGCGCCCTGCCTTTCTCGATGGTCGACCCAGCCTTTCCGATTGTTAGGCCAAGGTCGCCCCGCTTCTGCACAAAAATATCGATATGGCCCCCTTCCTGTTCCTCGACCTTGGTAATGTGAGCGGGCCTGAAGATGTTCTGGACAAATTCCAGGATTGTCTCCCCGGCTTCTACCATCTCGACCCGTTTTCCAAGGACACTCTGGAGGCGCTTAATGTTCTCTCCCCGCTTCCCAATCGCAAGGCCCATGTCCCCCTTCCGTATGACATAGACGACTCTATCAAATCGTTCATCGATGACACAGTCGATAGCAGTTGCCTTGGTGAGGATACGGAGTTCTTCGATATACCTTCGTTCTTTAAACCCTATTGTACGGTTCATTGCTAAGCCTATGATTATATAATGCTGCAGAGGTGGTATAACATGTTCCTGATCGCCCCCTGGTCCCCGGTCGCACTTATGGCATTCTCATTCGGGACCTATGGCCTGGAGAGGAAAAAAGATGGGGGTCTTTTCAGGAGATAATATACGTAATTGAGACCTGAGCGGTCACTTTCACGTCATTTGGTTGTATCGGAGTGGGTACTGCCGACTTCTCCATTCCCCCGGAACGGTACCCGTCGAAATAGACGGGTGGATATCTCGTCCCGACTGAGATCTCCTTCACAGCGGTGATATTCACCCCGGTTGCTGCAGCGACTGTGGTGGCATCAGCCAGGCACTTTGCGACGGCCTTTTGGATTGCCTCAGTTCTTGCAACCTGAGTTCTCCCTTCAGAGAGGAGGAAGTTGATGGAACTGACTCCATTGATTCCAGCACTGACTGCCGCATCTATCACTGAACCAACTTTGCTCACGTCACGCACTGTCACCAGGATGGTGTTTGTGACCCGGTAGAGTTTCACCTTCTGTGACAGGATCCCACCGGTGTCGTCGTAGATGGGATAGATGGAGTACCCTGTTGTCTTGATGTCTTCTTTGGGTATACCTGATGCGACAATTGCATCTATCGCTGAGGTCATCATCCTCGCATTTGCATCCTGGGCAACGGTTACGTCACTGTTCTCGGTCTCTACCGAGAATGTCACCTCTGCACGATCCGGACTTACATCAACCTCTCCGGTCGCAGAGGTCAGGATGACATGGTCCCCGTCTGTGGTAGTCTGTGCAATAACACCTGGACAGATGACTGCCAGGAGTGCCATTGCGAGAAGGACAGGGCCAATATTGGCAAACTGGACTCGCATACTAGATCAGGACGAGTGGTTATCACGGTAAGTTCATATAGTTTCGCTAGATTGCGAGTTTTTTGGCTCCTTACAGGGTTACATTGCGCCATTCCTGAGATGCAGCACTTCGTTTTGTATAGTCTTCATTAAACCTTCGTTCATAGATGACTTTTTTGGGATAGAGGCCACGGGTTTTGCACCATCTGGGTCCTCCCAAATTTCTACAGTTCTGACCAAAGTAGATGTACCCTCACATCCAATGTTCTTACGAGATTTATGGCCGCGACAATCGTAGAGAAGATCTTCTCTTCCCGGTGCGGCCGGGAGGTCCATGCAGGGGAGGTGGTGATGGCTCCGCTGGATGGTGCAATGATCCATGACATCACCGGCCCGCTAGCGATCCGTGTCTTTCGTGAGATGGGGGGCGAAGAGGTCTTTGACCCCGCACGGGTCACAATGCTCTTTGATCACCAGATACCTGCTGACTCCATCCCTGCCGCAGAGAACCAGGCTGATATGCGGGAGTTTGCGCGTGAGCAGGGAATACTCAATTATGACATCAGGGAGGGTGTCTGCCACCAGGTTATGGTTGAGAAGGGCCGAGTCGCTCCCGGGGAGATAGTTGTCGGTGCTGACTCCCATACCTGTATGTACGGCGCGGTAGGGGCATTTGCCACCGGCATAGGCTCCACTGACATGGGGTTTGCCTTAAAGTTCGGGGCTCTCTACTTCCGGGTCCCTGAAAGTATCCATCTGGAGGTGCATGGGGCTTTCTCACCAAGAGTCGGTGCAAAAGACCTTATCCTTGAAATTACCGGAGATATCGGTGCAGATGGGGCGACGTACCAGGCACTGGAGTTCTCAGGTGAGAGCGTTCATAGGCTCTCTATGGCCGAGAGGATGACCTGTTGCAATATGGCGATCGAGATGGGAGGCAAAACTGGAATTGTGCCCCCTGATGAGGTCACCTGGTCCTATATAAAGGACCGCCGTGGGGTCAGTCCATTCCCGCTAGCATCAGACCCTGGTGCCCGCTACAACGAGAAGAGGAGTTACGACGTGTCGCAGCTCGCTCCTAAAGTCGCAGTCCCCCACAATGTCGACCAGGTTGTGGACGTCGGTCGTGTGGCAGGCACACCCATTGACCAGGTCTTCATCGGCTCCTGCACCAATGGGCGATATGAGGACCTCGCTCTCGTCGCTGAAGTCCTTGGTGACCGGAGTTTCTCTGACCGCGTACGGGTCATCATAATCCCGGCATCAAGGGACGAGTATCTTAAATCTCTTCGTGCCGGCCTGATAGAGCGGTTTGTAACCGCCGGGGGACTGGTTGAGGCACCCTGCTGCGGACCGTGTATGGGTGGGGCCTTTGGGCTCCTTGCCCCGGGCGAGACCTCGCTCTCAACCTCGAACCGGAACTTCCGGGGCCGGCAGGGGAGCACTGAGGCCGAGGTCTACCTGTGTTCTCCGGCGACTGCGGCAGCAAGTGCAATAAAAGGGGAGATCACAGACCCAAGGGAGGTGTGAGTTGCATGAGAGTCTGGAAATTTGGTGACAATGTCGATACCGATGCAATCATCCCGGGAAGGTTCCTCATCATCAACGACGCCCGGGAGCTCGCACAGCACGCCTTTCAGGGGACACGGGATGAGTTCAGAACCGAGGTGGCCCCAGGGGACGTCATCGTTGCCGGTCGAAATTTCGGGTGCGGGTCTTCCAGGGAGCACGCTCCCCTGGCGCTTTCGGGGGCCGGTGTTACGGTGATAGTCGCCGCCTCATTTGCCAGGATATTCTACCGCAATGCAATCAATCTCGGTATCCTCCCCATGGTCTGCCATGATGTGGGTTCTATTCGGGACGGCGAAGAGGTCAGAATAGACCTGAACAAGGGCGTTATCGAGACCGGGGGGAAGACCTACACGACCGAGCCGGTCCCGCCATTCCTGCGCGCCATCTTTGATGCCGGCGGCCTTGTCCCCTATGCCAGGGCTCTCCGGGAGGTATCTTGATGTACAGGGTAGCAGCGGTGGGGGGCGATGGGATCGGCCCCGAGATCATCGCAGAGGGTCGAAAGGTCCTGGATGCAGCGTCTGAAAGGTTTGGGTTTGAGATCTCCTGGGAGGACTTCGATATCGGTGCAGACCGGTACCTCGCCACCGGGGACCTGCTCACTTATGATGACCTTGCCGCCCTGAGCCGCTGTGACGCCATCTACTTCGGTGCAATCGGGGACGAACGGGTCACCCCCGGGGTGCTTGAGAAGGGGATCCTCCTCGCCCTGAGGTTTTACTTTGACCAGTATGTGAACCTGAGGCCAGTAAAGCTCCTTGCGGGAGTGCCTACGCCGCTTGCCGGTAAGGGCCCTGCTGATATCGACTTTGTGGTGGTGCGGGAGAACACCGAAGACTTTTATGTTGGTATCGGTTCCCGATTCAAAAAACACCAGAAAGCCATTCTCAATGTGGAGCGGGCACTCTACTCCCTCAAGTTCGAACTCGATGTCGAGAGTGATGCCGAAGAGGTCGCCTACCAGATAGGGGTGGTGACACGGGAAGGGTCACGGAGGGTGATAGAGTACGCGCTGAATCTTGCCGAGCGGCGGAGGAAGAAACTCACCTCTGTCGACAAGGCAAATGTCTTATCAGATGTCTATGGCCTGTGGCGCGAGGTCTTCTCTCAGTGTGCGGCCAATTACCCTGCTATTACCACCGAGTTCACCTATGTCGATGCTATCACCATGTGGTTTGTCAAGAACCCGGAATGGTTCGACGTGGTAGTCACCCCGAACATGTTCGGCGACATCATCACCGACCTTGGAGCCATGATCCAGGGAGGGCTCGGTCTCGCCCCGGGGGGGAACATCAACCCTGAAGGCACCTCCATGTTCGAGCCCATTCACGGGTCGGCACCGAAGTACCGCGGACTCGGTGTTGCCAACCCTCTTGCCACGATATGGGCAGGTTCTCTCCTCCTTGATCACCTGGGCGAGTACGAGGCGTCGGCCGCGGTGCTCGCAGGGATAGAGGCGGCAATTGCTGAAGATGCCGTGACAAAGGACATGGGGGGCATAAAAGGGACTGCGGACGTAGGGTCCTTTATTGCTAGTGCGGTGCGGAAAGGGGCGTAGTTTGCAGGGATGAGATCCCTGCCCTGTTCATGCAAATCCCGGGAGGACGGTCTGGCCCGTTGCATGGACCCCTGGAATGGAGCAGGATATGAGAGACTGCCTTGACGGGAGTGCAGAAACTCTCGCATACCGGGTCTTTCGTTCCAGCACATCGAGGACAGCAACAAGAGGCGCACAGAACCTCGTCCCTCCGGAAAGGTCGATCATAAGTGCCATTCCCGACTCTGACAGCCGGGCGGTACCTGAAACCCCACCAAGGTACCTGGTCCAGTTCTGGGCTATCCATTCGACACGTGCCGGTATATTCCCCTTTATAGTCTTTACCAGGTCACTCACCTGGATTGCATAGTTCTCCCTGTGGATGACCACCTCAAGGACCTCTCTTGGGACCCCATCGTTATCGATAACCGTCTGGCCGCTCCATTGGATGAATCCTGCCCGCTGCATCCCTTTCACCGTATTCCAATACACCATCCTCCAGGAGGGGTTATAAAGTCTTGCCGTGCGGGGGGCGAAAGTGTTATTTCGGTACTGTCTTCTTGTAGCAAAGGCCCTGAACAAGGGTATTTTTAGGAATGAGCTCTCCTGTCCATCATTTTATTGAGAACTTCTTCCATGAGAAAGAGCATACCTTCAGTCCCAACGAGGGGGTGTGCAGCGAGCCGGAACCGAGACCTGAGTGGTGGGGTGATCCCTACAAATGCGATATCAGGTGCGGCTGCATGCTCAAACGACGACCCGAGTATGAGGTCAGGTCCATGTGTATCGATCTCCTCCTTGATCATCAGCAGATCTGTACTCCTCACCATGCGGAAGGGGAGGCGAGAGGAGCATTGATCCTGGGGGGTGTTTCTCACCATCACTGTCACCACTTCGCTGTCGAGGTACCGGTGAACGACCCCGGCCGCGTGGCAGGAAATGGACGCTTCACCAAATACCGCCGTGACTGGGGGGTCATGCCGCCTGAGGTACTTGTCTGCCGCAGCAATCAGCCTCTCCTCTGCATGGTCAACCTCCTGGTTGACAGCGGAGATGTCAGCCATTGGATGAAACTCTCCGATGCGGGCTGCACTCTGTCGTACTCCCTCAAAACCGAGGAGAGATCCGACCGTTTCCCCGATACCTGATGCGAGGTCGGGGTTGGTCTGGAGAGTTAAGGGGGCGGCCCGGGAGAGCGCGTCCCACTTCCCACTGACCAGCAGCGATCCCTGGGAGACTCCCATGAGTGCAAGGGTCCGCGCCGCTTCCATCAGATTTCCCTGACCAAACGGGTCCATCCGGGAGATGCCATCGATATTCACCCCGCCCACTCCCTCGTCAACCTGAATCGGGAGGGAAGATACGGCTCTGTTATAGCCCTCCTCGTAATCTCCCAAAAATCCCGGTGCTTCCACCAGGTGGGTACCCAGACCGCATAGCGCTGATGCCACGTCCTCGCCAGTGAGTGCAGGTACGCAGGTGGTGAGCACCGCAACGCGCTTCCCCTGGGAGACGAGGGGCGACACCACCTCCATGAGACGGTCCGCACCCCCAAAGACTGCCTCGCCAGGGAGGAGGAAGGTCCCATGGAGGGGGGCGTGGAGGAGCGATGCCGGATAAAAGAAGCAGCCGCTCGACCCGTGGACAACTACTTCGAGGTCGTGGATACCGCAGAGGCAGGCGGCGGCCCCGACCATCGCACAGGGCCAGACTGGGTTTGTGCACTCATGCACGGACCATACGCCTCCATCTGTGGAGGAGCCTGGATATGCCTGCTGTGCCGACCGGGAGAGAACCATCCATCGGGAAGGGGGGTGCTGTCTCATGGATGGCGAGATCAAAGGTTTCTGCAAGTTCCACAGTGAGTGCTTCTGCAACCTCTCCCCCTTCCCTGGGGGGCCCGACCCTTCGCCCGGTTATGTCATGAAAGGTCTCACTCATAAGCCTCTGCCCCTTCATCTCCTGATCGACCGGACCTTCAGCTGCTCTCCCTGTGCACTCCCCGATATCGCGCAGGAATTGGAGGGTTCCCTCAAGACCTACAGGAAACGAGGGGAGATATGGCGTACCATGAACCTTACATAGGCGTTCGCCTACAGGGGTGAGCGCAGGCTCTCGTAGTATGTTCAAAGAGGATGACCCGATCCTCATAAGGTCATCCATAGTCGCACCGCGGACAAAACGCAGGTTCACGTGGTGGCCTAGCAGATGCAGCAGGCGACAGATCTCATGGTAGTTGCTCTCTGCTTCGTACTCAAGGTTCTTCTCCCCTACCAGGGTGATGCCAGGATGCGGGTAGTCTGACTTATCTAGTCTGGTGAGTGTGGTGAGGGCAACTACCACTCCGTCGTTAAAGGTTCCGCCCAGGAACCCTCCGCAAGGGACATGGACTATTGGTACTTCCTGTTCCAGGTCTGCGCAGACTGCAGCGATGTCGTCTCCGATTGCAGCTGCAACGCAGGTAGAGAGGACCATTACTGCGCAGGGCGATCTCTGCACTGCAAGGTGAATCGCTGCAGCAAGTGCGTCCTCCCCGCCAAAGATGACCTCGCGCTCACCCATGCCGCTTGATACGATGATGGGGGGCTCATCCCAGGGAGATGACTGGGCCCCATGAAAGAGGGAGAAGGTGTGGTGGGCACACCCTGGTGGTCCATGGACTATGCTAATGGCATCTCTTATCGCGGTCGTTACCGAGAGGGCACCAGTTAGGGTGCAGCCCTCATTCCTGCAGGTGGCTGAGGGCAAGGGACTCAAGGGCATCGATAGCGAGGGGACTAGGGATTGTAAAGAGGTCATTTGCCATCACCCTCTTTGCGAGTTCACGGTAGACCTCTGCCTGGGCAGACTCCGGGGAGTACTCAATGACCGTCCTCTTATGAAGTTCAGCGATCTGGACCACACGGTCTCTGGGGATGGCACAGATGAGGGAACTCCCAATTGCGGATGCGAACTCCCGGACTAGGTCCTCCTCTCCTGGCATCCCTCGTCCATTGCAGATCACCCCTGCGAGGTGGCAGGGCCTCTTTCCCCGGCCTGATAATCGGGTGATCGCTTTGGCGATGTTGTTTGCCGCATAGAGGGACATCAGTTCGCCTGAGGTGACGAGGTAGATCTCCTCAGCGTACCCCTCGCGCATCGGCATGGCAAAGCCTCCACAGACCACGTCCCCAAGGACGTCGTACACGACCACGTCGCCACTGAGGGCCCCAAGCCGTTCTAGGATCTGGAATGTCGCAATGATCCCCCGACCTGCGCATCCGATCCCGGGTTCTGGTCCCCCGGCCTCGACGCAGCGTACTCCGGAGTAACCGGTGAATACAACGTCCTCTATCCTGATACCTCGCTCTCCTTGTTCGCGAAAGAGGTCCATCACCGTCGGGATGAGGTCGCCATGCATCAGCATACGGGTACTGTCCCGTTTGGGGTCACATCCTATCTGGAGGACACTCTTGCCCTGGAAAGAGAGTGCGGCTGATAGGTTCGCTGCCGTTGTGGACTTTCCGATCCCTCCTTTCCCATAAAGGGCGACCTGTCTCATTGTCTAATCTGTACTCGTGCGCATCTATATGAGGTCATGTGATGGTATCACCACCCCACTTGTATAGGGTCACTGTATAAAAGTGTCGCCCTTATGAAATTCATATCGATCGGTGGTGGGAGGGAAGGATTATAACGATGGGGTGGGAATCTCCCACACGTGATACATGATGGGTCTGCCACCTTCCCCTCCACGCTTCCCGCTGAAATACCGGTCGCTATCAGGATATATGGTGCTCCTGCTCTCTCTCGGAGTGGTGCTTTGCACGCTGATTGCCCCGGTCAGCGCAGTTGATGACCAGGCCGGGAGCGAGCAGAATTCAGCCCTGATATCTGCATGGTTTACCAATGGTCTCGATGCTGCGAAGGTGAACCTTCATGCGGACGCCATCGCCGCCTTCGATATCGCCCTCGTCCACGGCCCCAGGGATGGGAAGATCTGGCTTGCGAAGGGCTACAGCCTCCAGCGGCTTGGGAGGTATGAAGAAGCCGATGCCTGCTATGCCCTTGCCCTCATGTATGAACCAGGGACTAGTGGTAAGGTCCACGAATACAGGACCCAGATGAGTGTTATCGCTCACCAGGGGCTCATGTCGGGCACCATCCTCTACGGGTCTTCTTCTGCGGGGTGGAAGGGACTCACCATCGACAATACCAATGGGCCCAATGACACGGTCGTCATCTTTACTCCAACCGGGACCAAAGCCACTGCATTTGCCGTGTATGTCAGGAAAGGGTATGTCCAAAGCTTCGGCGATGTCCTCCCTGATGGGATCTATGACCTTTACTTTGAGTTTGGGGAGATCTGGAACATTAGCGCAAAACGATTTGACCGTCCGGCATCAATGTGTAAGTTCACGCAGCAGGTGGACCTCATCCCGGTCAGGAGCTACACAGTGACGGTCATCTCCTATATATTCTCTAGGAACTGGCTTTCCCCGGCCCTCAAACCCATAAGCAGTGGGGAAGTTCCACTCTTCTGACTCCCCACTCTTTAGGGCCGCAAAGACACTTTATCCTGCTCACCCTGCGCGTATTCGGACCGGTGCGGTACTTGCCCTGGTGTTGTTACTCTCGTCTGACTCCTTTATCTGTCCCTGGGAGTCAATAGTGGCGATTAGGTACCAGTCACCCGGCTGGGTGGTTGGCGGGACGATTGTGGCAAACCGCAGGGAGAGACGTTGACCTGCACGTATCGGCTGGACTACGCGCGCGGAAATACTAATGTCTTCATCGCTCCTGGTGCGGTCCTTTGAGAGAAAAATTACGACAGTTGACCTTCCAGCCGTTACTGTACCGGAGTTCTCCAGAGTCAGTTGCACTGCCATTTTTGACCCGGCGCGGGCAGTGGAGCTAATCTCCAGGCGTGTGATGGTCAAGTCAGGGAGCCTCGTCTGAGGCGCGGTCCGGGCTGTATGGCTGACCTGTACCGGGTCGATAGAACCCAATGTGCCTATCGTCTGTAGGCTGAAGGTGTAGGGCGTGGCGGGCGTAAGGCCCCTGCAGGTGAATGATGTCACCTGCGAGGAGAGGTTCTGCATAAAGACTCCATTTAAGGAGGCGACTGACCCGTTGAACCCTGGGTCGCGTGGCACTTCCCAGGTCCACCTGATGGTATCGGGAAGGTATGTCGTATTGATGAGGTGGCTCACGCGTGGATATGTCATTGTGCTGGAGCCGCGATATGCCCCGGGGATGTCCATGCGCGGTCTCAGTGCGCCGTCATAGTCCTTGGTCACCGTATTTTCCAGGTCCCCTTCGGGCATGAGGGGAGGGGAGGGTCGATCCCCCCCAGGGAACGGTGGGATGGCGACCGCAGCAACTTTATAGACATTACCACCCGATATCGGGTGGAAGTCTCCCTTATCCGGGTCCTGGAGGGCGGGTTCGACCTTGTTGATGGTATTGTCTGCCCTGATCTGGACCGCCGAGCACGTCGGGTTTGAGGCGTCGCACCCCCCGTCCTCGCCCAGGAGCGGGAGGTCAGAACTCTCCGGGGGCCCGTTCCAGATAAGGTTGCCTTTGATCTGGAGGTTTTCGTCGGCACGCGAGGGGGCAGGCACATTACTCCCTGCCGGGGGGGTAACGGGTCCCTGGATGATGAAGTGCTGCCAGCGGCTGGCACTCCCTGCTGGGTTGTAGATTATGTTGTTGTAGATGAACACGTTCTTATTGGGTATGAACTGTCGATTGGCGCCCGTGGTGCCCCACCCACCCATAGAGAGGTAGCGCCTGCAGGTGGGGGTGTCCCCATCACATCCACGCTGCCCCTGGCAGGCCTCGATAGCATGGTCATTGGTACCCACCCGGTAGAGGGTGTTGTGGGCCATAAGGACGTTGTACCCTCCATTCACCGATAGCCCCACAGTGCCGGTGTCATGGACGAGGTTGTTGATAAACCACGTCGATGCAATCTCATAATGGACCCAAGGGGGCACCATCCAGTTGAACCCGGTCCCTGACCCTGCCGATATCGCCCCGGTATCACCACCATAGATCTCGCAGCCTTCTATGGTGAGGTAGGCTGATCCCCCTTTGATGACCATGCAGAACTCCCCGGCATCATATATTGAGGAGTTTCTTATGGACCCGTACTGGACCGCAACATAGTCGAGGGCGTACCAGAACGCTCCTGAAATGTCACAGTCCTCGACATCGAGGTATTTGACCTGGTTTGCCTTGAGGGCCTCCTGCGGCTGGCGTTGCACCCCGTCAGACCCAGAGAGAGTGCAACCCTCGATGCGGATGTGGTCAGAGTCTGCAATGTGGAGGACATTGCCTCCTCCCCCGTATCCCTGGTCAGTGACTATGTCGAGGTCGACGAAGGAGAGGTAACTGCAGGTGTGCATGTCGATATAGGCATGGAGCCGAGTGGTGTGGCGTCCTCCCGATGCTCTGATGACGATTGGGAATGATGCAGTCCCCTTTGCGTCCTCCCAGTACCCCGGCATGTCGGCCTCTCTGAAGTCTCCAGGCATGAGGTTGATCCTGATACCGCTCCCTGAGATCTGGGCACCTTTCGGTACTTTTTCCCAGGCTGCGGTGAGGGTCCGCAGTGCCTTATCTGGTGCTCCTCCACTTTGCTGGTCAGACCCCAGGACCGGGTCGACCCAGATATCGGTGTAGACAATACCTGATCCCACTCCTCTTTCTGACGCGGTTGCCAGCTGGTCAGTCGATGCGGTAGAAATACCGGGAGGCGAGGCTATGGCACATGAGACAATAGCCCCGAGCAATGTGATCCCCCAGAGCACGGATATAATGGGGACCATTGAATGAAACGGGATGCGTGGCCTCTTGCGCAGCCAGCGCCCTCTCTTTCGTGGTTCAAAGTCCTCAAGAATCAACCGCCCCCGACCCCCTGGTACCGATGCCCGCTTAACTCCCGGCATGTGTGTTCCTTATGTGATCAGGGGGGTGGTGGTATCTTCAATCTTGCAGAACTCTCCCGGACATCCGCCACCCTCGTGCTCTGCATACAGATGAGCATGAGATGTGGTGGGTCTTACTGGGTGGGGTTTTAGTAAAAATTTTGAGAAGTTGGGGTGGTATCTCACATGAGGCCGAGAGATGCATGGCGGTCCCGAATGGCCATTCCAAGGCGGTCGATATCCTGGAGCACCTTGGCGTCCGGGGCACCGTGCGCCATAACCGGGTCCAGGAACTCCACCTCAAGGTGGGTGAGTACCCCCTTGATCTGGTCGACCGCGTTCCCACCCCAGCCGTACGACCCGATAACTGTTGCAAACCGAGCCCTTGGTCGGAGCAGGTTTGCGAGGTGGGCGGCTCCGATCACCTGGGGATGAGCGCCGAAAAGGACAGTGGGGGTTCCTATCACCAGTGTCGCGGCGTCGACGAGGGTGGTTGCGAGATCTCCAATGTCAGTCACCGTGAGGTCGAAGGGGTGGACCTTCACCCCTGCCCCCATGAGGGTATCGCACAGCCGCATCACCATCATCCTGACGCTCCCGTGCATCGATACATACGGGATGACGACATGGTTGGAGAGGCAGTCACCTGACCACTCACGGTATGCCGCAAGGACCGGGGCAGGGTCACGGTAGATCGGGCCATGACTTGGTGCGATACCTGCAAGGGGGAGTCCTCCGATACGGTCGAGGTACTTTGCTATTGACTTTCGAAAGGGCATCATGATCTCGGCAAAGTAGCGTTTAGAGTACTGTGCAATCGTTAAGAAGTCGTCGCAATAGAGTTCACTAGTTGCGAGGTGGCACCCGAAGAGGTCGCAGGAGAAGAGGAATCTTGAGGTCTCCTCGTACGTAAGTATGGTCTCTGGCCAGTGGACATAAGGGGTGGAGAGGAACCGCAGCGTCCGGCCCCCTAGTGGTATGGCTGCTCCATCACCCACCACCTCGCACCGTTCTGCACCAATACCCTCGAGGCGGACAAGAAGGTCCCTGCATTTCTCAGAGCAGAGAACTTTCGAGCCAGGATAGAGCTCAAGGACCATAGGGACCGTTCCGGCATGGTCCTGTTCGGCATGGTTCACCACCAGGTAGTCGATCCGCTCTACCCCCAGGCTTACCAGGTTCGTGATAAGGTCGAGCTCCCTGCTGGGGTCCACGGTATCGATTAATGCCGTCTTTTCGCTTCCCTGAACAAGGTACGCATTGTAGGACGTCCCCTGGGGGAGGGGGATGAGCGCATCAAAGAGGCGCCGCTCCCAGTCTATCGCCCCTACCGCGTAAATACCGGGAGAGATCTCACGGACTACCATGTGCTATCACCTTTGTGTCCTGCCTTGATATCATTCGGGCAGAAACTTCTCCTTCGCAGCCCCACAGACTGGGCAGACCCATGAAGCCGGCACATCAGAGAATGCGCTTCCCTGGGGGATCCCATCATCAGGCTCACCGAGCCCTGGGTCGTAGATATGCCCGCAGACTGGGCAGATATAACAGTTCATTCTCGTCACACCTCACAATATCTGATGCACCCTTCTTATATGTGGGGCAGTTCGGCCTTCAATGCCTTATAAAGCCAATAACCTTCTGGACCTGGGGCCCAAGTCCGACATAACCGCATCCCATGTCCTCTCATGGCGCCACTTCCCCGGCACTGGGGGCTCTCCAGGCAACCGCCTCTGTTGCGGACGATGGTCCTTTTCATTAGGAGTAGATGGAACCCACTATGGTGCGTGCGGTATCATCCGCCAAATTGGTGGCAGCTTACTCCCCGGGGGCGATGGATATATCTCTTTGGATTAGGAGTCCAGGTTCAGGGTCGGTAATTGATACATTACGTTAATTTGTTCCCAAAAAATTTGTGTGGGCTATGTAGTATCTTACCAGTATGGCACAGTATTATGGTATGTCACACCGTACCTATACCTCCAATGGACGATAAACGGTACGAGTCACTCAAGATAGAGAACATCGTGGCGTCCGGGGCAATTGCGGACTCGATAGATCTAAATGAGATCTCGCAGAAGATCGAGCACTGTGAGCTCAACACAAAGCGATTTCCAGGAGCAGTCTACCGCATAGAGAAGCCCAAGATTGCCTCGTTGATCTTCTCATCTGGTAAAGTGGTCCTTACCGGGATCAGAGATAAAGAAGCCCTCAAAGATGGGCTTGCACTCATCATTCGGACCATGAAAGAGGCCGGTGTCAAGACATATGACGAACCGCGTGTGGCAATCACTAATATCGTCTGCTCGTATGACATCGGGAAATACATCAACCTGAACAAGGTGGTCATCACCCTCAACCTTGAGAACATCGAGTACGAGCCCGAGCAGTTCCCTGGCCTTGTCTACCGGATCAAGGACCCTAAGATTGTCGCCCTCCTCTTCAGTTCGGGAAAGATCATACTGACTGGTGGGAAGAACCTCGAAGACATCAAGCGGGGCCTGGAGTTCCTGGAGCAGAAGCTCTCAAGTATCATGTGAGTGTGAGCGCTACCAGAACCGGTGGGTCCGGACAAATGTTCGCTCAGCTTTGAGGATCTCGCGGTAGAATGCATCCTCATCAGTGAGGGTCCCAAGTATACGGGAGGCGTGTTCAGGGCCCACCCCCCGTGCTGCGAGTGCAATTACCGCCTTTTTACCGCTTGAGAGGACGATGTTTGCGTTCCTCAGAAAGCGCTCTTCAATTACTTTCTCATCTGCACTTTTCTCCTTCTTTCTCACTGCGGCAAATGCTTCGTCTTCCCATGGTTTGAGGGCCGCGATGAGGCGCGCTCCGCAGAGCGGGCAGCAGGGGATGTCTGGCACCCGCTCTACTGTCGTTTCCGACTTCCAGGTACGGCAGTGCATGCAGACGAGGACGACCTTCTGTTGGGCTATCCGGCGCCGCAGGGTGGAGATGACTGCCTGGTCCGGGAGGGGAGGGGGGACCATGTCGCGCGAGGAGAAGAGTCCCCCGGTCCCCAGGATGCTCTGGGGAGCGATTATTAGGCTAACTACTCCCTCTCTTAGCTCATCCAGGATGGCCTTCGCAGTGGGGACATCCATGTAATCAGAGAAGAGCTCCCTGTAGGTCTCCTTTTGGACTATCGTCTTGTCGAAGAGTTCAGCGAGGCGGTGGGTGCTAACCCTGTCGAGCTCTGCATCGGCGTCAATTGCTCCAAATTTCCTTGCTACCTGGATGAGTTTCCACATGTAGAGGGATGTCCTCTTCATAGCAAGCATCAGGACCACTTCCAGGTGGGTGGGGTCGAGAGTGGTTATCGTCTCTTTCACATCGGTTGCAAGGATCTGGGGGGGCAACCTGAGGAGAATGCGGTAAGCGTCGATCTCAATTCCGACTGTTGATCCCGATCGTGCTGATATGAGGACTGATAGGACTCGTGCGAGTGCCTCATTCGCACGGTGGCCGCCGCAGATATTGCAGACCACTGAATCAGGGGCGTGTTCGATGACGATCAAGGTGTCATTTGGAACCGGTGAGCGGTTGCGGTCCATCTCACCCAGGAAACGCGTAGCAAAGGTAATGCCCCCCGGGTCCTCAGCATATGCACCTATCTCACGCGTCCGCCTGAGATGACCGACCTCGCGGGCGATTGCGAAGGGGACCGGGATCTGCTCACCCTCCCATGAGGGGATCTCGCCCTTGGCATGGCGGGCGGGCTCTACTGTGAGCAAGTCGTCTTCCATGTCCAGCACGCGCCACAACTGGCCCTTGGTCACGAAGACCGCCCCGGTATGGAGCCAACCGGCGACAAATGACTGGTCGAGGGTCCCTACGGCGCGGCGGGTGACAATGTCCACGATCTTTATCTTCCTCTCGTCATGGATCATCGAGAGGGTCTGGGAGAGGTAGCGGCGTGCGCGGGTGGTGGTGATGACCCGGTCCCCGTCGAGGCGGATGAGGCGGTGGGATGCCATCTGTTCCACCACAACAGGTAGTAGTGCAGGGAGGTCAGGGTAGAGGGAGGTCCGGCAGATGATCGTGGATATCTCGGTCAGGGTTATCTCACGACGTTCAACGGCAAGTGCTGCGACCTGGTTGGCGAGGACATCGGCGGCGTTCTGATGCGGGATGACCGGCTCTACCTCACCCTCCCTTGCCATCCGTGCGATGACGAGGGACTCGAGGAGGTCGTCAAAGCCGGTCGCAATAATCGTCCCCCTGGAGACTGTGTGGAGCTGGTGGCCGGCTCTTCCCACCCGCTGGACCAGGCGGGCCACCACTCGTGGAGACCCAAACTGTACTACGTGCTCCACATGGCCGATGTCGATTCCCAGTTCCATTGACGATGTGCAGATCAGCCCACGGATAGATCCTGCCTTGAACCGTTCCTCGGCCTCGACTCTGACTTCGCGGGAGAGCGATCCGTGGTGGACCTCGACATCGCCCCGGGAGTACAGGGCGTGGCCGAGTGCCTCTGCCGTCACCCTTGTGTTCACAAAGATGAGGGTTGAGCGGTGGCGGTCGATACAGCGTCCAACAGATGCTGCCTGATCAGAGAATGAGTCGCCGACAAACCGGACACTTATTGCGAGCTGCTTTGCCACCGGGACACGGATTACTGAGAATGGGCGGCTCCCGCAGAGGAACCTTCCCATCTCATCCGGGTTTCCCACGGTTGCAGAGAGGCCGATCCGCTGGAACTCCCCTGCGTACGGGATGAGGCGCTCGAGGGCGATTGCGAGTTGTACTCCCCGCTTACTCCCTGCAAGCTCATGTATCTCGTCCACGATGACATAGCGGACCTGCCTGTAGTGGTTCCTGATGACACTCCCCATGAAGATGGCCTGGAGGGTCTCAGGGGTGGTGATGAGGAGGTCAGGGGGAGATTTTGCCTGCCTTCGCCGCTCGAGGGCTGAAGTGTCCCCATGGCGTACCCCAACCGAGAGGCCGAGTTCCTTGCACCACCAGGTGAGGCGGTCGAGCATGTCCCGGTTGAGGGACCTGAGGGGGGTGATGTAGAGGGCAGAAAACCCTCCTGCCTGGCATGAGAGCATCTCCTGAAAGACCGGGATCATCGCGCTCTCTGTCTTTCCTGTCCCGGTCGGGGCGATAAGTAGGACATGCTCCTTTGCAAGGACTCTTGGGATCGCCTCCTCCTGAACTAAAGAGAGCGACGGAAACCCGCGTTTTGCAATGCAGGCGCGGATTTTGGGGTCAAGGGTCTCTAGGAGTGTCATCTCCTATCACCACACTTAGGGGGCCAAGGAATGTCCCATCCGCAAGATAGACCTCTGATGCGGTCTTGTCCAGGCAGCGCGAGAGCGGGCTGAATGGTGCATGCGCGATCTTGCCCAGGTCAAATCCGGAAAGCTCGTTGAAAGCAGGGACAAAGAGGACGCGGCTCTCCCGTTCATCCTCCTTGCGGGGGGGAAAACCGATGCAACTGTCAGAGAGTGGTCCCATCAGGTACGCAGGTCCCCGGAGCGCACAACCCACCTCGTCTTTGAGTGTCACGTAGGGGTGGTGGTGACCGGCGAGGATGAGCCGCCCGGCGAGGAGGGGCGAGGGGTAGGTATGGCCGTGAAGGTACCCGACCTCGTCAATGACGGCTCCGTCCTTGGGAAGTATTTCGTTTTCATGGAAGAAACGCTCGATCCCCCCGTCATGGTTCCCAGGCGTCACTTTGAGGGGTAAAAGTGCCCTGAGGTCGTCTATGACCCCGGGTATCTCATGAAATTCCTGCCTGGAGGGGTGCGGGACCATATGCTTCACGTCGCCAAGGAGGACCAGAAGATCGGGACGGTACTCTTCCACAACCCGACAGATCCGCAGGCTCCGCTCTTTGCTCCTGCTTGTGATGTGGATACCATGTAGGGCTAGATCTGCTTCGATCCCGAAATGAATGTCTGCTATCACCAGGACTGCCAACTCGTTCTTGACCAGAACCGCAGGTCCCCCCGGGATGAAATTGATCTCCATGACTGTAGGGATCAGAGGATCTTGATGAGGCCGGCTCCCGGCTGGTAGCATTCGTCGTCCTTAATAAGAGCGGTTATCTCTGCTAGGACATTGTCACGGGTGAGGCCTTCCCGGCTGGCATGCAGCAAGATATCGTCGACAGCCATTCCTCTCGGGCCGCTATGCTGCGCCAGTATGGCGAGTAGTAGGGCGCGTACATTGATCCCCTGGGGTACAGGGGTGTCCCGCACTGTTGCAAGGGCGTCCCTGACCATTGCTGCGAGGCCGCGGAGCTGACCTGTATCGGTCCGGTACAGGCGTACTATCTCCTGTGCGATAGGGTCAGTACATCTCCTATCGAGGGTGGCTTGGAGTTTTATGAGTCGCAAAAGGGTATCTTCTGCGGTCCTGATGACCCAGCGGTCGCGGAAAGTCCGGTCGGCATTGTAGACCTCGAGTGGGCGCACTGTTACTATAGAGCCGCCGCTCCCGGTTTGGAGGTGCACCTCTCCCAGCACTGCGATGAAGAGGGGTGGGGTCATCTTTGAAAATGTCGTTGCAAGGTCTCTTTGGTCCTGATGCAGGGTTATCTCAAAGATGCCCGTGGGATCTGCCACACATACCCCCATGCGGTCCCCTGGAACTCCCATTACCCGGGTGAGTGGGCCGGCGATATACACCGCAGTGCAGGCCGCACCTCCGGGGGTGAGAAGGATAGGTGGTGAATACGTTATCGTACGGTGGGATGAGCGCGCGAGCTCCCCTGCAAAGACCCTGGTGATCAGCGGTGTCAGGCTCACGTTTCAGCCTAGATAGTAGGATCCAGCAGACAAATACTCTCCTCTAGGGGGCGTGGAGAGAGTGCAAGGAGAAATCAAAAAAGATTAATAGGAATTCCGGTTGTTCCTCTTACCCAGCTCGATGCAAATTACCTGGATAGACGATTATTCCCCTTATCTTCAGATCTCTCCAGTGGATTTATATATATTAATAGATCAAAACACTACCACTGAGGTTTTATATGTTCAGGAGAGGGCTGATCTTATTTATACTCGCTATCAGCCTGATCTTTTGCTGCATCAGCGACGCCGCAGCAGGAGACCAGGACGGCCCCCTTGACCTCGACGGTACCCGGGCTGTGGTTATCCCTACATCGGTGGCTGTAGGTACTACTCCCGTTACCACACAGGACGGAGGGGAAATGGATGGTGGGAGAGCATCGTCCGGGCTCTACGAAGGGGGAATGGGCAGTCTCGAGACCTGGATCAGGGCTTTGCCCCTCCAGTTCATCAGGAATGATGGGCAGTTCCAGGACGGAGGTCTCTATCACATCATATCAGATTCTGGTTCTGTTTCATTCAACCGCCATGGTGTTGCCTACACGCTCATTGCATTTCAGGAGGACCAGCCCCGCACTACGCGGGTGACCACCTCATTTTTGAACTCACTTGGAAACAGCACCATTGAAGGGACAGACCCCCTCCCGGGTAGCACCAACTTCTTTTTAGGGAACCAGCGTGCCTCGTGGCGGACTCAGGTCCCGGCATTTCGGGCAATCTCCTACAAAGGACTCTATCCCCGTATCGATCTCCGGTACTCAGGAAGCGAGGGTTCTCTGAAGAGTGAATTTATCATCGCACCCGGAGGGGAGCCCGGGGTTATCAGGATGCAGTATAGCGGGGCGAAAGGGATTGTGATCGAGCCTGATGGCTCACTCACGATAGTCACTGCTGTTGGAACGATAACCGAACTCGCCCCTGACGCCTACCAGGAGGTGGGTGGGAACCGTATCGAGGTCCCGGTCCAGTTCTCCAAGATTGGAGACTCAATAATTGGCTTTACCGTCGGCCCCTATGACCGGGCAAAACCCCTTGTGATCGACCCGGTGATGAAGTATGCACTCTACCTGAGTGGTGCGGGCGTAGCAGATGCGAGGGGTATTACAACTGATGCGGAAGGGAACGCCTACGTCTTAGGGACGACGTACATCCCACAGACGCTCCAGGGTGATACCTCTTCCCAGGACCCGACCACTGATATCATCCTCATGAAGATAAATTCAGACGGGACTGCACCGCTCTTCACCTCGTATCTTGGCGGATCAGGGACAGATACCGGAAAGGCGGTCGTGCTTGACCCGGATCTGAACGTCTACCTCACAGGGACCACCACTTCTACTGACTTTCCGGTAGAAAAGCCACTCCAGCGATACAATGGTGGTGGGTCTGATGCTTTTGTCACAAAGATCGACCCTGAAGGAGCAGTTCTGATCTTCTCGACGTACCTTGGGGGGTCGCGTGATGACGAAGGGAATGGGCTCGCCCTGGATGCGGTAAGGAGCCCTTACGTGGTGGGGACCACGTCCTCGAAGAACTTCCCGGCAGTTAACAGGTACAACCTCACTTCACTCTCGGGACCACAGGACGCCTTCATCACCAAGTACCGGGAGGATGGAGGAGACCTCATCTACTCTGACTTCATCGGGGGTTCATCTACTGAAGTCGGGTCCGGGGTAGTGGTCGACAGTGAGGGCTATGCGGTAATTACCGGAGAGACGTTTTCGCCCGACTACCCTACCGTATCAGCATATCAGTCCCGGTTTGCTGGGGTTAGCGATGTATTTCTCACCCGCCTCACCCTCAATGGCGACTACTTCACCACCTCTACCCTGCTTGGAGGTGCCGCCCTGGACTATGCAACTGGACTTGTGATGGACCGCGCCAGCAACGTGTATTTGACCGGTGCGACATATTCTCCTAACTTCCCGGTGAAGAGCGGGGTCAAGACCTCCCTCGCCGGGACTTATGACGCCTTCGCAGCCAGGTTCGACCCGACCTGCACGGAACTCCAGTACTCGACATTCCTGGGTGGATCAGCTGGTGACGCAGGAAAGAGCATTGCTGTTGACTCCCATGGGAACGCGTTTGTTACCGGGTTCACCTTCTCTATCGATTTCCCGGTCTTCCGACCTTACCAGTCAAAGAGCGGAGGAGGCTACTATGATGCATTCATCGTAAAGCTCTCCCCGCACGGGAGTGCCTACTGCTATTCTACTTACCTGGGCGGCGCAGGTCCTGACTGGGGCAACGGGATCGCAGTTGACCCTGCAGGAAATGCGTATGTGACCGGGCTGACCGGTTCGATGGACTTTCCGAGGGTGAACCCTTACATCAACCGGTTCGGTGGCGGGGACCAGGGGGGCTTCCTCGCAGTCTTTTCGGATGACTACATCCCAGGCCCCGAAATACCGATCCCTGGTTTCTCTGGCGTTCCCCGCTATGGCGACGCTCCTCTCACAGTCCAGTTCTCTAACAAGACGCTAGGCTACCCTCTCTTCTGGAACTGGTCGTTTGGAGACGGGACGTACTCAAATGCCATTAACCCGGACCACACGTATCAGTCCGCCGATCTCTACACCGTCTCTCTCACGGTGACAAATGACGCCGGCAGTGCCACAAAGACGAAGGAAGGGTACATTAATGTAACTGGCTATAAACTTCCAATCGCTAACTTCACGGCGAACGTCACTGCAGGGAAAGTGCCTTTATCAGTCCAGTTTACTGACCTGTCGCAGAACAACCCAACTGAGTGGATGTGGGAGTTTGGTGATGGAGGAACTTCGATAGATCAGAATCCAGCGTACACGTATAATACGAAAGGAACCTATTCAGTCACGTTAACAGCGAAAAACTTAGCTGGTTCGAACAGTACCACCAAGTACCAATATATCACAGCCGACGAAGTACCTATAGCCAATTTTACATCAAATGTGACATCAGGCAAGGCACCGTTGTCTGTTCAGTTTACTGACATTTCGCAGAACAACCCCACTGGATGGAGTTGGGAGTTTGGTGATGGGGGGACTTCTCTAGCAGAGGATCCCGTCTATTCGTATACAACCAAAGGGACTTACACGGTCAAATTAACTGTTACGAATTCAGCAGGTTCGAACAGTACCACCAAGTACCAGTATATTACAACCGATGATCTACCGATTGCTGACTTTAATGCAAACGTCACTGCCGGGAAAGTGCCATTATCTGTCCAGTTTACTGATACGTCGCAGAACAACCCCACTGGATGGAGTTGGGAGTTTGGTGATGGAGGGACTTCGACAGCTAAGGACCCCATCTATACGTATACCAACAAAGGGGCATTCACGGTCAAATTGACTGCTACAAATTCAGCCGGTTCGAACAGTACCATTAAGTACCAGTATATTACAACCGACATTCCCCCTGTCGCTGACTTCAATACGAACGTCACTGCAGGGAAAGTGCCTTTATCAGTCCAGTTTACTGACATGTCACTGAACAACCCCACTGGATGGAGTTGGGAATTTGGTGATGGAGGGACATCGATAGCAGAGGATCCCGTTTATACATATACCAACAAAGGGACGTTCACGGTCAAATTGACTGTTACGAATTCAGCAGGTGCTGACTTCAAGGCGAACGTCACTGCAGGGAAAGTACCGTTGTCTGTTCAGTTTACTGACATGTCGCTGAACAACCCCACTGGATGGAGTTGGGAGTTTGGTGATGGGGGAACTTCGACAGCTGAGGATCCCGTCTATACGTATACCACCAAAGGGATATACACGGTCAAATTGACTGTTACGAATTCAGCCGGTTCGAACATCACGACTAAACAGGAATATATCCACGCTGACGATCTGCCTGTCGCTGACTTCAAGGCGAACGTCACTGCCGGGAAAGTGCCTTTATCAGTCCAGTTTACTGACAGGTCGCTGAACAACCCCACTGGCTGGAGTTGGGAGTTTGGTGAGGGGGGAACTTCGACAGCTGAGGATC
>JAPKXQ010000106.1 GCA_026394765.1 Methanomicrobiales archaeon
TCTTTTTACTGATGACATGGGGTCTTTTCGAAAGATCTTTGTACCAATCCGTTTTGCCCGTATGATAACGATTTAACCATTTGTTAAACCACTTTTTTGACCTGTTGAAGTTCTGATAAATATCGACGGGGTAGTCCCCCTTTAAGAACCTTTGGATTGCTTGAATTCGTTCCTGTTCTTCGGGTGTCAGTTCCATTATGCTCCACCAAAGGAGCAATGAACGTTGAATGGTTTATAAGGGGTAACCTATGTGTTGAACCATTTTTGAGAATTTGAGGGTACCCATGTCTTGAGCTTTTTCGGGTAACCTATGTGTTGAGCTTTTCCACCTAGTTATTAGTCGAAATTAAATTTTGGAGGCGTCTTCTGTGTACTTACAGAACAGAGGTCTGCCTTCTCTCTACCTGGCGATAAGACCCTTCTTGTGCCGATTGGATCACCCTGTGGTTAGAAGAGACTGGCGCGTCCGATCCCTTACACGATGCCACCTATAATGTAGCTATGGCACCAACAGGTATACGATTGAAGACTCTAACATTTTCTGAACTGAACATCTCGCCTAGGATACTCAAGTCCATAGAGGAGATGGGGTTTGAAGAACCTACACCCATCCAGATCCAGACCATACCGCTCCTCCTCGCGGGCCGGGATGTAACCGGACAGGCCCAGACCGGAACGGGCAAGACTGCCGCATTTGGCATCCCTGTCCTCCAGCAGATCGACCTCCACCGACGAACCACCCAGGTGATCATCCTCTCCCCCACCCGGGAGCTTGCCATCCAGATCGCTGAAGAGCTCGTTCGCCTTTCCCATCACCTCGGCCCCGTCACCATCCTACCGGTCTATGGTGGTCAGCCCATCGAGAGGCAGCTGAAGGCACTCAAGAATGGAGCCCAGATCGTCGTCGGAACCCCGGGGCGGGTGCTTGATCACTTACGGCGGGGGACGCTCTCACTCGCACGGGTAAAAATTGTCGTCCTTGACGAAGCAGACCAGATGCTTGACATGGGCTTTCGTGATGACATCGAGGCCATACTCAAGACCACTCCTGCAGAACGCCAGACCGTACTCTTTGCAGCCACGCTCCCACGACCGATACTTGAGATCTCCCGAAGGTTCCAGAAGGACCCGGTACTGATCAAGGTACATCATCGGGAGATAACTGTCCCTTCGCAGATTGAGCAGTTGTACCTTGAAGTCCGGTCCACTGACAAGATTGAGGCGCTCAGCCGGGTATTAGACTCGTATGACCCCAAGCTCACCCTCATCTTCTGCAACACCAAGCGACGGGTTGATGAACTTGCGTCCAGGATCAGGACGCGGGGGTACATATCAGCGAAACTCCATGGTGATATGAAGCAGTCGCAGCGGGACAGGACGATGGAGGCATTCCGGAAGGGGGGGATCGACATCCTCATTGCTACCGATGTCGCCGCAAGGGGTATCGATGTTGAAGGGATCGACCTTGTCATCAACTACGAGGTCCCTCAGGACGTGGAGAACTACGTGCACCGGATCGGCAGGACCGCCAGGGCAGGACGCTCCGGTCGTGCCATAACCTTTGTCGACCCCAAGGAGATCTATAAGCTCGGTGCGATCCAGGAGATCACCCGGATCTCCATCACTCGGACCCCACTCCCATCCGCAATCGATGCTGCGGAGGCAAAGATGGCCCCCCTTGTGCGTAAGATCAGGGAGACCGTCGACAACGGGGAGCACGAGCGTTATGTGGCGCTTATCGAGCGGATCATGGTAGGAGACTACACATCTCTCGAGATAGCGGCGGCACTGCTGCGTATCCAAATGGCATCACAGCGGTGATTGCACTCTAATCCCTAACCCTAAACGTGCTCACAGATGGATAAGTGGTACTCTAATCAGGTGGGAGCAGAGAGGTCACAATACAGAAGAGCAGAAGTGGCAGCTCACGCCCTCAAGTCTACACAGTGGAGCTATGAGCCTGCCAATGATACATCATCAACCTAGTACATATACTTCACGCTGATCTGAGATCATGACCAGATCGCCAGACCCTTCTCCTGGTATCCCCGCGATATTATTATCCCCAAAGAGAGCTTTCAACCATTGAGGTGACGGTGAGGTATGTGTACTGTGGGCGGCCCAGTCGATATCGACATTCCCCCTGATCGGGTGCAGGGGAGTCCGTACCGCTGCCGTGATTGCGGTGAGCGGTTCAAGGGGATCGGAAAACACCCGATGTGTCCAAGCTGCCAATCTCAGGATGTTGACGCAGCGTAACACGTTGATAGCGAGCTACCCATATACCGGGTAGAAACCCGCTTTTTTTGATTACGCGAGTGAATGCCACCACTGCTTGTGAATTTATGAGAGTGCATCTACCATCCTTTCCACTACGATTATCGCATCCGGGTCTCGTGCTGCCTCATACATCGCACGCAACGTGGCAGGCTCCCTGATGCCTTTAAGGTCCCATCCTGCGAGATTGATATAAGGGCAAACCCCCCTCCACGCTGTAGCCCCCTTCGAGGACGGCGGCGACGCGTCCGTCGCAGATCTCCTCTGCAAGCAGGGCAGTAGACCTCATTAAGTCTGCATATCCCCGTGCGGTCAATGCAAGGCCGATCAGGGGATCAGTGAAATGGTTGTCCTGGCCGGCTGATACTGCGATGAAGTCAGGGGAGAACTCGCGGGCCACTGGTGCGCCCACCCGGGAGAAGAGGTACTGGTAGCAGTCATCTGAGGCACCAGGGGGAACCGGCAGGTTGATGGTGTACCACCCCCCCCTGTCCCTTTCCCCTCTCCACACACCTCCACACGTCCTGACCCGGGATAGAGGGGCATCTGGTGGACCGATATGAAGAGGAAGGTTGGATCGGCATCAAAGATCTCCTGGGTCCCGTTCCCATGGTGAGCGTCCCAGTCCAGAATGAGTACCTTTGGAGCGCCCATACGCTGAGCAGCCCGGGACATCACCGCGACGTTGTTGAGGTAGCAGAACCCACCTCCGCACGCGGTCCCTGCATGGTGGCCCGGGGGCCGGACAAGGGCAAAGGCGTTTCTCAACTCGCTATTGAGAACCGCTGATGCCGCGTTCACCGCACCACCTGCCGCCAGACGTACGGTCTCATAGAGGCCGGGGGGAATGGTGGTGTCAAAGTCGATGGACCCGCCCTTTTGGCTCGCAACTTTTAAGAAGTTAAGGTAGTGGGGGTGGTGGACGGCTGTGAGGTCCCTGGTAGTCGCAGGAGTCGCAGGGACCTGGGACAACCCCCGGGTCATCAAAGACTCCCTCTTCGGTGAGCTGATCGATGGTATAGGAAAGGCGCTCCCGCCGCTCGGGATGGAAGGGGTGCTGCTCATGGGCAAGGAACGCCGGGTGGAACACGACTACTGTCTTCACCTGACTACCGCCGAGACTCCGGGGCTTATCCCTACCACCAGGTCGGTGATATGTGACTCCCTTCTGCCTGCTCGAATCACATCATACGAGGAGAGGGCTGAAATCTCCACCCGGTCGAGATCTTCAAGTGAGGCACCGGCAGAAACGGCCATCCGCCGCACCTCCCCCTTTCCATACGCCACGAGGGCCTCGTCGTCCCAGGGGCAGTGATACTCCTTCATTGCACCATTCACCAAGAGACGCCGCCTCCCAGAATCGGCGTGGACTGTGAGGGCCAGGCTGTACCTGGAGACAGCAACCCCGACGGCATTCGACGAATCTGCGCATGGTGGGACACTATAGGAGACTCCGGCCGCCCTTGCTATCCGCGGGACCAGATAGGGTGCGAGAAAGCTGGTACCGATAAGATGGCCTGGGGTGTGGCCCGTCACTGCAAGGGCGATGGTGGTGCAGTACTGTTCAATAGCTGCCTCTGCTGATGCACTGGAAGTTGATGGCGACCTTTCGTGGTCTCTGATCTCTTCTCCACACCTGTTAAGGGAGTAGGTCAAAGTAGCGCAAGGGCATAACACCCAGGTCTCCGAGGCGGCAATCCCCCCCCAAGGGCAGACTCTCTGCTACCACGGCAGAGACCAGGGACTTCTCACCATGAATGAAGAGTGGGGCAAGAGAAGGGGCGACACCCCTAATCGGGATAAGGTCTGTGGTAGTCCCCCCAATATCGATAACAAGGGCGTCATGTACTCCTGTCAGGAAGAACGCTCCTAGCGCCGCGGCTGCCGGGCTCGAGTGGGCGAGGACGAGAGGGTTGTAAATGACCTCTTCAGGCGGAGAGAGGCCATAGTCTCCACGGAAGATGAGAAAATCCCCTCTCAAATCACGGATCTCTCTGATCATTTCCGCGACCACCCCCTGGATGCGGGCGTTCCCGCGGGTAGAAACGATTCGCTTCAAAAGACCAAGTCCACCGAGATTGTGGCTCTTAGCGATTCGTTCTGGTGGGTAGAACTTCCTGGCGATAGAGGCAGCCTCCAGTTCCAGGGCAGGGTTTCGCGTGGCAAACTTCCCGCAGATCGCGAGGTAATTCCCATGGAATCCAGAGATCGCACGCCTTACCTCGGCAGGTCTAGGGGCTCGACAACATCGCCACCATGGTCAACCGCTCCCTTCACTCCTCCGGGGTACACCCGCCCGGGGTCAGGGATGCAGAGAGTCGATACCAGGGTAGACCCTCCGCTGATGAGGGCGTTTAGTGGACGCGAGGTACTCACCGCAAGGCGTCCAATAGACGGGACGTGAGCGAGGGCTGCTGAGAGCCCCTTGGCATTTGTCACCTTGACTGTGGTTATCTCATCGCCGATGACTGCGATATCGGTGTTAGTTCCCCCGACATCCATTCCGATAAATGTCCCCACTCTCACCATGGTATCAGTGCAGCCCCCAGGCAGGGCATAAAGACCTCCCCAGTAGAGACGAAATTTGCAGAAGAAGACGTTTTTTCCTGCCAGAGCCACCCTTCATTCCTTTTACTCTCCTGCACTACCGGGAACTCCACGATGGAGGCCTAATGAGGCTGCGCAGGAAATTACCTCCTGGTACTCAGAACGTGTTATCCCTCTGCATAAGTCTTTGAAACCGGGCCTGTTCGTTATACATCGAAGCAGATCTTCGGACAGGTTACTTTGGTACTGTTCCATCACGTTCACATAGGTGTCTTGGGAGATCTCCCCAGCAATGAAGTTTAGAACAGTGCTACTTCCTGCAAGGCCGCCGGGGAGGACGAGGTGGCGGATGAGGAGACCACGTCTTGCTATACCCCCCTTAATCGTGAGGTCTCCTACCTGGTGCTGCATCTCTGAGACTGCCTCGCGCACAACGTCCCAGTAATGGGGAGCATCTGACAGGTAGAGGGCCACCTCGTTATCGGCATACTTGATATCTGGCATATAGATGTCTACTATACCATCAAGGAGCTTGAGCGTCTCTACCGCATCGTACCCTCCGGTGTTGTACACAAGCGGGACATTAAGGCCATTTCGGGCGGCAAAAAGGAGCCCTCTCAGAACCATTGGCACAACGTGGCTTGGGGTGACGAGGTTGATATTGTGGCACCCCCTCTCCTGGAGAGAGAGCATCATCAGGCCAAACTCCTCGTCAGTCACCTCTGTACCTTCACCCCTATGACTGATTGGGTAGTTCTGACAGTATACACACCGCATATTGCAAGAGGAGAGAAAGATCGTACCCGACCCTTTCCACCCAACAAGGGGGCGTTCTTCTCCGAAATGGGGGCCGACGCTTGCGATGCGTGCAAGAGGACCGACCCGGCATTACCCCTGTTCCCCAACGAGGCGATCGACCCTGCACCTCCTGGGACAGAGGGTGCAGTCACGCAGACGGGCTGTTGCCAGGTCAGCCCTTTGTGCAATCTCGTCCAGGCCTGTCAGAGTGAGATAGGCTGGTCGCATAGAGAAGCCTGATAGCCACGCAATAGAGAAAAATGTTGGGGAGACCTCATACGAGAACCATTTTCCCGTGTCCACTCCTCTGTATGAGAGAAGTATGCGGGTAATATTCCTTGGGACAAACGGGTGGTACGACTCCCCTACCGGGAACACCTGTTCAGTCCTTATTGATGCAGCAGAGTCTGTTATAGTACTCGACGCAGGCTTTGGCCTCTCGAAGCTGGACCAGTACGCAAGAACCGATCGACCGGTCCACCTCTTCCTCTCTCACTTCCACCTCGACCATATCGCCGGCCTCCATGTCCTTACCAAGTTCCGCATCCCTGAAGGGCTCACCATATATGGCCAGCCCGGAACGACCAGTATCCTCGACCGGGTCGTGGCAGAACCTTTTACCATTCCGTTGCAGGACCTCCCCTATCCAGTCAGAGTGGAAGATCTCGCTGAAGGGGACTATACAAAACCATTCCCCCTGTCCTGCCGTTTCCTGGTCCATGCATCGCCTTGCATGGGTTTTCGGATGGAGATCGAGGGAAAAACGATTGCGTACCTCCCGGATACCGGTTACTGCCCGAATGCAGTCCTTCTTGCCAGGGGGGCCGACCTGGTCATCACAGAATGCGCGCTCAGGCCCGGGGAGCATTCTGTTGAGTGGCCGCACCTCAACCCCGAGACCGCAGTCAGGATCGCCCGGGAGGCAGGTGCGGCGCGCCTCGCCCTGATGCACTTCGATGCAGTGCGGTACCCCTCGCATACTGATAGGCGGCTCATAGCGAGGGAGTACCAGGGGAGCCACCCTGAAGTCTATGTCACCTTCGACGAAATGGCGGTCCACCTATAAGAAGGCAAAGGGTCCCCGGCTTTAATGCCGCCGCATTAGAATGGCAGAATCTACCGCCATGTGGGCAGTCAAGGGAGTCAGGGGCGTCTTTACCTGGGTCGCAGGAGCGGTGGGTTTTTTAGGGCAAGAGTTCCCTGGACCATATCCACCCCGCAGGGGATGACATGTGCAGTCATCGAGAGGTCCTGGTACCCTCCTGCCTTGATGGTGACGGAGGTAGAACCCGGGTGAGATCGCAGGGATCGTCAACGGCGTGATGTCTGCGTACTGGTTGTCCAGATAGGATGTGGCTCCGGGTGGGGTCGAAGAGACCTCTAGTGTCCCGATGATGCATGATGCGAGGGTGATTCGGGTTTTTACCACAGAATTGGGGTTGACATAGACCCCCGGGGACGAGGGCTGGTAGCCAGTGAGTGAAGCGGTTATCACGTGGTTCCCAACAGAGAGTCCGCCAATTACTATAACACCTGGGTCAGGGACAAATCCCTTTGCATCCCCGTCAATGGCCACCATCACCCCTGCAGGTTCGGACATAACATTAAGCGTGCCGGTACTTGCTACAGGTAACACTTTTTGGGTCGCATAGTAGTCCAGGTACTGACCTTGGGCGGAGCTATGAGCAAAGCCCCCTGGTAGTCGGTGTAGCCCTCTTTAGTCACTTTGAACATAGAGTATTTCTTACCTATAATGTAGACAGGGACCAAAAGGACTCCTTGAGAGATTAAACCCTGGAATATCCCATCAAATTAGACAGACGCATCGTCTACATTGCCATGGATCCGGTAGTACCCGACATCGCCACCGATCAGTCCTGTACTCTCTCCTGCACATGTCCCGATTGCGATAGAGGCCAATATTATGGTCATTCCCACGAAGAGCCCATTAATATTAGTTCCCTTTCTCCGATATCCTGGAATAGTGGTGATGGGACTGGGGCATAATACACATTCGCAATTAAAAATATCCGAGATCCAAAGAGTAACTGCTGACGGGTTCAAGATCAGAGGTCATCTGTCCAAACCACCGTGTTCTTTGCCTGGGGGAGAGATCCTCATTTATGTGCGGAAGGTTCTCAATTGCAGTCACTGCTGGTCTGCGGGAACGGTTCTCACTTGATTTTGACCCATTGCTATTTGAGAGGTATAACATCAGCCCGGGCCAGGAAGTCCCAGTGGTCGTGGGCAGGGGGGGAGGGGAAGCAACGCTCGTTACGATGCGCTGGGGGATGGTGCCTCCGTGGGCCCGCGACCATCATGGGGCAGAACCAATCATCAACGCGCGTGTGGAGGGACTGAGTGAGCGCCCTGCTTTCCGGGATGCCTACTTCCACCGCCGTTGCATCATCCCTGCAACAGGGTTCTTTGAGTGGGGGAATGCGCGGTCACAAAAAGTCCCATGGTACTTCCGCACGGGAGGTGATGGTATATTGGGATTGGCAGGTCTCTTTGAGACCAGATCCACCTCAAATGGAGATCTCCCCATGTGCGTCATAATTACCGTGGCAGCTAACGAGGTCGTCACACCGGTCCACCCCCGGATGCCTGCAATTCTACCTCGTACTTGTGAAGGAAGGTGGCTTGACCCGACTATCAAGGAGTCAAACCAGCTCTTTGACTGCCTCGTCCCCTGTCCAGGCGGAGATCTTGAGGGGTATAGGGTCTCCCAGCGCGTGAACAACCCGGCACACGAGGGACCGGGGCTGATCAGGCCGATCTCTGAAGTCTTAATTACCGGGTAAGCCGTTTCAATCCCCTTTACCGGTGCCCTTATCACTCCAATTTAGGGCTTTCCTTCCGGTGACGGTTCCAAATCTCCTCTCTAAAG
>JAPKXQ010000089.1 GCA_026394765.1 Methanomicrobiales archaeon
CCAGAGCGCTGCTGCGGATGTCTCCCGCCGCCCCCGCGAGGTTAAAGGGCGGGTTGTGTCTGACCCGTCCGTGCCCTCCCGCTCGGCCTTTCCGTGTCTGAAGAGATAGAGATCCATGATAGTGCCGTTCTTCCCCAGTACTTGAATTTTTTCTCTTCCAGGGACTGGTGGCATCATACCAGAAATGTGAGGAGGAGTGCGGTTACAACACACTGGACGAGAGTGAGCGGTGCACCAATCCTTAAGAACTCCCAGAACGTTATGGTCACCCCCTCCTTCTCGGCGTTCTGGACCACAATCACGTTAGATGCCGCCCCGAGGATCGTAAGGTTGCCTGCCAGTGTTGATCCTGCAGCGAGTGCGAGTGCCACCCCGGGCTGGATGCTACCCTGTGCTATGGCAGGGAGGAAGAGGGCAACGAAAGGGACATTTGAGATGACCTGGCTGGTAACCACACTCACGAAGAGGACACCCGGCACGGTGGTGAGGAGGGGGGCTTCGGTGATCTCCTGAAAGACACCACTGTTAAAGACCGCGGCCATAAGGACAAAGAGAGCTGCGAAGAAGATCAGGGTCGGCCAGTCGATGTTGCGAAGGATATGCCATCGGGAAGGTGCGAAGAGGAGAACTGGAGCAGCCCCTGCTATGGCGATGGCAGCGATCCCCGCCCCGTGCAGGGTGGTGCCCACACCCGGCACAAACTGGAGGGCTATCATGGCAATGACAATGAGGAGAGATAGCTTCGCAATCCTGGCAAGAACAGGATCGGTGATGCACCCCGTGGGGACCGTGATAATACGGGGGGCAAGGTCGCGGCGGTAGAAGTACAAGAGGAACGCATACGCAATTATGAGGTTTACGACTGCAATAGGTCCGAGCGTGAAGAGAAAAAGTGGGAATGGGTCCTGAATCCCAGGAGAGGTTGCGATAAGGAGGTTTTGAGGGTTCCCGATAGGGCTTGCCATGCTCCCCGTGGTGATTGCAAAACAGAGGGTCAGAAGGAGTGGCAGAGGGGAGATGCCGGTCACACGGGCGAGGTGGAGTGAGAGCGGGGTGCCGATGATGGCAAGAGTATCATTCATGAGGAGGGCAGAGGCAGCTCCCATAGTCACGATGAGGGCCAGAACAAGCGCACGTGGAGTCACAACCCTTCGGAATGCGCTCTCTGCAAGGCATGAGAGGTACCCGCTCGCAGAGATGGCCTCCCCGATGACGAACATGCCAAAGAGAAAGACCATAACTCCGGGGTCAATCGCCCGCACCGCGTCCAGGGGTGCTATCTGGCCGGTGATAAGAGCAGTGAGGGCGCCACCC
The DNA here is from genome assembly GCA_026394765.1 of Methanomicrobiales archaeon. Taxonomy (GTDB): domain Archaea; phylum Halobacteriota; class Methanomicrobia; order Methanomicrobiales; family Methanospirillaceae; genus JAPKXQ01. Next base: position 1,315 of record JAPKXQ010000089.1, read on the forward strand.
AGCATGATCTGCCAGATCTTTAAAGACTTCGCGATGGTCTGCCGTACTGCAATGAGGGTGCAGACCGCGAGGAGTATTACTACCGCGAGGTACGTGATGAGATCTCGCTCTTGGTGCGGTTCAATCGTTCCCTAGGGGTTGCAAGCATGATTAACCGTGAAGATATCCCGGTTAAGTGGTCTCACAGCATCGGGTTGAGTGATAGTCAGGAGCCCCTTCCCTGGCAGGCGCATGTCTATCGGCCTGACTCTGGCACTTTTAGTCATTACTGCGTCGCGGAGCAGACCCGGGGTGAATCTCCCTTTTGTATGCCCCTGGATAACCACATTAAGCAGAACGAACGTTACTTGTAAAAATCTGTCATAATCTGAATTGATCCTGCCCACCGACAGGTGACTCGTGGTTACAGATGACCCGGGTGTGGGGGTCCCACCTGTGAGGTTACAGGACGACCGCATTGTGGTGTGAGAGGAAATGTACCATAATGTATATTATTGTACACTTCCACTAATATGATATGCAGACCAAGAACATTCTCGACGAGGACCAGCTCCCCAAGAGCTGGTACAACATCATCCCTGACTTTCCCACGCCTTTGGACCCCCCCCTCCACCCAAAGACCGGAAAGCCAGTGGTCCCTGAGGACTTAACTCCCATATTCCCGATGGATCTTATCGGGCAGGAGGTCTCAACCCAGCACCAGATCCCTATCCCCGATGAGGTTAGAGATCTCCTCACCCTCTGGAGGCCAACCCCCCTCTACCGCGCCCACCGACTTGAGAAGTACCTCAAGACCCCAGCAAAGATCTACTACAAGTGGGAGGGGGTCAGTCCTGCAGGGAGCCACAAGCCCAACACCGCCATCCCGCAGGCGTACTATAACATGAAGGCCGGGATTACCCGGCTCGCGACCGAGACCGGGGCCGGCCAGTGGGGTTCAGCCCTCGCATTTGCTACCTGCCTCTTCAAGATGAAGTGTACCGTCTACATGGTCAAGTCGAGCTATGCCCAGAAGCCCTACCGGAAGAGTATGATGCAGGCGTGGGGGGCAGAGTGCTTCCCAAGCCCGACACCTCAGACACGGTCCGGTCAGGCGGTCCTTGCGCGGGACCCTGGTACCACAGGCAGTCTTGGAATCGCGATCTCTGAAGCCGTAGAGGATGCTGCGACCCATTCTGACACGAACTATGCTCTCGGGTCTGTCCTCAATCACGTCTGCCTGCACCAAACAGTAATTGGGCAGGAAGCGAAGGCACAGCTCGAGAGCCTGGACCTGTACCCTGACGTGGTGATCGGGTGTGTAGGAGGGGGTTCGAACTTTGCAGGGATCTCGTTCCCATTCGCAGGTGAGAAGATGAAGGGGCGCCACATGGATACCGACATCCTTGCGGTCGAGCCGACGGCCTGCCCCACCTTGACGAAGGGGATTTACACCTACGACTATGGGGACGTCGCCGGCCTAACGCCACTTCTCAAGATGTTCACCCTGGGCCATGACTTCACCCCACCCTCGATCCATGCAGGAGGGCTCCGCTACCATGGAGACTCCCCACTGGTCTCACGACTCGTCCATGACGGTGTCGCACGGGCTGTCGCGTACTATCAGACTGAGGTCTTCCGAGCGATGGAGACATTCTCCAGGACTGAAGGGTTCCTGGTGGCACCAGAGACAGGCCATGCGGTGAAAGCAGCCATCGATGTGGCAGAGGAGTGCCGCAAGACCGGAGAGGCAAAGACGATCCTCTTTAACTGCTCAGGCCATGGGGACTTCGATATGAGTGCCTACGACGCCTACTATGACGGGAAACTGGTCGATTATGAGTATCCCACTGAGCTGATCAGGGACTCGCTTACACGTATTCCTAAGACCTCATGAGAGAGGACACGGATTGGTCAGGAAGATAGGCTTCCTTGTCAACCCCATCGCCGGGATGGGAGGCAGGGTGGGGCTCAAGGGGACCGATGGCAGGACCCATGAGGCTATTGCACGCGGTGCAGCCCCAACCTCCCCGGCCCGGGCAGGGGTTGCCCTCGCGCTCCTGCAAGGTAGAGGCCTTCACTTTCTCACCTGTTCAGGGAAGATGGGTGAGGAGGTCATGGTCTCATCCGGGATCAGTGAGTACTCAGTGGTCTACCGCTTTGCTGGGGAGAGCAGCGCTGCCGACACCATTGCAGCATGTCACGCCTTTGTGAGGGAAGGCGCAGAGGTTGTTCTCTTCTGTGGTGGTGACGGTACCGCACGCGACGTGGTGAGCGCCATAGAAAATCGCGTCCCAGTGCTTGGGATCCCTGGCGGGGTAAAGATGTTCTCAGGGGTCTTTGCCACGACCCCGGCAGCTGCATCCAGCGTCCTTTTAAGTCACGACCTCCTGCAGCGGGACGCTGAGGTCCTCGACGTGGATGAGGACGCCTACCGGAGAGGAGAGTGGAAGACAAGGCTCTATGCCATTGCGACCACACTCTCGTCGCCCGGACTGGTCCCTGCCGGAAAGAGGGTCTTTGTAGATGTCGATGAAGCACGGGCGCGAGCGTCGATCGCCCGGTTCCTCACCGCAGTGATGCGGGAAGATACCACGTACATCCTTGGACCCGGGTCTACCACTGCTGCGATCGCAGAGGAGATGGGACTAAAAAAGACCCTTCTTGGTTTCGATGCTGTAAAAGGAGGCGTTTTCATTGGAAATGACCTCAATGAAGGGGGTTTACTTGAGATCCTTTCGGGTGAGGAGAAGGTACGGCTGGTTATCAGCCCCCTGGGGTCTCTGGGGGCGGTCTTTGGGCGAGGGACGCAGCAGGTAAGCCCCGCGGTGCTCAAAAAGATCGGGGTTTCCCGGGTGATCCTAGTGGCGACACCACACAAACTCGCAGAGACTCCGGTCCTCTTTGTGGATACCGGCGATCCTGCTCTTGACGCCCAGTTCGGGGAGTACGTCACGGTCATCTCGGGTGACGCGATCGCACAGAGGGCTAGGATCCTTCGTCCAATAATCCCTATCTAGACTCATCCCGGCAGGGATACATGAGCGTGCAACCAAGTGCCTATGATGCCTGGATTTTGGACTGCCTATTCTTATGTTAGCAAACGGTGCGATCACCAGGCCCCACATAAGAATGGGAGGCTGGTCGTATCGCGCTCATATCTTCCTGGGTCTCCCTGAATGGAGCATGAATCCTCCATCATTCCGTGCACCCTCCTTGGGATAGGTGGAATTAAGCGGGGACTGTAGGCCAATGTAAGGGGTCAGACCAGGGGTGCAGGCCCCTCGCCCCAGGCCACTGGTAGTGGCATAGTCCTGATGAAGAGAGGGCTGTCCTGTGCCCCGACCTTTGCAAGGATGGCAGTCTTACCCCGTTTGGTCACTGCAAAGACCGGGACTGCAGACCCGGCCTGGACCAGTGCCTTTCCAGTGACTGCGTCTCTTATGGCCTTTGAGGCACACGCGGTGACTATATCGGCCGATGCAACGATGCGCACCGCATCAGCAGGAGATATTCCGGTCATATGGACGGTGATGACCAGGGCGTCAGGGAGGAGATCTCTCACGCGCTCACAGGTGTCCGCGTCCGCAACCGTGACACCGACCCTGCGATACCCTTGGTTTATGGCAAGCTTTACTGCAGCGACCGGGTCGATCGCAGAGTGGACTGGGTCCAGAACTCTACCTCCATGCCGCTTTATGGCCAAAATCACACCAGGGATGGGAGTCGTTGAGACGAGGCCTGACATTCGCCCCCCAATACCCTGGATAAGTCCGGGATCAGATACGACAACACTGCCAGCCCCTTCACAGGCAATGACCGCACAGTCGAGGAGCCCTGCTCCTAATGAAAAACTCAGGATCTCTGATGCCCCAAACCCTACGAACTCTCCCTCGGAATAGAGTTGACGGTCAGGACTGCACATGCCAAAGCCTGCCACCCTTGCTTCGATATTCTTTCCTACCTCGTCAGGTGCGATCGCAGCCACCGGGTAGGTGAACTTTCGTGCGAGCGGGCAGGAGGCGATGAGGGGGGGGCCAACATCGACCACACGCCCGCACCTGACCACAACCCTGCACCTGCCGATCGCCTCAATCACGTGCTCGTCTTGGCTCGGCCATTTCTCCATGTCCTCATTCATATACAGTCACCCGCCGACCAGGGGAAAAGGTGGTAATATGAAGTATTTTACAGCCATTTCACTCGTCCCTGTGGGACCTGGAGATCACAATGGTGCAGATAGCTCCGAGAAGGGATGCAAATACCGGGACCAGGATCCCTATCGGTGTGGGCTTCGTGGTCGTCGGGACTGGTGTTGTCTTCGAAGCTGTCAATACCGTTGTTGTGACGGTCGTTGGACTTGTCGTAGGCGGTTGGGTTGGTGTAGTCGTAACTGGACGTTGCCTGAAGGTGTAGAGCTCAACATTGTCAATCTCCCCTTCTGCGGCGATATCTAGCTGGTACTCCCCTTTCGAGGAGATAACAAGGCGGTCCAGAGAGGTGAGTTCCTGGTTGATGTTCACATAGTACCCCCAGGCCATCTCACCTGTTGCTTTGTCAGTGAACTTGATGTCAGCATTCTGGAGGTCTTTATTGTACCTGATTATGACGTGATACGTCACCCCATCTGAAAAGTCCTTTGTACTGCACCCTTCTTTATCACCACAGTATGAGTAGAAGTAGCTGGTTACCTCTGCCATATTGTTGTTCTGCGTGATAACCCGAAGGCCCATCAGCTTGCCATACTTTTTGTTCAACATCTCGGCAAGGACATTTGTCGCCCGGGAGACGTCCATCTCAACGCTCCCAACGCCAAATCGGAACGAGCTCTCCTTCTGGGTAGTAAAAGGTGTGACATCGAACTCCAGGTTGAAAGATTCGAGGTCGTAGTCTTCCAGCTCCTTAAATGTGTACCCCCCGGTTCCCCCCTCTACGCGGTAGTGGTACGTGCCATTAGAGATGTCCCAGTAATAGTTCTTCGGGCTGTTCGTGATCCAGCCAGGATCACTGGAGAAGTCGGTCTGGTATAGGACGTGCTTCTCCATCGCCTCGGCGGCGAGGACCGGGGCGACCATAAGTGCGAGGGCTCCTGCAAGGAACGCCACGGTGATGTATATCGCGATCTTCATCATATCCACCTCTCCATTTCATGCCAGCACACCGAGGAGCCGGTCTCTCCTGTGCAGCATCACACTAAAGGATGCACTAGAGACGAGAGAGATGCCCGGGGGCGTATTAGCAGGAGATGAAACCTTCCAGTGATCTCGCCGGATCTATTGAAAAGAATTTCGAATGGGCTAAAAGCTGTTACCGTGATGCACCTGGTACTTCAGAACCTATGGGGTCAGGGCGCACCCCGGACTATCACGGCCCTGTCAGACCTCCTCGTACCGCTCCACTCCAGCTTTTACATAGATGTAGCCCTCACTGACCGTGAGGTCGAAATCGCCGTCTGAATCCATGCGGAAGTTTGTGAACAAAAGTCCATGACCTTGCCGCTCGACAACTCTCCGGTTGTTCACCATCAGCTGTGCAAATGTATCTTCAGGGGGGATGTTCAGCACCAGTGTTGACCTCATACTATCAGTACTATAAACTTTGATTCCTGATACTGACCCGGTAGCAATCAGTCGTCCATTGACAAACATCCGTACAGGGTCTGATGCAAAGATCAGGACCATCCCGTCCTCTATGTCGACCTGGAACTTCGTCGTAGAACCGATGAAGAGCTGGACGATGTCTCCTGGTTCAAAAGTCCGCTGGGTGCCCCCTATCTTTATCCATGACCCGGGGCCTGTCACCCTGAATGAGATGTAGCCATCGGGAGATAGGTTGCCCCACTTCCCGTCATAGAGATAGATATCGGTCAACGCGATGGGGGCAACGGTAATGTACTCTGCAAGGGCCAGCATGTCCCCACCGAACTGGTTCCAGGTCGAGAGTGCGACCTGGTACGTCCCTGGGGAAGGGTAGAGGTGGAGGGGGTTTTGCTGCGTGGCGCTGGTGTTGTCACCAAAGTCCCAGAGCCATCCCATCGGGCCACCAGTGGAAGTGTCGGTGAACTGGACCATGAGCGGGGCTGTCCCATTCCGGACTGACGCAGAGAACGAGGTCTGCGGGGTGAGACCAACCATAATCAGTCCCGGGGTGGTCTTTGTGTTCACTCCGTACTGGTTTGAGACCGTGAGGCTGACAGTGTAACTTCCTCCCCGCGAGTAGGTATGGACTGGGTTAGGCTGGGTAGAAGTCTCACCGTCCCCAAAACTCCAGAACCATGTCTGGGCCACCCCAATTGAGCGATCAGAAAACCAGATGGTAAGGGGGGTCGGACCCGAGAGAGGATTCGCTGTGAAGTCGGCGAGAGGGGGACCTGCCAGGAAGCGAGTGGGAGATGTGGTGACTGGGGCTACGGGGGTAACTACCTTGGTACCAGGATACGGGGTGGTCCCCTCCACCTGGGTTACCTGGAGTGTGGGGGAGAGTGTGGTGAGGATAGGGGCAGGAGTCATGGTGATGACAGGGATTCCACCCTTCTCTGGCTCTCTTAACAAGGTAGAGTAGATCTTAAGGTCCTTCCCACCCGAGGTGACCTGAACTTCCAGAGTGGTGGGGAGGCCAGGTCCGGTGTACTCAGCCTTCAATGTCTTTCCTGGGGTCCAGGGCCAGTCCTGACCATTGAGGAACGTGAGTGCAGTAATAGGTACCACCTGATCGTTCACTATCACCCGTGTCCCCTCTCTACTGAGTGTGTCACCACCGTCATGGTAGATGTAGACCACCTTCCCAGACGTCTCGACCTTTGGGGTGAAGGTAGGGGGCTTTGGTGCCACCATGCCATAGAATGATGTGAAGGTTATCACGACGACGAGCACGATGACCAGCGCGATCAGTAGGATCAGCACTTTTTTTGAGAGGAGATTCCGGATGTCCATGGGTTTCCCAGGAAGGATCTCATGCGATCCCGTGTGTGAGGAGGGGTCATGTGACAATACTTATAAAGGTTGGGCATAAGGGTGTGACAACGGTAGATCTGGTCTCTCCAATAAGAGATCTACCTCCACTAAAAAATGTGGAATTCCCAATGGTTTCTCAGATCCAGATCCAAAAGTAGGTCAACCGGAACGGTTACCAGTAGTACTACTGGTGCGCGCGAAGGTACCGGAAGAGGATGTAATACGGCCCATGCGGCCGATGTAATTGAAAGATAGGATTGATTCTGGACAGTTTCCACAGTTGTTGCAGGTAACTCATTGAGGTGAGGCTAAATGCAATATTTCAAATATTTTCCACATTCATATCAAAAAGTATGCAGATAAAGTATATTTCAACTACGAGTTGTTTCCTGATTCACTACCCAAAGTCGTGTTGGGCCAATGAATGGAGTGTAGAGGAGTCCAACTTATGATCCAAGAGATGTCAGAGTGTGGTCATATTTCATCCTCAATTTATCAGAACGCGCACGAATTTCTGCAGTTATCCTGAACGACACTTTGAATTTATAGTGGTCTCCTGTGATATTTCCGGAGAAATTCGTCGGGCGTGCGCTCAAGATCTTTCAGATGCCGGGACGATTGAAAACCTCGACCCATTCAATGATACCGATAGTTACGACCATGGTAGCAACGCGCCTCAGAGAGAAATTTCTCGATATCGAGAACTTGGGGGAGTGCAGTAAGACTGTGGCGCATAGGATTAGCAAAATACTGTCCAGAGACTATCGTCCCCACATATTTTAGAGCGAAGTCAGGGCTTTCCCATATGGTAGATATTCATGTGCACAAAATTTCTAGGCAATGATTGTAAAGAGTGGTTTTTCTTTAGCTAATTGCTCACAATGGCCCTAATATCGCCTAAACACATTAAAGAACTCTTACCAAATGAGGCGCAAATAAAGAGGAGAATGAAAAGAGCGTGAATTGATCAGAGAGGATAAATACAAAAAAGCCTTAAATGGGTCCCGATTACCTTGTACGTGATGCAGCATGTCTTAGAAAACCTCATATATGCCTCTGTTTCTCCCCGTGCCCTAAATCTCGCTGATGATCTCCCATTTTTCAGAAATACGGCAGCAAACGGTCTCACCTAACGGCCACCAAGGCCCTTATTCCGCGGCCTGATATTACCCTATCTTATTTAAACATCCGGGAAGAAAAAAACCGTTTTTCGGTCTTCTATCGAGGTCGTTTTTTTGGGGTGGTTCATCGTAAATAGGCGTAATAAAAGCAAATATTAGGTATTTAAGCCTCAATTCAAGAGATGTGCAGCAAAGTTTCACTCTTCGCCATCTGCTATATTCTCGCCCTATAACCAATTACCTGGGTAGACTATTTCGATACGACATACCAGTCATCTCGAGATCAATCTTCGCCAATATGCGGGAATCGGGCGCTAATCCCTCTCCCCCGAAGAGTACATAACGTAGGCAACCTCTCGAAATCTATATAAAAATAAGGAATAAAAATCTACTTGCTGTGCCTCAATCCAATTATTAATGGGTGGGCGATGTATTACCGTTATGCGTCATCGAATAAAGCTTTTGAAAACTCGATTGGATCTTTTCCCAAATGCTGTGGAGGTAGTGTATGGGTCAAACTATAAAATTGGGTAATGTCCTACTATTGGGGCTGTTTCACAAATATTTAAGAACCTAAACACATACCCGTTCGGGGGAAACAAGCCAAAAATTTACTGATTAAATAGAGTCGAGTTTATGGTCCTTCACTCAAAAAAAGGATATAATCCTATCACGCTGTGACAAGTTCCTCTTTCCATCATTAGGGAAAGTAAAATATTTTTTATCACTATTGTTTTCATGGAAACGGTCTCACGGATTATCCTTGATCCTTTGGTAATAACCGTCAAACCCTTTATCCGGGGGACAAGAATTTCTGTTGATATTGTTCTTGACCTCCTTGCATCGGGATGGCCTGAGTCCTCAATTTAAAAGAATATCCCGGGCTCGAACGAGAGGATATCCTTGCATGTATCAGGTATGCGCAGGAGATTGTCCGTAAAGAGCGGGTGTATCCCATGCCACAACAGGGAAAGACCACTAGATGAAACTACTTGCTGATGACACCGCAGGATTATCTGCCTAAACACCGACTTCAAAGGTACCCTTTCAGATGATACTTCGGAGAATCTCCATGAAATGCGCATTGATATATATCATAGCAAGCCTCACCTGCCTGTTTCTGTTTACTGCTGGTTGCACAACCAGTCCCCCTGTTAATTCACAGGCTTCACCCAGTGTTACCACGATATCGGCGACAACACCGGCAACGCCGGTGATCATAGCCACCACAACTGCACCATCTCTGTCTTGGACAGGAGCCTGGAACAGCTCCTGGTCGGATAATTCCAAAAATTTCTCGGCAATCCTGAAAATGAACCAGACTGGCTCCCTGGTGACTGGGACGTATGAGGGCGACATAGGTATACTAAATGGGACCGTTCTTGGGAACCGGTTCGTCGGAACATGGTACAACAGCACCGACATGACCAGTGGGCCGTTCGAATTCGTAATGTCCCCCGAAAATACTTATTTCACCGGTACTTGGGCGTATTCGTCCCAGAAGCTTGTCAACGCCACGGAGTTCTGGAACGGCATCCGTGTATAATCCATTCCTCTTTTTTAATTTCCCACATCTAGAGATAAATGTGTTTTGGTTCCAGCCGATGTTAACTGCACCATGATAGAACTTCGCATCATCATCGAGCACGAGACCGTGGTTCCGGATCCTTATTAAGACAAATTTACCAACTTTCCAAGTTGGCTGTCCAACAATTACTCTCGGATTTGTATTTTTTTGTTTTTACAAGCAACCAAAGCGCTTCAATTATTTCGACACAGAAAACAGATGAAATGTAAGAAAAGCTTAAATGCGATTCAAAAACAAAGAAGACAAATCCAAATTAAAAAATAGGCCTTATCAGGTTATTTCCATATTCTTAATTAGCGTAAACTTTTATCTTGTTCTTCCCCCGGCAACCGAATAATCTAATATAGCCTGCGACCCGGGTTTCTTCTCCCAAGAATTTTCACACAATATTTCCCTGGTTATATACCGGGCTGCATCGGCGGGCCTTCGTTCACCTCCTGGTAATCGGGATGTATCTCCTGTCGTGCGACGATAGTAAGGATCAATATGATGACCCCGACTAGAAAAGCAAAGAGAAATGCCAGGTCGAAACCTACCATGAGGGTCTCTATCCTTATGTTCACGGGTGCCGTCATTGTAATCTCGTTGTGAGTGGCAACCGTTATGGCCCCTTGGATAAAAACAAGGTTGAATAGAGCGATTCCTATGGACATAGGTGCAAACCGTTCGACGATAATGAGGCCTGATACCATACCCTGATAGTTCCTTGCTACCGAGTTCATGATCATATTGGATGCCGGTGTGAGCATGAGGCCGATCCCTAATCCGATCAGGCTGAGACAGACGACTACGAATCCTGTAGATGTGTCTACCCGGATCAACGTAAGCATGAGAAACCCGGCAGCGATCGAGATACCGGCAAGGATGCAGAGCAGCCGTCCACCAGTCCTGTTGTAATGTACCCCTGCAAGAATTCCAGCGATCCCGCCGGTTACCGAGAATGACGTCAAGATCAACCCTGCTGCGGAAGGGACGTAGTGCTGAACATACTCGAGATAAAAGGGTAGCAAGTAGTTGAGGCCGCCATAACAGAAAAAGATCAGTGCGATGATCATATTGGTCATAAGGAAGTTCCTCCGTGTAAACAGGCGCAACTCGAGCAGTGGGTCCGGTGCCCGGAGCTCGCAGTAGATAAAGCCACCGAGCGTGAGCATGGCGAGTGTGAATGCCATAATAATTGCCGGGGCAGTCCAACCGAATGTCTGACCCTCTGAAAGAGCAAAGAGCAGGCTTGCAAGGCCCACGAAGATAAGGGTTGCACCGGCACGGTCGAACCCTCCGGTTCGCTTCACAAACCCGGTCGTCGGGATCACTTTTGCACCAAGGAGAATCGCGACGATTCCAACCGGGATGTTAATGAAGAAGATCCAGTTCCAGGAGAGATACTGGCAAAGCACGCCCCCGATCGCAGGGCCGACTATCGTCCCGATTGAGGTGAACGTCAAGACGATCCCCATCGCCTTTCCTTTCTGTTCCATCGGGAAAAAGGCCGTGACCATTGCAGGCCCAATCGCGGCGATCATGGCGGCTCCTACCGCCTGGAACGCCCTCGAACCGATCAGGGCCGGGAATTAGCCGAGCAACTCGGGAAGTAGCCCGCAAAACAGCGATCCGATGGAAAAAATCAGGAATCCCCAGAGGAAGACCTTCCGGAACCCGATCCCATCTGAGACCTTCCCGAAGATTAGGATGCACCCCGAGATGACGAGCAGGTAGATTGTAGATACCCAGCTCACCGTGCTGGTCGATACATCGAATGCCTCGGATATTGTGGGGAGGGCAATGTTCACTATGGTCCCGTCAAGTGCTGTCATGAACGCGGCAAGCGAGATCGAGATGATGAGGAGGGTAAATCCGTTCCGCGCCGTAGCCGTCCCCGTCGTTCCCATCCTCCTCGTTTTGGATTGCTGTGTATATGAGGGTTATCAAATGCGTGTGGCTCCGATGCTCAGCAACTCGTGTATCCTTGGGTCTCCAGGGCATTGCGAGACCGTTGACGGGTCACATCATGATTGATCGCCTGTCGCAAACCTTTCATGTATTCATTATTGATCTGATGGTATTCCACTACCCGTCCACATTCTTTGACCGCATCATGACAAACTGGTAACTTTTCGTTTGCCAGAGATGTTTATCTCCATCTGTTGACGGTGCGATCTTTCCTGGTAATGTAAGGATTTTTGTAACTATTCAGCCTTGATTGTGCGCGACAGAAGGGATGAAGGGTGTTCCCTCGAATGCGTTCACAATAGAGGATAACACAGATATGTCATTCTTTTTTACCGATGATATGTACCCCTTTAACCTTGCAAAACCAGTCACCTCCTTCCTAACTCCTGAACGTTCCGGAAATCTTCTGGTGCAGTTTTATCATTCTGACATCTTTTTCCGCTAGATTATTGGATAACGGTATGGAGAAACTAATATAATGCCTTCGGCATCAGGCCCGACAGTTAAATACACATGAGACCCCTTGGTCACTTAACCCCCTCATTTTGGAAATGCACCAATAGGGTGGGATCTTCGTTTAAACTCTTAATTAAGACGTTCCAGTATATTTAGGGATCGTATTCTTCGCCAAGTTCATTTGACTCACGAAAAGGAGGCACCATCTCATAGGGGTAGATGAGTGGCGATGTTCCCGCCACTCCAATCACCATCACTTCCTGTTCATTCCTTCATCCACCTCACCTGTGCAATCCCTGTCTATCTGATAGAAGAGGCAGGCGGGGGATTTTCTATGGATAGGTGAATCTCACTTTTCCGGAAAAGGAAAAAAGAGAGTGTTCCCGGCGATTACAGAACCTTCCCCGCCCGCCTGAACGTATCGACTGCGATCGATGATGGGGTCCCATCTTCCCTGAAGACGAGATGGATCCAAGCATCGGAGATGACCATGCCATCGCTGAACCCTTCTGGGTACTCCACAGTCTCGAAGGTCTTTGCGTCCCGGCCGATGACACCGGCAACCTCCTTGGTAACTGACGTCCCGTTCACAACATAAGAGACCTGTCCCTTGAACAGGCGGTCCTCCTGTGCAGTGATATTCAGGGTCAGAGCATCCTTGATGGGTCCATACCCTGAGCCTGTGTTCATATAGCCGTTCGATGTCCCCGGCCACGCCCCGATGAGATTCATGGACACGGTCACGGCAGGCGCCGGAATTGTTCCAGGCCGGACAAACGTGTCGATCGCGATTCGCGAGGGGTCATAATTGTCCCTGAATACGAGCTGGATCTCGTTGGCAGATATGACGATGCCGTTGCTGAACCCGTCCGGGTTCTCTATGGTCCGGAATGTCTTCCCGTCCCGGTCAAAGATCGCGGCAAAGTTCTTGGTTAACTGGGTCCCGTTCATCTCGTAGGCGACCTGTCCCGTAAACATCCGGCCATCCTGCCCGGTGATTTCCATACTCATGGAACTACGGACGACCTGGTAGCCGGACTGGTCCATAAGCCCGATCGATGTCCCGTTCCAGTGCCCGAGCAGATTCGGCATGGCCGGGAGAGCGGGTGCCGCAGCCCCTGGTGTAACCGTCGTACGCTTGAGGGAATCGATGCAGATGGTCGAGGGGGTTGCCTGGTCCCTGAAGATGAGATCCATCTCGTATGGGGAGAGGATCATGCCGTCAGAGAAACCGCCAGGATACTCTATGGCCTTAATAGTCTTCCCATCGTCACCAATCACGCCGGCAACCTCCTTCATCATCTGGGTCCCGTTCAGTTTCGGGAAGTAGAGCACGCCCTTGAAGAGGTGGCCGTCCTGCGAGGTTACATTCATGATGAGCGAATCATTGAAGCGTTTGTACCCGGACTGGTCCATGTACCCGCTCGATGTGCCAGACCAGTTCCCGAGGAGGTCAGTAACCCCCGGGGCTGCAGGAGTGGCAGTCACGGTGGGAGATGGCGTTGCGGCCGGGGTTGCGGGGGTGGTCGTCGGTGCGGGTGAGGTGCAACCGGCAACGAGCACGATACCAACCAGGAGTAGAAGCAAAGGGATCCATTTCATAGCGGGGAATATTATTCAATGGCAATAGAAAAGGATGGCGGTTTGGAGGCAACCCGGGTCAGGTCATCAGGGTGGCCAGGCAGGACCTTCAAATACAAGAAGATCAGTTCGATCATAACGTTAACCGGGTCTCGCTTGCGGGCTGTCCCCGGGTATCCTGTTTACCAGGATCCATCAGGTTGAATCAATCGGTCCAATTCAACGGTTTCCCCAGTTCGTCCGAATTTCCTTAATCAGGTCTTCCGGGGGACGATAAGGTTCATCCATGATCGCAGCTGCAACCCGTCTCCAAGCAAGTGTCATCGGCTGTGTAAAAATGTACATCTGATCCTTTCCAACAGCAAATTCACCATTCGATGATACCATGAATATGAGAATAAAGGACTTTGTCAATCAACATTGGTTTTGCAGTGATGTATATCCCAACACTGATACATGTATGGAGTGGGAAGAAGAATCACCTCTTCGATACACCCACTCAAAAGACTGATTAACCTGATATGAAACACTTCGTGTTTCATAGCCTTCTATAAACCCTTGGTTCATCGTTGACTTTTTCATCGAATAGATGACTACACTATTTGGCCCGGCATAATGGACTTTATATACTCCGGGACTCCTGAGAACAAACCAATCTCCATCGCAACTCTCTCTGTTTATTGTAGTATATTCTTAACGGTGTCCAAGTTGAAACTGATGAGACGCCATTTTTTTCCAGTGTGTTCCCTCGGGAAATATAAATCCCAATCCTTTTTTGGATTCCAGATGATACTATAGTCCTATGAAGATTGAAGGTATCGTGCTCCTTATCGGGCTCACCGTGTTGATCTGCGGATGCACTACCCAGGCTCCGGTGACAACTACAACCAGCGTTCCATCTACTGTTCCAACCGCCATGCCGACCTTGTCCGCGAGAACAAACGCCATCGACCTCACCGGCATCTGGATCGGCACAAACGTTCGGTATGTTGACCCCTCCGATTTCCGTGAGAATATCTCCATCAGTTACAACATCACAAAGCAATCAGGCTCGACCTTTATGGGTGTAAAAGAGCTCACGAAGCAGTCTGATGGGAAAACATACGCGAAGAACTTTACAGGGGTCATCACTGCCAACGGGAGGGTGTACATCAGCGATGAAGACCAGGGATACAACATTGCACGGATCTCGGACAATAAAAGACTCGAGGTCGTCCACCTCGTGGATGGCTCTGCCGATTACCCGAGATCCTGGGTGGGAACGTTCCTGCGTCCATCTGCACTGAACGAAGCAACCTTGCCAGCACAAATACCCGATATTACTGGTACCTGGACCGGGAATAATATCAGTTACCTCCGTCAGGGCAATTATGTAGACAATGTCACCGCGCGACTCACCATCACCACTCAGAAAGGACCGGTCTTTACGGGGAAAAAGGAGGTCTTCAAGCCGGTGTCCGGGAGATCGTCCTTAAAGAACTTCACGGGAGTTATATCCCCCTCGGGCGAGGTCTACATCACTGACGAGGGCCAGGGGTACAATATCGGAAAATTTACTGCACCTGACAGCCTTGAGGTCGTTCACATGGTTGATGGATCCGTCGATTATCCACGGGTCTTTCTCGGGACATTCAACCGCTCACCGGTGACATCTTCTGCTCCCCCTGCAGGAATAACCCGAAACGTTACCGGCACATGGATTGTGAAAAACGCCAGTATTTACGTCAATCCCAGCGGTTACTTCGATAACCTCTCGGCATCGTATACCATCACGGAACAGAACGGACCGACATTCATAGGGTTCAAAGAGGTTGTCAAACCGTCTGACGGAAAGACCTACACGAAGAAATTCACAGGGGTCGTTTCATCCTCCGGGGAGGTCTTCATTACCGACGAGGGTAAGGGATACAATATAGGGAGATTCATTGACGAAGATAGCCTGGAGATCATTCACCTTGCGGACGGGTCCGATATGTACCCCAAGACATGGATCGGATTACTGGCACGCAAGAACAACTGAAATGAGAGAGATACTGCCCCTCCATTATGCAGAAGAGGTCATTGATTAAAGGGTGGCATGGTCCGGTTCGATTCGAACCGCGATGTGCAGGTGATACCAGCTGAGGACCATAACAATAAGGCTCTTCATCTGTCTCTGCAGGGAACAATGGGGACGGAAATCCCCACGGTTCCCTCCCATCACCCTCTGTCTTCATCTTCCGGGACTGTTCCCTGATATTACCCAAAGGTACCCCAGATTTATTGAAGATTGAGATTACCCTCTCACCATTCAGATCCAGAGTAACATGAGGAGAACCCCTGGTAAGGTGGGTCAGGGCGACAATTCAGGGCGTCGTAACAGGGGGAAGGAATTGTTGGGTACGGGACTTGCTTCATCCTACCCGGAAAGAACAAAGGGGAGGCATAGCTCGTCTCACGGACCCAAATTTCCCAATGGTCATGCGAGGTAATGGAATGCTGGTGAGTGGGTACTTACTGCAGATAGAGAGATGATTCTCGCTCTCTCACCTCGATCCTGCAGGACGTTTCTGATCGGCTCTTTCGCGGGCCACATGCACATTGCCGATCGATTGTGTCAATGGCAGACTGATCAAGGGCGTCCCAGATCGGAATCCTCTCCGGAACTTGACCTCGTACGTGAAGGGGTGTCGCACCTGCACAGACGGGGATAAGAGGAGGTCAGGGCCGGTCTGCCCGCTTGACGCGATCCTCACGTCGTCAGGGTGACAGGCGTACTTCGCGATCAACGCCTCCCTCACCGGTTCGCACCCCCGGCGTCCTTTCTTCTTCCGGGAACGGGGTGTCCTGGCTGTCACGGCGATTCCTCGCATGACCCGGCCGTGACTGGAAAGAGGGGTGTATTCCCGGGCAGTTTCCGGGAGACCGCACATTCAGAGACACCGGGTATCCGCCGCCGCAGGTGCGGGCATTCGTGTTTCCGGCACTCTCGTGCCGTGGGTCCCTTCATCTCTCACCCAAAGATAAGGCCGTTCAGACGGTCAGCCGGACCCTCGAGCTGGGGTGTCTGCCGGTACCCGTCCTGCCGGATGGCCGCACAGACGCCTTTCCTGATATTTTTTCGCGGTGCATCCTGGGGAGCGTCCCGGAGGACCTGGCAGAGGTGGTACGTGAAGACACCCCGGGGTGTCCCGTCGATCTGCCTTTCCTCGCTCGTCTGTTTGGAAGAGCAGCCTGACCAGATGACGTGAGTCATCGCCGGCACGGTGACGGTCTGGCGGGTTAAGGCTCGATCACCCGGAGAAGTACCGGAGGCCGGGCGGGATGTGCCACCAGCCGTTCCAATCGTGACCTCTGGATTGCACCCCGAGAAAACCGGCCGTTTCACCGAAAGCTCCTCGGCGAGGAACCGGGTGTCCAGCGGTGGCGAGATCGTCCTTGGCCTCGTCCAGGTGCAGGGACCGGTGGTCTGCCGGGTAGTGGTCCCTGAGAAGCATGTGTCAAGGAAGACCTCGACCCTCACCCCGGGTAGGATACCGGAGAGGACGGCCCCGATCTCGTCGTCGCAGATCATCCCGGCGGTGGGGAAGTTGTGGGGGCAGATCGCCTCGTCCCGCCCGTACGGTTCGTCACCCGATGTATCGGTGAGGTATGTCCCGTGACCGGAATAGTAGAAGGCCCGCACATCTCCCGGCTTTGCGTCCCGGAAGAGCCAGACGAGGCCGGTGAGGTCTTTCTCCTTCGTTGCTCTGGTATCGGTGAGGACACGCATCGTCTTTGCCTTCATCCCGACCACTCCCCGCTCAGAGAGGACGGTAGCGAAGTCTTCGATGTCGTTCACACAGCCGGAGAGGTCCGGGCCGCCATCTCCTGCCGGGGCGTAGTCATTGATCCCGATGAGGTGGGCTTTGGCCGTCATCGTGCCGGCCTCCCGAGGATATGCCGGAGGATATCGACCTGGAGGTCGTCGCCGCCGAAGAGGTCAATCGTCGTTTAGTAGCGGTCATCTACCCGGAGGACCAGGGCTTCGAGGGTAAAGACCCCGGCCATCCGGAGCATAGCGATGGCATTAGGGGAGTTCATGTCCTCCTCCCGGTATGTAATCGAGAGTTCCTGGAGAGTGTCCTTGAAGTCTTCGCAGCGAGGGCAGTGGGTCAGCGTGTAGACCGTGACATTCATACAAGAAGGTCGATGGGAGAGGTGAAGAGGGATTGGGCGTTTGGGGGAATTGGGGATTTAGTGTGTTTGTTTAAGAAAAGAAGGGATGTATTTGGGTAAATGATGGATAATATTAACGAGTGAAGGTTGAGAAAAGGAAACGGGGATATTATTCCCTTATCGCACCGTGAACGCCCCGTCCTTCTCCCCCGTCGCACTGTCTGGGTTCCTCACGACGACATCCCACTTCCCCTTCGTTGTGCCGGCCGGGAGCGAGAAGAGGCACGTGATCTTTTGGGGTGAGATGACCTTCACATTTCTGGCAGCGATGGCATTCGCCCCGTCTCTCTTCAGGAAGACCTTCGCGTTCGGGTAGAAGTTCCTCCCCGCAAGGCTCGTGATCGTCACGGTCTTGCCTGCTACGCCCTTATCCGGGGAGAGCGAGGAGACAACGGGTTTGAGAGAGGTGACGGTGAAGGCGTTCGAGAGACTCCCTGCCTGCCCATCGCCGTTCTTCACGGTAACGGTGTAGGTGCCCGGTTTCGTGTCCGACGGGACTTTCACGTGGCAGGTGAGCTTCGAGGAGGTGATCACCTTCACGTGGGTTGCCTTAAATGATTTCGTCGTGGTCTTCCCACCGGTCGTCCCGCCGTGCGTGAAGGTGACGATGGGAGAGACGCCGAACATGAAGTTGAACCCCGTCACTGTCGTTGTGAAGGAGGAGCCGGGGCTCCCGGCGGGGGGGACGACGTTCTTCACGCCGGGGGGGTTGACATCAACGGGTCCCGGGCCGGGGTCGGGTGAGGGGGGTGAAGTGACAGTGATGTACCCAGGGCGAAGGAGCGAGTCTGACCCTGCGGCATTCGTCACAGTCAGGTTGACGCTGTATGTGCCCGCGTTGGTATACTGTTGTGTGAAACTGGTGTGGGTCGTCGGCCACGGGGGGTTTCCCTCACCGAAGTCCCACAATCGGCTGGTGATTGCATCTCCCGTTGAGGTGTCCGTGAACGTCACAGTGAGGGGGGCTGTCCCGGACGTGGGAGTGCCGGAAAAGATCGCTGTAGGGGGAGAAGGCGTGGGCCCTGGGGTCGCAACCTCGAAGAGGTAAGCGGCACCGGCACAACTTCTTCCGCCAGATTCGTTATAAAGTGCCCCGACAAGCGCGATCCCCCCTGTCTCGTTGAGGGCGACAGAACGGCCGAACTCGTCACTCGCTGCGCCACCGGTGAACGTCGCAGTGGCATCTAAAGCAGATGTACTTAGAATCCACCCTCCCGCAGGCCTCTCGAAGAGGTACGCGGTGCCGGTTTTACCCGAGGCGGTGGTATTTTTCACCGCCCCGATGATCACGGCCTGCCCGCTCTTGTTGAGGGCGACGGACATGCCGAAATTGTCACCATCTGCAGCACCTATGAAGTTGACTGTGGCTTCGGATGAACTTGGATTCCACCCGCCTGCAGGCTTCTCGAAGAGGTACGCGGTGCCATTTCCGGCCATTGGCTGGGATGCCCCGATAAGTGCAAGTCCCCCTGTCTGGTTCAAGGCGACGGAACCGCCGAAGTTGTCCCACGGTTTGGTGCCGGTGAACGTCGCGGTCGCTGCAGAGGTGGATGTAATTGGATTCCATCCGCCTGCAGGCCTCTCAAAGAGGTATGCGGCGCCTTTATAACTGGCTTTGTTGGGTGCCCCGACAAGTGCGACTCCCCCTGTCTCGTTGAGGGCTACGGACCAGCCAAACCAGTCACTACCTGCAGCGTCGGTGAACGTCGCGGTCGCTGCAGAGGCGGATGTAATCGGATCCCATCCGCCTGCAGGCCTCTCAAAGAGGTATGCGGCGCCTTGTGAACTGGCGTTGAAGGGTGCCCCGACAAATGCGAGACCCCCCGTCTTGTTGAGGGCGACGGACATGCCGAACCTGTCACCAACAGCAGCGCCTGTGAAGGTGGTGGTCGCTGCAGAGGCGGATGTACTCGGATTCCACCCGCCTGCAGGCCTCTCAAAGAGGTATGCGGCGCCTTTATAATGGTCGTTGAGAGGAGCCCCGACAAGTGCGACTCCCCCTGTCTCGTTGAGGGCGATGGAAAAGCCGAACTGGTCACCAACAGCAGCGCCTGTGAAGGTGGTGGTCGCTGCAGAGGCGGATGTACTCGGATTCCATCCGCCTGCAGGCCTCTCAAAGAGGTATGCGGTGCCACGTTCGGAGGAATTATAATACGCTCCGATGAGCACAGTTTGGCCGTTCTGGTTGAGGGCGACAGAACTGCCGAAATAATCATCTTTCCCAGCACCTGTGAACTTCGCGGTTGCTGCAGAGGCGGTGATGACTGGGTCGATGGTAACCGGGTAGATAGCATCAGCATCGTCCACAATCCAGTGTACCCTGCTCCCATAGGCCATGAGGGATGCAGGGAGTTTCTTCCCATCGGCAGAGAGGGCCACAAGCCCGGTATAGGTGAAGAGGGATGTCCCTGATACATCAGTCACTGTGAGCGTCTGGCCGTCCTTTATAGAGAACGAGCCGTCGTCCGTGAGTGCAAACCCGACCTGAATATGCCCGTTCCCCGGCGGACGGCGTGCAATCGTTACTCCCTGCTCCAGACCCTCGTCATTATTCTTGTACCATTCTGTGAACTCAGTCCGGGTGATATTCAGCAGCCGGCCGTCAGCATGTGCTACACCTTGTTCAGCAGAAATAAGATCTCCACCCCTCCCGATACCAAGAAGGGCCAGCCCAAACGAATGCTCGCCGTCAGAGAACCCTGCTGTGCCATCCCTGGTGTATGTGAACGTTACCTGGTTGGCATAATTGTGGGCAGTCCAGGCATCGGTCGATGCGTCGTAGGAAAAGGCATGGAGCGTGTTCTGTATCACAGACTTCAGTGCCGCAGTTTCTGCGGGTGCGAGTGTTTCATCGATCTCGGTGAGGGGGTCAGCCCCGTTTCCACCCGTTTGCATACTCTGCGCACCATGAGAGGAGAGGAGAGCCTTGCTGCGGGTAAGGGATGACCACCCGAGGGGGATGCGGGGGTATCCCCCCGGTGTGAAGGACGGTGTGAAGGGGAGGAAAGACCCTGGGCTGACCGATACGGTTTCCTCCCTGGAGAGAGAGTACTGGTCCTGGGTGCTGCCCGTCCCTGCCATGACAGGGAAGATGAGCAGAGCGAGGACCAGGAGGATGAACGTGTTCAACCGAACAAGATTACGCGAATGAGAAACCATGAAATGTCTCCGAAGCAGACTTTGAGAGGCCTCTATCGGTATTTTCCATCGGAATGCCCCTACCTCAAACCCGATATATATTAATATGACGGGGCCCTGCCGGATAACTGTTTTTCTATAGTGCTTCGCAGATGGGCGTCATCATGTTCGTGGGATCTGCACTCTAATAGTGTGGGGCGGTTGGTCGTAGAAAAAGGTGTTACGTCCTCTCCATGTGAATGGAGGCCGAATCAGGATTTAAGCGCCTATTCCTCTCCCTCTCGTAACACACGTTACACAACTTCACGTCACTCCCCCCTGTCATACCACCCCGCCTTTTCCAGGTCACACACGGAACAGCGGCCAACCGAGGCCTTGACTTCCTCCATCCGGTCCAGGGATACCACCACCGGGCAGCGTAGATCGCCGCCGCTTTCATTGCGGTCTTATTCACCATTCGGGACCACTTGGCCCTGGTCCGGCTCAGTGTAGTCTCTTCTAGCCTGGCACCCGGACGGGTCAGGGCAGCTATGATATGAGGGGATCACGCAGGCATAAGTCGTCCACTTCACATTGTTCTTCACCTCGAGGGAGAGACATCTTTTCTTCTTCTTTGCTATTTTTTCACCCCCTAATAGCAAACCGGTACCGGACCTGTTTCGGAGTTTTCTCCCTGGGTGGAGAAGGTCAGCTGCAGTCTTGGTCATTGAATTTTGAGGTATTATCTTGATCAGGTTGACCTTCTTTTCAGGGAGAGATAAATATCCGTTATCAATCATCCATTTTAAGAATTATTTGAGGATGCGAATGTAATCATAGAGCGTATTCTGTTTGAACTGTGTCCCACGTCCATTTGTCCCATATTATATCGAAGGGACTCATGAGAATAATTTGTCGACTGTAAGCGTGTTATAGGGTCCAATAAACTTTCGCCAGCCGATGAGAGTAAAGGCGACTTTATTTGCTCGGCCATTGGAAATATGTCCAGTAACACGCCGTTCAGCAACAAATTCTTTAATTAGGTCGTTATCCCATGGCGTGATAGTATTGTTTTTGAGTGCTGAATCGAGTGCACGAAGGTCATTTTAAGCCCGGACACAGACAAAATTATCCTGAATGGGGGGTTTCATAAAATAAGGCAGAAAAATGGGGTTTTTATTTATTGCCCCTGGGAATCGAAATACAGGTTTAAAGCCGCCGGAGGGATTCGAACCCTCGATCTGCTGATTACGAATCAGCCGCTATACCACTCAGCCACGGCGGCGTATCGTATACGTCTATTTCTTCATTCACAAAAATGATTCGGCACTGGGAGGGGCTTGAGCCAGGTACGCTCAGGAATACCCGCGAATGGTGGTGACGTTATCGACCTGTGGTTTTTCTGATGGGGGCTGGATGGGCCCGAACTTCGATTCAAAGTCCTGCACCGTGCGTCCGAGGACGGCTAAGAAGTTCTTGGCATGGGTGGGGGTGATACTCACGATCGCCTTGGCCCGCGCCTGGTTCACCCCGGGGATCTGGTGGAGGAAGACAAAGGTGAACTCATCCTCTTTGTATGCGATCTGGATCATATTGCTATATACCGGATCGAGGTTCTGAGGAATATTCACAGCAATCTCGTGGTTTGTCATACCTAATTAGTAGGGTCTTCCCACCATTTAGCCTTGGTTTTCAGATCATCGAGATGACTCGCATCCCATGTACCCACAAGTGACCATATCCTCTGTGGCATATGCAGCCTCCTGCCCGATGAGGCTCTACCTGGAGAAGGGAAAGCCATACCAGGAGCACCCCAGGTACACGATCTGTAAGCAGGTCTCTGCTCATCTGGGTGGCCCCCTTCACCCTGACGAGATATGGGATGAGGTCACCACGATACTACCCACCATAGGCATCGGGGAGCGACCATTCCTCCTCACCTGCATCGCACTCTGCAGGGAGGGGAAGTGGAGAACACCTTCCTCCCACAATGTCGCATGCAGCGCACCGCGCTATGGGGTTTTAGGCGTGGTCGACAAGATCTATGACGATTCCCCCCGCTTCGCAGCCATGAGAGCCCACCTCCCTCCGAAAGCCGGTGTACACTGGACCGACAGGATCAGGCTCGCCGGTTATGCACTCTGCCTCAGTGAGACACTGGGTACTGAGGTCACCGAAGGAGAAGTCGAGTATATCCCTGCCGGGGTTGCCCGACGGTATGTCATCCAGCCCCGGGATATCAGGGCATTCTTCTCTGCGAGGGAGGCGGCCCGCCGGGTAGCAGCAGGAGAGATCCCAGCACGACCGCAAAAAAGTCCCTGCCACCGCTGCCCCCACACATCAAGATGCGAACGCGGCCCTTCCAAGTTATCAGATCTACTCTGACTGAGTGGAGGTTTCACCTTCCAGGAGTGTGAGTGACCTTATATACTCTCCCCTGGGCTCCCTGCTCGTCCCCACGATCAACCAGTCCTCATCACCATGCCGTTCGCAGACACCGGCCGCCTCTATGATCTCTCCAGTGAGTGCCTGACCACTGTACGTATGAGTAAAGCAGAGAACACGACTGATAGTATCGTGGCAGACGAGGTACTGCGCAGGATAGTCGAATGCAAGGGTGGCATCGGTCACCTCTGCCTCGATACGAAGATTTCCCTTGACCACTCCTTTTTCAGGCGACGCGGCCCCCGGCTCATCATAAGCCCGGGTATAGAGGAGATCAAAATAGGTCCCCCAGATCTCCCCCCTGTTCCATTTACGCCGCTCATGAAGGACGAACTCCTCAAAGGTCAGGTCAGGGAGACGTTTCTCATAGATCTTCTTCCAAAGGTCCTCTGATATCCCCCTGATGGCTCCTCGCTGTATTGCGCGCATTAGGGCATCCCGCGCGGTGAACCATGCGTCACCATAGACCACCAGGTCGATATCTGAACCTGCGGTCGCAAGGCAGCAGAGAAGGGAGCCGGTACATCCCGCGGTGCCGGGTGCGAGGGCTAGTACGTCCGAAATCTCGTTCACCCTCTGGTCCCGTCTGCAAAGTGCACCAAACTGCTCTTCTGGCTTATACACATGTCTAACATCGCTAATGGGGACTCTATGGACAGGACCTGCATATGCAGGCTTCTCCTCTGCAATACGCCGGTATGCCACCTCAAAAGTGACCTTTTGAAACCGCTCCCCGTCTGGCCGGATGCGGTCCCCTGAAGGGTCAGGAATGTATCTGAGCACGCAGCCTACCCTGTCATCGTTATCATACGCTGCAACGGCATAGAGCCACCCCTCTCGGTCCTCGA
Source organism: Methanomicrobiales archaeon (assembly GCA_026394765.1). Lineage (GTDB taxonomy): Archaea > Halobacteriota > Methanomicrobia > Methanomicrobiales > Methanospirillaceae > JAPKXQ01. The sequence continues at coordinate 25,550 of JAPKXQ010000089.1, forward strand.
TAAAGTCCCTCAGCCTGATAGGGCGCATGCATACCCTCACTCATGAGTGGCGAGGAACTCACGCACACGGGCCTGGCCCACTCCAGGACGAATGACTGTTCGGTTCACGAGGTCGACCACCGTGCTCGGTGTACCAGGGAGCGGGCCATAGTCCAGGAGGAGGTCGTGGGGTACATGGCACTCTGCAGCAGTCCTGGGGTCCGGTGCACCCGACCGATTGGCACTCGTTGCGGTGATAGGACCATCAAGGATGCTGGTGATCCGCAACGGGACCTCATGCGCAGGGATCCGGAGACCGATCATCCCGGTCCCGCCTGTGAGGAGTGCAGGGATGATGTTTCTGGCCATGAGCACAACCGTGACCGGTCCGGGTAGGAACGCCCCGATGAACTCCTCTGCAAAGGAGTCGACATGGGCGAGAGCTGCAAGCATCTCGATGTCTGCTACTGCTACCGAGATTGGGGTGGAGAGGTCCCTCCCCTTTGCCTCAAAGACCTTCTCAATTGCTTCGTCAGAGAGGGCGTCACCCCCCAGACCGTACACCGTGTCGGTAGGGTACACCACAAGACCGTCCCTCTGAATGACCTGGACCGCCGTTTCAACCAGGTCCACTAAAACTCCCGTCCCCTGACCCGATCGATGTCAAATACTGCTTTGGAACTGACATGCATCACGGCAAATACCCCGGCCTGGATTGGGTCGCTGACCACGAGGTCGGCGTGCTGGGGAACGCTCCCCGCCATCTTGAGTGCTATCACCGGGATACCTGCATCCCGCACGCGGTCCACTGCCCTTGATATCTCACCCCCCATCAACGCCCCGGCAAGAACCAGGATCGCAGCCCTCGGAAGCCTTGCCACCGCGTCAACGGCCTGTGCCACGGTCCTCTCCCCAACGAGGGGGATGGTGTCGACTGATATCTTCTCACCACGGATATTGTGACGGTCGGCCTCGTTCACCGCACCCAGCGCGACCTGGGCCACCTGGGCCCCTCCGCCAATGATTATCACCCGTGTCCCATAGATCTGCGAGAACGGGTGGTACGGCTTCACTTCCTTGACCGAGGTGATGTTCCGCAGGTCAGCTGCGAGCTCACTCACGTCACCTCCCTCCTCATACTCCACGTAGAGCTCTGCCATACCATCATAGGGACCACTATCGAAGATCTCCTGGTGGATCATCACCACATTCGCCTCGTGGCGTGCCACCACCGTAGCGATGTCACGGAGAACCCCCCTCCGGTGCTCGGCAATGATGCGTATGGCACGAAGGTCAGGGGAAGAATCAGTCATGCAATGAGTGCGATAGCCGGGATTCGAACCCGGGCTAAGGGCTTGGGAAGCCCCTGTCCTGCCACTAGACTACTATCGCAGGCTTCTTCGGGATAGTATAGGGGCAATAATTATTTAAAATCTCCACGTTCTGAAATCACCACGCACAAACCACACTCCTGACTCCGTGCTGCGTCTCTAGTACCGTTAATACCGTTAATCGACCGATTCAGGTCCTGGTGCACCTCATGCCTGTACTCCAGTCTGATACACTGGATCTCCCGCATCATCTCACGGTGGTAGGCGAGGAGCATGTCAGATAGGACCCCGAACATGAAGATCTCGAAGCCTACCATGATCAAAAAGACCGCGAGGATGGTGAGGGGGAGATGGTCCACCCCTGATAACCATTCCAGTACGATATAGAGGCCAGTAACCAGCCCAATGACGATGCAGCAAAGCCCGATCAGGCCGAAGTAGAACATGGGATTGTTCATCCTGGCAAGACGGTACATTGTGCTGATGATCTTGAGGCCGTCATGGAACGGGTTGAGCTTGGTCCCGGTGCCGGGCCGGGTCCTGTACTGAACCGGCACGACTGCGACCTTCTGCTCCTTCTTTACTACCCCGGCAGACATCTCGGTCTCTACGGCAAAACCTGCCTCTTTGAGATAGATGGCAAGGATCGACTCCCTGGAAAAGGCACGGTAACCTGATAGTATGTCGAAGAGGTAGTGGCTGTGGGCCATCTTGAAGAGGTTGTTGATGAACCGGTTCCCTATCAAGTTAAGTCGGGAGAACGCCCCCTCGTTCCTCTCGACAAGCCGGTTCCCTATCACGTGATCGTACCCCTGGGCGAGCGGGTTGAGCATCGCCTCTGCATCGGCCGGCGCGTAGGTCCCGTCTCCATCGAGCATGAGGATGAAAGGCTCTGGGATCACTGCAAGCGCCTCAGCAACCGCAGTGCCTTTTCCCCGCCCGGTCTGGACGATCACCTCCGCACCCGCCTCTTCCGCGAGTGCAACAGTCCCATCGGTACTGTGCCCATCGATCACCAGGACATGAGGGTAGCCGAGACTTCGGAACTCGTGCACCAGGTCAGCTATCGTTGGCGCTTCGTTCAGCGTCGGGATGAGAACACAGACCTGGTCCTTTGGGATCTGCATCGAATAATATTTTGGGCAACTGGACATAAGTGCTTCTATGCACCTCGCGAAGAAGGGCATAAGAATTCTTGGATTGGCTGAAAGCGTCCATCAACGTGAATATTCTATACTTGCAGGGGTTGTGATGAGAAAAGATCTCCGGATCGACGGGGTCGCCTGGACCACCCTGACCGTTGGGGGAATGGACGCAACGACCCGGGTCGTCTCTCTCATCTTGAGCTTCGCGAGGAGAGACCTCAACCTGGTCATGCTTTCAGGCTGTGTTGTCGCCTGGTTCAACATCATCGACATCGGAACAGTGTACGAGCGCACAGGGATCCCACTGGTATGCATCACGTACGAGAAGTCCGAAGGTCTTGAGGGCTATATTACTACCTACTTCCCTGGTGACCGGGAAAGACTCGTGGCCTACCAGACCCTCGGGGAGCGGGTCCCTGCAAGACTGGCCACAGGTCACGGTGTATACATCAGGGCTCTGGGCATTTCGGATGAGGAAGCAGCCAGGGTCTCAAGCGCCCTCACCTTCGATGGGAAGGTCCCTGAACCTATCAGGGTGGCGAGGCTCTGCGCACGGGGGATCATGCGCGGTATGAGTGCCGCGAGATGAGAGTGCCTTTCACAGTGTCATAGAACTCGGCAGTTACAAGGTCTCCGGGCCTGAATGTGCCATCAGAGAAGTCGATAAGGATCTTTTCCCTGGGCGTCCAGTAGGTACCTGAACACCCCGCCCCCTCCATCCTCTGGACTCCATAGTGGTTTGTCCCGATGAAACGGTGGCCGCTTAAGGTGACGATATTACAGGACACAGCCTGATTATTGCGCAGGAAGACCGCCCTCATATGGTCGTTCTCAAGGTCTGTTTTTCCTTTATGGACCAGGACAATGCGGCTGTCCAGGTTTGAGGCACCTGACTCGCTCGTGTGGATCACTGCCTGGATCTGGAGGAACGACGCGACAAGCGGGGTGGCGGGACTGAAGTCCATAAATCGCGTCAGGAGGATGTAGACGAGGAGTGCGAGGAGGATAGTAATTCCTACGAGGAGGATACACGCGATGGGCGGGGAGATCCCCACTGACCTTGACTGCTCCTCCACGAAAAAGTTCTCGCTCCCGGCCCTATTAATTCATTCGATATGCAGCCCGCATCAAAACGACAGACATTTCTCCAGGACAGATGCCACCTCATTAACGAGCTGACTTCCTGCCTCCCGGACCCGGTTCCCTGCCTGAAGCCAGCCATGAATCGTTACAGGGTCATACCATGATCGCTATCATCCCAAAACCGACTGATACTCATGATGACAACTCGACCTCGATGGTCATCAGGGAACTTGAAAAAGCCGGAACACCGTTTTGTGTTATCAACCTCGATGAGGTCGACCCATTTGCCTGCGAGGTCCAGGACTCCGTAATATGGGCCTGCGGGATGAGTCAGGACGACCACGCATTCGAGTCGTACTGTGCCCTTTCGCTGGTCAATCGTGCGGTCAATACGCCCCAGGCCCTTTATACATGCGCAAGTAAGGTCCAGACGTCTGCGCTCTTGGTGCGAAAGGGGATCCCCACCCCCACCACCTCTTTTACTGCCTCCTGGGAGATGGCAGGAAAGTTCATCAGCTGCATGGGAAAAGCCGTCTCAAAACCGGTGTTCGGCTTTGATGGAAAGGGCATAATACTTGTTCGAAGGCCTGGCGATCTAGGAGATCCCCCTTACTATCTCCAGGAGTTCATCCCGAATGACCGCGACTACCGGGTATTTGTCATCGATGGCGAAGCGGTGGGAGCTATCGAGCGTCGGTCTGATTCACTCACCCATAATATCCACCAGGGGGGGATCGGACTCCCCGTTCCGGTAGACCCAGATATGGCAGCGATCTCAGTGGCAGCCACCGATGCGGTCGGAGCGGACTATGCCGGGGTTGACCTTCTCATCCACGAGGGAGGTTACACCGTGCTCGAGGTGAATGGTACCCCAAACTGGCACTGCATGGCAGTGCCGGTCCCACGCCTCCTAGCAGACTATCTCGCGCGGATCGATAACGAGTACTAGGTGAATGGGGCCGGCATTCCCACCGACTCGTCTCCGGCCCCAAAGATCGGGACTGGGATAATAGCAGTAAAAACAGATGGGCCGGGTCGATGGGACTACTGGATGTACTCCATCTCCCTAAGAGTCCGGTCGGCCAGTTGCCTCATCCTTGCAGATATCCGGCCAGATGCCGCGAGCTCCTTCTCCCTCATCACCATTGCAAGCTCGTTCCCTAGGACAAAGATGGCATACTTATGCTCGAGCTTACTCCGATGCAGCTGGGTCGGGTGGATCTTGAGTGCATGGTAGTCCGAGAACTTTAGAGCAGGGTTGTTGCAGGAGAAGAAATCCTTGATGTCATAAAGCATCTGGTGCAGCGAGATCAGTTCCTCCTTATGCATCCTCTCACCA
>JAPKXQ010000017.1 GCA_026394765.1 Methanomicrobiales archaeon
TGGTATCGGGTTCTCGGGCGAGAAACCGCACCAGGGAGGGACGATCTACCCCCTGGACGAGTGCCCGTTCTCAATGGCCCACAAGGATGGAGCATACGCTATCCAGTTCGGGAATGGTGCTATCTTTGCAGGATGTCATCACAACTCCTGCGGGGGTGGTCAGCAGCGGTGGCAGGAACTGCGGGAGAAGTATGAGCCCGACCGACATGCGAAGTGGAAGGAGTGGGAGGAGAAGGAGAAGCAGTGGAACCGGGAACGGGGGCGGTTACGTGCCGAGCGGGATGGGATCTTGGAGACTGCAGCCCGGCATGTTGAAGGGCCGCAACCAGCTATGAGTGAGGGGGGACAGGGACCTGGTACGGCACCTGCCACCCCTCTCCCTTCTGGAGCGAATGCCAACTCCACTCATGGTGGGGAACCTGCAACTCCTCAAAAGAGCACCCATGCAGATTTGCAAGGAGGAGTCCCTGCATCAACTCCTGCTCACGTGAGCAACGACCTCCCCGGAAAGGAGGAGGCCCTTGCCCTCCTTAAATGCGGCGATCCTGTGAAGGAGATGCTCGCGTGTTTTGCGAAGGACCATGTCGGTGATGAGGTCGTGGCTGAGTGCCTCATCCTGTCTCTTGCCTCCAGGTCAGTCCTCAATACAAACGGCCTTCACGTATCGGTTACGGGAGAGAGTGGAAAGGGGAAGAGCCATACGTTCTCAACCATGCTCAAACAGGTCCCTCCCCGATACCGGCTCTCTTGCCGGATGTCGAACAAGGCACTTTTCTATATCGATGACCTTCAGCCTGGGACCGCGATCGTATTTGATGACACCACGCTCTCGGATGAGATGGGCGAGATCCTGAAAGGTGTCACGACCTCGTTCCGGGAGCCGTTCCTGTATCGAACGGTGACTAAGGACAGGAGGGGGCAGATCTGTACCATCCCAGAGCGGTGTGTCTGGTGGGTCGCGAAAGTGGAGGGAGTTGGAGATGACCAGGTCTTTAACCGGATGCTCACCTGCTGGATCGATGACACGATCGAGCAGGATGGCCGCGTATTGAACCAGATCCTCCTGCGAGATGCGAAAGTCCCAGAACAGAAGCAAGAGGTCCGGGATGATGTTCTAATCTGTCAGATGATGTGGGAGAACCTCGGGCAACAGATGATCTATGTCGTCATTCCCTACGCCCCGCAGATTCGGTTCCAGGCCTCTTCGAACCGGAGAAACCCGGAGATGCTGCTAGACCTGATCAAAGCGAATGCTGCGATGCGGTTGTTGCAGCGAGAGAAGATCGAAGTCGAAGGGGTGTCCTGTATCAGTGCAACGCAAGATGACTTTGACCGGGCTGTTCGGCTCTATGGCCTCTTGAATGGGACATCAGGAGGCCAGACGACGAAACTTACCAAACGAGAAGCGGACCTCCTTGCTGTTATCATTCAACACAAATGGCCTGAGTTCACCATCCCGATGCTGCAGAAAGTGACAGGGCTTTCGAATGCGTCTATCTTTAAGGCAATCCACGGATATGATTCCCGTGGGACCTCTTACACCGGCCTTCTTGAGAAATGTCCGGCAATCGCATATACTGACAGGACAGTTGTATGCGAAGTTGACCAGGTCACCGGTTACTCAACCAGGAGGCGGTCAAATGCCTATACATTCGACCGGGATCTGTACTTAACCTGGTGTGCAGGGGGATACGTATGGATCGATGCACAGATCGATCCTGATTCTAATCCTTCCGCACCTTCTGCAACTTTCTGCAATCCTACGGAACTTTCCGTAGGAATTGAAAACGAAATAAAATCGAGCATTGCGGAAGATCTGAGTACTAACACACACATGTACTTAGGTACATGTGTATCCTACGGAAAATTCGAAAACACACAGAACAATGATCATCATCCTGTGCAAGAGTCTTCGTCTCTGTGTGAATCTGAATTTTCCGTAGGACAGATCGCGATCTCGCCAGATCAAAGCGGTATCGACGAACTGAACTCTCAAAAAGGCGCTGGAGCCTGCGGAACCTCCAGTAGGGTTGCAGAAGGTCAAAATGCGAAATTAGAAGATCGGGGAGATTTCGACGAATGTGATGTTTTACAAGGCGTTCAATCCTACGGAAAGGAGTATATAACTGCCGTAGGGTTCGATCCACATCACTTCAAAAAACTGGACTCCCTTGACTCCCGACCCTGCTCATCCTGCGGGAAGAAAGGAGACTCATGGCACATCGAGAAGATCACACCTCGACGCAGGAAGGACCCATCAGTCGAGCCCTATACGCTCTGCCGACGGTGCTGGCAGAAAACAGTCAGGAAGCACCAGGAAACATGTATCCCCCTCCCAGGTATGATCTCGATAGAGTCGCTGGAAGAGGTCCGAAATGAGATCGGGAGATGCTCGATCTGTAACCTCGAGAAGGCGATGTGGCGTGACCGGTCCCGGGATGTGAAGGTCTGTGAGTACTGCTATCAGCGCCTCGCGAGGGTGGAAGGCTGCGGGGTGGTTGGGGGGTGAGATTCCTGATAAATGTCACCTCTCTTTTTTTCGGTATGGAATATGAGATTCTCGCTGTTGAGATCTCACTGGGATGTAATGGCATTCGTAGAGCCATCATTATCTACTGGAGTATCAGCAGGAGACCCCAAGGTGGTTGAAGCGAAGGGAGAAGCGTTGTAGCCAGGCAGTGAAGTCGTAGAAGAACGATGTGATGTCGTACTTCGATCACGATGAGGGCACAGTGATAATTGATGTGAGCAGAGGAAGACCGCAGTGGAGCGGATGTGATTGGCAATAATCACTTATTTAGGCAATTAGGTAATAACGCACGCAATTCCCTGGTACTCTTTTTGATCTGGTCTTCCAGATCCTCTATCTTCTGAATAATTAACCTGAATCTGTCATAGAAATGATTCGTGCTTCGACCTCACTACGTTTCCAAGAAAACAAGGACTGCATCCATACTGTCCGGATAGCATGTGAAATGACCCTCAATTGTGTAACCCTTTAAAGTCACCTTAGCAATTTGCCATCCCATCTGTCAACCTGCATATCGCGATGTAGTTGAGTAAGGTGCTGACAATGGATCCAGGAATCATGCCAACGCCACTTCGTAGAAACTGGTAAAATACCCACAGAAAAAGACCAGACGTGCTTGACAGATCGCGCCCCTGCGCCAATCCTCGCCAGGCCGATGGGAATCTATAGTAATTTAGGCATACAAATCAATCAGGAGGCTCAAGTGACCACTTAACTGACTTATACCATAATTAAAACTGTCGGTAAAGAAACAATAAAAGGCAATGCTGCCTTTGATCAACTTGAGCGCCTCGTGAACGAACATATCCGTAAAGGATGGCCACCTGTGGTGGTAATTGCGGTATCCTCGGTGGTCGACCCCAAAACCGTTGGCTTGACAAGGATTAACTGGTTCGTGCGCGTAGCATAAGCCTTGGTTTGTGGAAATAAGGAGTAATTAGTCAGAACATTGGAGAGGATAGTATGCAAAAGCAATTTACAGCGATTATTGAGCGCGAAGGGAGCGGGTATGTGTCGCTCTGTCCGGAACTCGATATCGCCAGTCAGGGCGATACAATCGAAGAAGCCCGAGAGAATCTCCGGGAAGCACTAGAGTTATTTTTTGAAACAGCTTCCTCCGAGGAGATTCAAACACGCTTGCACGAGGAAGTGTATGTCACCCGAGTGGAGGTTGCAGTTGGGTAAGCTCGGTATCCTCTCCGGGAAACAAGTTTGCGCCATCCTTGAGCGCCATGGATTCCTGGAGGTGCGGCAGCGCGGCAGCCATATCGTGATGCAGAAACACTTCTCTGATACAACGATCACCGTACCAGTTCCCAATTATGCCGAACTGCGTATTGGGACACTTCTTTCTATTATTCGCCAGTCCGGCATACCAAGGAGCGAGTTTGAGATGTGATTGGTCGCCCAATAAGTCGCTCTTGCGGGCTCAGCTAACACTCCACCGCTGAGCTTAGATCTTGAGCCCGCAAAAGTTACGCGAGTGTGTGGCCAGTCGGCGAAGTAATCACTCGCATACGACGTTTCCCATGAAAGTCGTGATAGAATTCAAAACGGGGGCAAAATTAGGTACTTTCATAGGATAAGCATGAGGCGAAGCCTCATGTGGGTTTCCATGAAAACAAGGACTGCAAGTTCTCGGGGGAGACGGCCATGGCGAGGAATTCCGGGTGTACCGGGGTCTTTGAGGAGATGAAGCTACGACAATGTCCCCTTTCTCCTACCACGCCAAAGGTGAGGACCCCCCCCTCACCTTACCACCGCAAACGCTACCGCACTGCTCTCCCCGCCACCCGGCCCGGGGGAGACCACAGTCACATTCACCTTCCCGGGCTTAACCAGGTCGGAAGCGAGCACCTTGACATTCACCATCGTCGGTGCGAGGTACTGCGTCTGTCTGTACTTCCCGTTCCAGGAGGCCCGGCTCTCCCTTACGAAGTTGTTGCCCCGGAGCCCAATGATGAGACTTTTTGTACCTGCTTTCGCACTCGCTCTGTTCACCTGGAGGAGTTTGGGGGCCGGATTGGCGATGGTGAATGGGAGACTGTTCAAGTTTCCCACGCCGGAGGTGAAGACCGAGACATTCACCCGGCCAGCCCGGGTGAGGTCTGATGCGAGGACCCCGGTCTTCAACCTCGTAACCGAGATAAAATCTGTCGCCCTGGTCTTCCCATTCCAGCGAATGACACTCCCGTTGGTGGTCTTTGTACCTTGTACAAAGTTGCTGCCCGTCACGATGAGGGAGAAGGCAGGGCTGCCTACGAGGAGGTGGTCTTCGCTCAGATCCTTAATGATAGGCTTTGTTACTTGGACGGGACGGCGATTCACGCATGCTCGCCTGATGGCGACAAAAGCCCTCCAAAATTCTCTGGATATCACAGAGGTTATCCCCTGGATGAGGGGGTACCTATCGCGGTTCGGTATCAGTTCTTCCCAAGTAAGATGGCCGGGTGGCGTTCCAGATCGTGGCAAGTGGGGTGAAGGTCTCTGGTCCGTCGTAGTTTGTGTATTCATGACCTACCGTGATGGGGGCGCGA
>JAPKXQ010000006.1 GCA_026394765.1 Methanomicrobiales archaeon
CCATAATACCTACACCAAGGGAGTGAAAATTTCAGCTGACCAATTGTCTCAACTACGAATTTATGAATTGAATTTTCATGGTGAATGGAATTACACTATAATTCCCAATAAATGAACGAGTAATTAATTTACAATTGCTTAGCATCGGCCCAGGTCTCGATCCGGGTGAGGATCGCATCAGCAGAATACGACGTGACACGCACCTCTTCCGGGGTGAACGTGACGGTATAAAGCTCCATGTTGGCATCGTGGCACTTCACGGATTGATAGTCAGGTCTCATACTCAGTGTCACGAACAGGGTCCCCATTCATGTGACCCGCGAGCGTGGTGCCACTCTCCACCCGGGTCATAGCAGTCTCGAAATTGGCCTGAACCGGACGCCGGATACTAACAGTACCGACAGTCTTTGCGAGAGCATCTTCATAGATAACTCTCCCAGAGTAGGATTCACTAGACTTTGCAGCTCCATCCTTAGCCACTCCTGCTACTTCGTAGTCGGTGGTCTCGAACGGATTGGTGGCACCCGTGATCTTGGTGACAAAGGTGTTTGCAGTTGCAAGAGGCAGAGCGGTCGCAAGAGGACGCCACGGCGCCTTGACAATGCTGGACTGTACGAAATCTCCCATTGTTGAACTCCAGGCCTCAACTTATGGCCAAGTATTCGTGAGAGAGCACAATAAAAATATTTTAATGCGGTTTTGAAACTGAGTGATTAAAACACCAAAATTCAAAAATGGAGAGATATCTATTGGGAATTATCGCAATCGAAGGGGCGTTTCTAATACGGTCTTCGTTATACTTCTTCAGATGCTCCTGCTGAGGTTGATCTCTCTTGCTCTCGTTGATAGCACTGATCGCAGACCTTGAGATGGCGGGATCGATCGATCCATGTTGCCCGTACCAGGTTGCAGATAGTGCACCTCCCGTGTTCGGTCCTGACGGGCTCCAGGGCTGCAAGGGAGATTGTCCCGGGGAGTGGAACGCAGGACTCCTGGTGCCTCTTGACTGCGTGCTGGTAGCACTTCTGGCATAGATACCAGGGGTCCAAACTTGGTTGCTTCTTCCGTCTCGGTGTGAGATTCTCGATGTACCAGGAGTCTTTCTTCCTCCCACATTTTGAGCATGGATGAGGGTCGGGGAAGTCCAGCTTCTTGAAGTCGTGGGGATTAAACGATGGTCGAAGTCGTTGTCCAGCATCGATAAATGGTTTGCTGAAATGTTGTGGAGCGGTAACCACTCGTATTTTTTCATTCGCTGCGTGATCTGCTGATGTGGTAATTTGTTCTTCACCACTTATCCAGCACGTGCTGGATAGATTTTGAGCCCCTATTGATTCCTGTTTCTCAATTGAGTGTGATTTAATGGTTTTCGATCTATATTGTCCAGCATCTGGCAAGTCATAGAAAGAGAGATCATCATAGTGAGCCTTGCTATCATCGCCTGCTATGTGATCATAATTGCTGGACTGTTCATCATTCTCATTATATAATAAATTATTATTATTAATATTATTAGGATCAGAACACGTTGCTTCGGAATTTAGCTGTCCAGCATCTGCTGGATTTGTGCTGAAATGTTGCTGTAATGTTGGACTGTTCCCAACGTCTACCCATACAGCTCCACCTCTCATCCAGGCCAGAGCTAGTTTATGGTCATAGGAGTAAGCGAGTGCCCTTCGAGAGGTCGAGCCACCCTGCTCGTCGATCTGTATCGTCCTATCGCAATGAGAGACTGCAGGACATTTCTCCAGTAGTCCAGAATACGTTGTACCTCGGGAGGTATACCCATGGAACGCCCGATGCAAACTGGCATGTGGGATCCCCGTCAACCTCTGCAGCATAGGGAGGGTGAACTCTGACCAGGTGTGATGCTCGATCACTGAAAGAATATCAGCCTCCCGTTTCGTGAGTTTCGTCGTCTGTCCTCCCGCAGTTCCGTTCAAGAGGCCATATAGTCTCGCCGCCCGGTCAAAGTCATCACGGGTCGCATTGATACAAGTTATGCCACCCACAGTTGAGGTCTCGCGTTGCATGAACATGAGCACCGCATGTGCCTTGATAAGATCCAGCACCATCTCCGGGTTACGCCGATTCGCAACTGCCAGGAACCGAATCTGCTCAGCGAACGGAATAGCAACATAGATGCGCTGGTCCCCAAGGATCTCCCACATCGCCCGACAGATGAATGTGTCCTCCCGCTCCTCGATGTCAGACTCTGGCAGCACCGCATCACGGGCAAGCACCCGGGCGAGGACCCTGGCGTCCTGTTCTGGCGAGTCATCGATCCAGCAGGTGAGCATCCGGTTAAAGACCTGGTCATCACCGGTCCCTTCCACTTTTGCGACCCACCACACGCACCGTTCAGGGATTGTGCAGACCTGGCCCTTTCGGTCCCGGTTCACGGTGCGGTACTCAAATGGCTCCCGGAACGAGGTGGTGACCCCCTTGAGGATCTCGCTCATCTCTTCAGAGAGTGTGGTATCATCGAGGACTATCACCGTGCCAGGGCAGAGGTCCTCGATATAGAAGAGGGCTTTGTTGCTCATCCGGCCTGAAAGCCGGAACCGCCTGGGTACCTGCCGTAACATCGAGTAAAAAGCATAACTCTTTCCCTTTCCGCTCTCTCCCGAGACTGAAACGTGAAGGCCCTTCGTGTTCACTACTGACCGGGAGGCGAGCGATAGTATGAGGCACTCAGCCACCACCTCATCCCCCACGTGATCCCTGGCAAAACTTTCCAGCATCCCCTTGATCGGGTCGCCAGACTGAAGGATGGTGAGGGCTTCCTCCCTACCTGGGAAATCATTACTCTTGGAGGAGGCTCTGCGGCTGCGAGTGTCTCCTGACAGAGCAGGAACCTCCCAACTTGAAGCGTCATTTCTCGTGGATGAAGGGGGAAGGACATCCTGGAGTCCGTCCCGAGTGACACGGGCGTGAGCCCTCTCCCGCTCCCACTCCCGGAACTTCTCCTCGCGTCCTTTCCGCTTTCCTGCCAGTTCGGGCTCGTACTTTTCCCGCAGTTCCTGCCAACGCTGCTGACCGCCCCCGCAGGAGTTGTGGTGGCATCCTGCGAAGATAGCACCGTTCCCGAACTGGATAGCGTATGCTCCATCCTTGTGGGCCATTGAGAACGGGCACTCGTCCAGGGGGTAGATCGTCCCACCCTGGTGCGGTTTCTCGCCCGAGAACCCGATGCCATAGCGAGTAAGCCATTCCCGAAGGTCGATCCTGAATTCGAACGTGTTGGATTTTTGTTCGGGAACTATCGGTGGTGCATTGGAAGGAACGCAGTTCGCGAGGTCTTCCAGCATCTCACGACTCACAACCATCTGGGCTCCAGGTTCTATGACCCGGGACCGTCGATGGGGACGCTCATCGACATGGTCCCCCTTTCGAGAGACGGTACCGTAAAGCTTCCAGATCCGGGCAGCGTTATGGTTCGATGTATCAACTGTGCACACGCCGTCAGAGAAGACGACTGCGAGGACTTCGAGGCACCGTTTCACGAGGTCGCGGGAGGCATCGTCGTTGGGGAGGTCAATACGGTAGAGGACATGCGCACCATTCCCTGAGTCTGCTATAAGGGGAGCAGGGAACCCTTTCTCTGCGAGGAATGCCCCAATCCTGCCGGCCTTCTCTATCGCCGCCTCGTGTTCCTGGTCTGACGAGGATACCCCAGAAGGCCGGACTGGATCGATGTCGATGGGGAGCCAGCACCGGGTCACGATGTCGGTGTCAGCGGTGAGGGAGTCGTTCTTCCCTATCCGGGTCTCGACCCGGTTTGCACGCCTTGAGAGGAGGACGGAGTTAACAGGGTTGAGGGTGACATAGATCCCCCAAAACTCCCCCGGTACTGTCGAGGACTTCGGCTTTCTCGGCGAGCTTATCAAAGTCCGTGAAGTACCCCGACGCGGTCCCGTAGTTCCGAAACGCCCTGACTTCTACGGTCTGAC